>JADZFF010000139.1 GCA_020850015.1 Bdellovibrionales bacterium | reverse complement strand
GGTCAGAAGAGCAATCAGGACCACGCCGCTTCCCGCGAGCAGGATCGCCATCCGTTCCCGCCTTGCCCAGGCTCGATCCAGCGCCAGCGCCGCCAGCGGAAAGGCCATGACAAAGGAGTGAAACCAGGACAGGGGGTGCACCGCGGCCGTCAAAGCAAGCCACCCCACCCATCGTTCGGGAAACGGAAGCCCCGCTGAGGCAATCGACCAAACTCCACCCAGCACGAGCGCCGCAAGCAGAAATGCAAGCACGTCCATGCTCGTGCGGGAGGCCCTCACCTCGAGAAGGCGCAACACCATCACAGGAAATCCTTGATTCACTCGGCTGCGGATCTTTTCCCCGCCCAAGGCCTCGCCACCAGAGCTGGCAGAACTCACCCAGGCTTCTACGATCGCGCCCGGGTTTCGGTCTGGGGCCGCCCACCATGCCGGCAAACTCAAAGCCAAAAAGAGCGCCGCGCTCACGCCGACATGACGCAAGGTCAACCACTTCCTCAAAGGCCGGTACACACCAAGTAAGCCGAAGACAGTAAAAATCTTTACCGAAAGCGCCCACAGGATGATGAGGCCGCGATATCCGAGATCTCCCGACGGCCTCAAGCCCTCTGTTGCCCATAGGCACGAGGCGAGCAGCATGAGCGTGATTTGCCCGTCTAGGGCGTGCACCGCCCAGATCCCCCAAAAGGCGAGGGTAACTCCAAGTACGATTCTCCACGAGCAACCACGGCGCAGCAGCCAGAGGACGCAGGCGATAATCGAAACTACCTGGGCAACACCCCAAACCCACTTCGCGCCAGCGAGCGGAAGAAGCGCCAGCGGAAAGAATAGTGGAAGTATCCATGGCGGGTACTTGAAAACCATCCCAGGTCCCGTCTCGACACCATACGGGAATACCCCTTCGAGAGTGGCCCGGGCTGCCGTCCAAAACACGATGAAATCGTTGCCGACGTGTCCCGAGTGCCTGACCAGCGCCACGCTGCCCGCAAAAAGGGCGAGCGAATAAACAACGATCAGGCCGAGGTCAAGCGCGGACCGGCGCATTTTCTCGGATGTACTTGATGATCTCGTCAAGCGATGCCCCCGGGGTGAATACCATGTCAACCCCAACCCTCTTCAATCCCTCAACGTCCTCCGGTGGTATGATTCCCCCGACGAGGAAGAGTGCGTCCGTGAGGCCCGCCGATTGCGTCTCTCGAATCACCTCGGGTACGAGATCGTTGTGAGCGCCCGAAAGAATGCTAAGTCCGACCACATGAACGTCTTCCTGAAGCGCTGTGGCGGCGATCGTCGCCGGCCGCTGATGAAGCCCCGTATAGATCACCTCAAAACCCGCGTCTCTCAACGCCCGGGCGATCACTTTAGCGCCACGGTCGTGGCCATCAAGCCCCGGTTTTGCGACTAGGACGCGAACCACTCGCGAATCAGTCATCCGCGAGTTCCCGCGCGGCGATCACAATCCTTTGAATCTCAGAGGTGCCTTCGTAGATTTCCGTGACTTTGGCATCCCGGTAGTTCCGCTCCGGTACGTATTCTTTCGTGTATCCATAGCCCCCATGGACCTGAATGCTCTTGTTCGCAGTCCACATCGCGGCCTCCGAAGCCGCCAACTTCGCCATCGCGGCGGCCTTCGTGTAGGGCTGACCCTCTGCCTTGAGCTTCGCGGCCTGCCAAGTCAGAAGCCGGGCGGACTGAAGCCTTACGGCCATGTCGGCGATGTAAAACTGAATCGCCTGCAGCCTCGAAAGCGGCGCTCCGAATTGTTCCCGCTCCTTAGCGAAGCGTTTGGCCGCCTCGAAAGCACAACGGCCAATTCCCAACGCCTGCGCGGCGATCCCGATACGACCACCGTCTAACGTTGACATGGCGATCTTGAATCCTTCGCCCTCCTTTCCAAGAAGATCTCCGTCTGCGACGAAGACGTCGTCAAAGAACAGTTGCGCCGTGGACGAACCACAGATTCCAAGCTTGTCCTCGAGTTTGGACACCTGGAATCCTTCCGTCTTTGTGTCGACAATGAACGCGCAAATTCCTTTGTGATTCTTCGCGCGATCCATCGTCGCGAAGAGAAGGCAAAGGTCGGCCTCTCTTCCGTTTGAAATCCAATTCTTGGACCCTTTGATCCTGTATCCTCCGGGGACCTTGGTAGCAGCGCACTCAAGACCCGCAGGATCAGACCCATGTCCCGGTTCCGAGAGGGCAAAACACCCCAACTTCTTCCCTTCCGCGAGCGGGCGCAGGAATCGCTCCTTCTGATCGACAGTGCCGTAAGCCAGGATCGGCATACAAACCAAGGAATTGTTGACGGACATAACGACGGCCGTAGATGCGCAGGCAGCGGCGATTTCTTCCATAGCCATGGCGTAGGAGACGGCGTCCATTCCTGCGCCGCCCCACTCCTCCGGAACCATGATTCCCATCAGGCCCATCTCGCCCATTTGCTTCACGAGCTCGGAGGGAAAGCGGCCGTTCCGGTCGATCTCCGCCGCCTTGGCGGCCACTTCCTGCCGGGCAAAGGCGCTCACGCCCTCCATGAGAAGGCGTTTACTTTCATCGCTCTCAGGCCAACCTTGAATCATGTCCTAACCCCCTCAAATGCAGGCTTTCGCTTTTCCGAAAAGGCCGCCATTCCCTCGCGTTGATCGTGCCACCCAAACAGGTTTCCAAACTCCTGCGCCTCAGAATCAAGTTTGTAGTGAAGGCCGTTCGATTCAGAAAATTCGTTCAAGAGTTTCTTCGCCGATCGCACGGCCGGCATGGAGTTGGACACGACCTCCTGCGCAAACTCAACGGTCGCCGCAAGCAGTTCCGCCGCGGGCATCACGCGGTTCACAAGCCCCACCCTCAAGGCCTCGTCCGCTCGCACCTGCCGGCCAGAAAAAATAAGCTCCTTTGCCATGGGCATACCAACGAAGTGCGCCAGCCGCGCCGTACCGCCGAATCCAGGAATCACACCAAGCGTTACCTCGGGGAGCCCGAATCTAGCGCTCTCCGAGGCGAAGATGAAGTCGCACGAGATGGCCATCTCGGTCCCGCCGCCCAGCGCGAACCCATTTACCGCAGCCAGCGTCGGCTTCGGCATCAGCTGCAAAAGCCTCGTTACTGCTTGGCCGGTCTTCGAAAAATCGACGGCCTCGCCCCTCGACATCTCCTTCATTTCGACGATATCGGCACCAGCAATAAAAGCCTTCTCTCCTTCGCCTGTAAGAATGACGGCGCGAACCTCCGGGTCGGCGGACAGCGCAAGCAAAGCGCGCTCCATCTCACGCAGTGTCGCCAAGTTGAGCGCATTGAGCGCCTTAGCGCGCGCAACCCAGAGAATCGACACGCCGCCGCCCCGGTCCTCCCGTCGAATGCAATCGTAGGCCTTACTTTCCATAGCTATGAAACCCTCTCCCGGCCTTTCGCCCCAGCCAGCCGGCGGATACGTACTTCCTGAGCAGAGGACAGGCACGATACTTCGAATCGCCCAAGCCCCGATGCAATACATTCATGATCGCGAGGCAGGTATCCAAACCGATGAAATCCGCAAGCTCCAAGGGGCCCATGGGCTGATTCGTTCCCAATTTCATCGCTTGATCGATGTCGGAGACTGACGCCACGCCCTCATGAAGAGCGTAGACCGCCTCGTTGATCATTGGCATCAGGATGCGATTGACCGCGAAGCCTGGAAGGTCGTTCGCTTCGATGAAAATCTTTCCCATCTTTTCCGCAACGGCACGAACCACGAAAAAGGTCTCGTCCGATGTCTGAAGGGCGCGAATCCCCTCGACCAGCTTCATTACCGGCACAGGGTTCATGAAGTGCATCCCCGCCACGCGGTCGGGGCGCTTCGTGGCCGCGGCGATTTCGGTGAGGGAGATCGATGAGGTATTCGACGCAAGTATTGTTGTAGCCTTACACAGATCATCGAGCTCGCGGAAGGTCTCGAATTTGATTTCTCGGTTCTCGGTGATCGCCTCGATCACGAGATCACACTCCGCAAGCGGCCCCGGCCCGCCCACCGGCTGAATCCTCCCGAGTACGCCCTGGCGCTCCACTTCCGTGAGCTTGCCCTTCTCGATCAGGCGGTCCAGCTGTTGTGAAATCTTCTCCTTGGCTCGAGAAGCAATCTCTGCTGACACGTCCGACAGAAGCACTTCGTAGCCCGCCTGAGCTCCGGTTTGGGCAATGCCGGAACCCATCTGGCCCGCGCCCACCACACCGATTTTCCGGATCGCGGTCATGACCGATATCTCCCCGTAAGTTGTCGAATTATCGCGTCATTTTCCTATACAAAATTCGGAGAAAATTTGCCCGAGAATATCGTCCGGAACCGTGTCCCCCACCAAGGGGGAAAGCGACGCCAACGCCTGGCGAACATCAGCAGCGAATAGGTCCAGCTCCGAGGCCTGTGCGGCTCTCTCAAGATGTCCCCTGGCCTCTTTCACGGACTGAAGGTGCGAAGCCCTCGTCAGCACGACTTCTCCCTCGCGTCGGCTCACCCAACTCATGCCCCGGTTGGCCATGACTCTCGCGAGATCCGAAACCCCCGCACCCGTCACCGAAGACACCAGATGAACCCTCTTACCGCCTCCGCCCTCCAGCAGATCAACCCACTCATTCGCCTCAACAGGAGAAACAAGGTCGGCCTTGTTTAAGACGCAGATCATGCGGTCATGATCGAGCCCCAGCGCCGTCCACTCCGGCGGGAGGGTGAGCTCCGCGGTGGCGTCAACAACCCAAAGTACGAGGTCCGCGTCGCGCGCGGCCTCCTCTGAGCGCTTTACGCCAAGCGCCTCCGCCTTGTCCTCTGCGATTCGCAGTCCCGCCGTATCCTCCAGGCGAAAGGTCACCGTCCTTCCCGCCTCGTCTCTCAGTGTCACACGCTCCCGAACGACGTCTCGAGTCGTGCCGGCGATTTCCGTCACAATCGACCGCTCTTCGCCTAAAAGCGCGTTAAAAAGGCTCGACTTCCCGGCATTCGGCCGACCCAGGATCGCCACGCCAACTCCGCCCTGTATCCGACGACCTCGATCATAGCTTCCTTCGAGCTCGCAGACACGCCCAAGAAGCGGCTTCAGCCTCTCCTTCAGCCCTGGCAAGCGCACCTCCTCCACGTCCTGGTCGGAGAAGTCGATCCCTACTTCTCCAAACGCCGCCAGGCTTCTCAGCTCACGGCCGAACTCGGCGACCCACCGCCCTTGCGCTCCGCCCAACTTCTCAAGGGCCACCCGCGTCGCTGACGCGTTCGTGGCGTTGAGGAGATCGCCAACGGCTTCGGCCTGATCTAGCGAAAGCTTCCCGTTGCGAACGGCGCGAAAGCTGAATTCTCCAGGAAGGGCCTGACGCGCCCCCAGCCGCAAAAGCGTCTCCAAGAGGTTCTCGGCGATGACCGCGCTTCCGTGGATGTGAAACTCCACCAGATCCTCGCCTGTATAGCTTGCCGGTGCGCGAAATCCGATCGCAACCGCGTCATCCAGAACCTGTCCAAGCTCGTCGCGCAGAACGCAGCGGCAGACGGTCCGCGGGTTCTCCAGCAAGTCGCCCGGCGCATGCGCCTCGGCCGCAATCCGCCCAGCCTCAGGCCCGCTCAGGCGGACGACTGCGATTGCCCCGCCAAGGGCACTGCTTACCGCCGAAATCGTATCGGTCGAAAGATAGCCCGAGTGATCACGCTCGCGCGGCGGCGGCACGGCCATGGGGGTCTAGCTTCCGGTTCATCAGCACCTGCTGGACGATTCCCGCCAGGGCGTTCACCAACATGTACAACGTCAGTCCCGAGGGAAGATTGAGCATCATGACACCAAAGATAACGGGCATAAACTGAAGCATCTTCTGTTGCATAGGATCCGCGGTGGTCGCGGGCGTCATCTTCTGTTGCACATACATCGTAAGGGTGAGCAAGACGGGCGTGACATAAGCCGGATCCTTGGCGGAGAGATCGCCGATCCACAAAAAGAAGGGCGCTTGATAAAGCTCTACGGAGCTGTAGAGCACCCGATAAAGCGCGAAAAAGACCGGCATCTGTATCAGGATTGGGAGGCATCCCGCGAGCGGATTTGCTCCATTTGCCTTCATTAGAGCCATCATCTCCTGATTCAACCGCTGGGGCTCATCCTTGTGTCGCTCGCGTAAACGCTGAATCTGTGGGTTGATCGCGGCCATCTTCTTCATGCTGACCATGCTTTTGTAGGTCAGGGGGAATGTCGCAAGTTTCACCAGTAGAGTGAGAAGAATGATCGCGACCCCGTAGTTCTTGGCGAAACCATAGAACCAAAGCATGATCTTGAAGAGCGGATAAGCGAAAACAGTGAACCATCCAAAGTCCACGGTCTGCTCGAGGGATGGCGCCACGCTCGTCAGGAGATCAACCTGCTTGGGGCCGAAGAAGATTCGCCCCGAAATCTGAACATCGCTTCCCTCGACGGGATAAATCAAACTAAGCAAGCCGTCGGTTTCTCCGATTGATTGCGCAACGGCACGGGGGCCCTTCGTCGCATCAGGCACAATGGCGAATGCAAAATAGCGGTCAACGGTTGCTATCCAGCTAACGGGATCGGCCGTCTTTCCAACTTCGATTTTCTCGCCGACGGGGATCGATTCCACCGTCTCACCGGCCGAATACATCAAACGGCGATCGACATCGACCGCGCTATCTCCCACGGCCTGCCCGTGGAGTGACAGAAACGCGAACTTCGGCGGCGGAGCCTTGAATGTCACGCTCAGCGCGAAGTCCAGGTAGGGTTTTCCGGCCGGGGCGTGAACGCGGCGGAGAATTCGCACCTTCGAATCATCATGGGTCCAGAGGTATCCCGCGCCTTCTCGCTCGAGCGTTCCGAACTGAGACTTGAGATAGAGGTACTCCTCGGCGTCAAATCCCAGCTCCATCGCCGGATTCCTCACGAGATCCCCCAAGGACACGCGGTCATGCCTGGTATCGGCCTTGCGTGGATGTGCGCTATGATAGGCCGCCAATTCCCAGTTACTAATGAGCTCGGGCCCGTTCGTGAGGGTTACGACACCCGTTGAGAGGGGAAGCTCCAGATTGGCGCGTGCGGGTTCCTTCCCCAGTTTGGCGGGCGCAACCGCTGTGGGTGCGCTCGCGCCACGCTCGGTTAGCGCTGTGCTTTGGCCCGTTGACGGTGCGGCCGGAACGGGCGGCTGCGCGAAATACGCCTGCCAGCCGAGGAAGATCACCATCGTCAGCACCATGACCGTTAATGTCCGCCGATCCATCGATCCTCCAAATCAATCAAGGCACGGGATCCCATCCGCCTGCCCCCCAGGGGGCGCAGCGGAGAATCCTTGATGCCGTCAGCCTTGCTCCTCGCAATGGCCCGTGTTTCTGTATGGCCTGAACCGCAAACTCACTGCACGAGGGTTCGTGTCTGCATCCCATCCCAGGCCCCGCCCAGAGGTGGAGCGCCGGCGAAACGCATAGCTGATAAGCCCTCAAACAAAGAAGAATGAGCGAATTGAGCAGATCAACGATTCGCGCGGACATGAAACCACTTCCCCGATAGGGCGAGTTTTAACCTCTGAGGATAAGGGAAAGAAAGCACCTTTTCCTTCGGGATCACTACGTTGTAATCGAAGGCTCCAAGCGTGCTTGCGGACCGGCGAAACGCCTCTCGGACGACGCGCTTCACCGCATTCCGCTCAACGGATGTTCCCCTTGCCTTTAGGGTGATGCCTAGACGCGGGTGCTTCAGTTCATTCGCCACCCGAAAGATCACGCATTCACCGAGTCGGGCTACCTGCCGGTCGCCGAAGAATCGCAGAAATTCGCTCCTGACCCTCAGTCTACGGGCAGGGTCAAAGCGGTAGGACGACGAAGACATCGCGGGTATCAAAATGCGGGAGGGGAAAGTCGGCCCAAAAAGGCCGCAACGATCACTTCGACGCGGCCTTCACGACCAGGCGCTTGCGGCCCTTGGCGCGGCGGCGCTTCAATACTACCCGACCGCCTTTCGTCTTCATGCGAGCGCGAAAGCCGTGGGTCCGGCGGCGTTTTGTCCGGCTAGGTTGGTAAGTCCGTTTCATAACTTCGGTGGAACTATAGCACCCCCATGGCGTTGTCAAGCTCAGCGGGCGCGTGCTAAGCCTCCCCATCCCAACTATGCGAACGCCCCACCCGATGGATCCCGCCCAGTGGAACGACCACTGGAGGAACGCTTACCAAATCCTTGAGGAATCCGTTGTCGCCAGCAAGCTGCGCGCTTGGATTCAGCCGCTGGAGTGGCTTGGGGTTGAGGATGAAGGCGGACGTCAGGTTGTCCGACTGGCGGCCCCGAACGAATTCTCCGCCCAGTGGGTGAAGGATAACTACAGGGAGCTCATTGAGTCCGCGCTGACTCAAACTTCGGGCGTGCCCGTCTCTCTCGCCCTTGAAATTAAGGAGCGAAATAGTCCGGTAGCATCCTCAGAGGAACCCGTTGGGGCGCCTGTCGGAGGAGAGGTTCTCCCCCAGAGGGAAGTCCCCTCCGTATCGCTCTCCGTGTCAACGCCGAATTCCTTTCCGTTAGACAGCCGATATCGCCTGGAAAGCTTTGTGGTTGGCGCCAGCAATCAGTTTGCATACGCCTCTGCGGTTGCCGTCGCGGAACGTCCCGCGACCCAGTACAATCCCCTCTTCATCTACAGTTCACCCGGCCTTGGGAAAACTCACCTTCTCCACGCCATTGGGAACCACCTTAAGGCACAGAATCCGACCGCCTGTGTCGGCTATATCTCTGCTGAACACTTCGTAAACGAGCTCGTTGAGTCCCTGCAGCGCAAGCGGATGTCCCAGTTTCGCGCAAAGTATCGAAATAGCTTCGACGTCCTCCTGATCGACGACATTCAGTTCATCGCCGGTAAGGAATCCACCGAGGAAGAGTTTTTCCACACCTTCAACGCGCTGTACGCCTCCAAGCGACAGATTGTCCTATCGAGCGATCGTCCTCCCAAGGACATCGAGAGACTCGAAGAGCGAATTCGCACACGCTTCGAATGGGGACTCGTAGCCGACATTCAGCCGCCCGAGATTGAAACCCGAATCGCAATCCTGAAGGCCAAGGCCGAACGCGACGACATCTACCTTCCCGAAGACGTGGCGACCTTTCTGGCCACTCATGTCCGCAGCAATGTCAGACAGCTCGAAGGGATCCTTATTCGGCTTCAAGCTCAGGCATCTCTGACCGGCGCGGAGATCTCGCTCGAAATGTGTCGACAGGAACTGCAGAGCTCCGTCCCTGAGGAAAGTTCCCTTCTTACCGTGGAAAGCATTCAGTCGATCGTAGCGCAGCACTACCATCTGAAGGTTCAGGACCTAAAGTCGCCGTCGCGAACCAAGACCGTCGCCCTCCCGCGGCAGATCGCAATGTATCTTGTTCGTAAGTATACTCAGCTCCGCTTCAAGGAGATCGGCAGGTACTTTGGCGGCAAGGACCACACAACAATCCTTCACGCCGTAAACAAGATCGAAAACGGTCTCGAGTCCGACCCCGAGATCCGGTCCGCCGTCGAATCTATTCAGAATCGCCTTTGAATCTTCATTTTCTTCGTTGTTATTTATTTATGCGTTGCGTCGCAACCCTTGGCGCGTCCGCATGTCATCCATTTTGTCGGACATTACTTTCCGGTGGATAACTCACGGGAAAAGCCTGGGGATGTCTTGGGGATAGCACGCACAACTTCCCTTTCATCCCCAGAGTTATCCCCAAGCTCCCGCGGATTTTCGAAATCTAACTAGCGGAACTCAAATGTGGATTCAAAATCCATCCACATATCCCCCATCGACTTCCCAAGACTACGACCGCCCTTCAGACCGCTTCACTCCACCATCTGGGGATAAGTGCATCGACAAGAGATCATGGCGGTTCAGAAACGCCTTACACCTGAGTACCGCTCTTCGGAATTTCACTTATCCACATCGGCCTGGGGATAACTCTGGGGACAAGTCTCAGGAACGTGCTCACTATGCGATCTGTCCCCAACTTCAGGTAGATATCCCCACGCACTGTCCACACGGTGCGCGCGCGTCAATCGCTGTTAAATTCTAGAGTTGCAGACTTACCCACAATTTCACCGACCCTACTACTACTACTATTCAATAAACCTTCTTTTTGTGAGAGATGGTGAAGTTCAACTGTCGCTCCCAGGGGGATACCAAACCTATGCGTTTCAAAGCCGAGCGTGACGTTCTCTTGGATGCCATTCAGCGGATCCAATCCGTTGTTGAGAAGAAGAACGCGGTTCAAATTCTAGCCAATGTCCTATGTACCGTAAGCAAGGGAAGTCTCGCGCTTGCCGCCACTGACCTCGAGGTCGGGACAAGGATCACGATTCCTGTCGAGTCGGAAGAAGATGGCCGAATTACGCTCTCTGCGAAGCACTTTCTCGACATTCTCAAGGAGCTCCCCAGCCGTCCCGTTCAGGTTGCGCGCAAGAACAACGAATGGGTCGAGATCGTCTCTGGCAAGTCCAAGTTTAATATCGTGAGTCTCGCGGCCGATGAATATCCCGCTCTCCCATCATTCGAAGAGAAGAAATATTCTGAGGCGCGCGTCGAAGCCCTTCGCGACATGATTGATAAAACGGGCTTCGCGGTTTCCACGGACGCCACCCGGTATCACCTGAACGGCGTGTTTTTCGAGCAGCTCGAAGGCAACGTGATGAGGATGACGGCGACTGATGGCCATCGTCTCTCCTTCGTCGACCAAGAGGTTTTCCTCGCGGCGCCTGATTTCAAGCGTGGCATGATCATCCCGAAGAAGGGGCTCATGGAGCTGCGGAAGCTTCTCGACCGTGCTTCAGCGAGCATCGCGCTCGCCTTCGAGCGTGGCTACCTCTTCGCTCACGAGGGCGACACGTACCTCTTTGTTCGCCTCATAGAGGGTGAGTATCCGGATTATCGCCAGGTGATTCCCAAGGACGCCGGTCGTGTAGCACGCCTCCGTCGCGATGACCTCACAGCAGCTCTTCGGCGGGTCAGTTTGCTAGCCCACGAGAAAAGCCGTGGTGTGAAATTGAGCTTTGATTCAAATGCGCTGACGATCTCGTCCAGCAATCCAGATATGGGCGATGCCGTAGAGGAGCTCGACGTCGATGTTCAGGGTGAATCTATGGCGATCGGGTTCAACGCCAAGTACATGCTCGACTGTCTTGCTGTGGTGGGATCCGAAGAGATCGAGTTTTCGTTCAAGGACCGTCTTAATCCCGGCGTGATTCGAGGCGCTGATCAGCGGAATCACACATACGTCATCATGCCAATGCGCATCTAGCCTGGGACGGCCATGAAGGTTCAATCCGTGACGCTCCGGAAATTCCGGAACGTGCGGCATTCGGAGCTGAAACCCGATGCCAATTTGAACTTTCTGGTGGGCAGTAATGCCCAGGGCAAGACCAGCTTCATTGAGGCGCTCCACTTTCTCTCGTCCCTTCGCTCCTTTCGGAATGCCCGACCCTCGGAAGTGATCCAGTGGGGCGAAGCGGAAGCCGAGATTCGGTGTCGCATCCACAAGTCGGACCTATCGGGAGTGACTTGGGATACCGACTTGGAGCTCCGGCTCACTGCCGACCCCGGCACGGGGCGTGGACAAAAGCTTGCCTCTATCAACGGCAGAGCCTACCGGAGTTCGGTTGAGTATCTTGAGCATAAGCTCAGATCGCCAGGAACAGGCCTTCACACGATAGTTTTCAATCCGGCAGACCACGACCTCATCCGGGGCGAGCCGCGCCTCCGCCGGGACTATATTGACCGGGTAATCAGCGCAGAATCGTCGGAGACGCTTCTGGCCCTGAAGCGCTACCAACGAGTACTTGAGCAAAGAAATCGTGTCCTTCGCGATTCTAGTTGGAGTGGCTCAGGTCTCCTCGAGGATTTCACTGAGGAGTTGGTTGCGCAGGGCTCTCAGGTAGTGCTCGCACGCCTTGAGTGGCTTCAAAGGCTTCTCCCGAGAGCGAAGGAGATACTTGAAAAAATTGCTCCTAAGCAGCGCGGTTTGGGCCTAATTTATGGGTCCGACTGGATGCGGCAGTCGGGGCAAAATCGAAGTGCTTTCAGTACATTAAGCGGGGTCAATTTCTCTGGACAGCCCCTTCTGCCGTCGATAGAACAAATTCGAATCGAAATGTCAGGAGAAATGCTCCGTCGCCGATCGGCGGAGATTCTGGCGGGGACGACTTTGGTGGGTCCTCACCGGGATGATTGGTTTTTTTGTCTCGAAGACCGGACCTTGAAGGGTCATGGTTCCCAAGGCGAGGTTCGCTCAGCTCTGGTGGCCTTGAAGATGGCCGAAGTCGGACTTTTTCAGGCGGCCACCAGTTTGCCACCGCTCTTCCTGCTTGATGATTTTTCATCGGAGTTGGACAGCGACCGGCGAGAGTTCCTCATGCAGTTTCTCAGGGAAACCAACCTTCAAGTCTTCGTGACGACCACGGAGGAGTCGCGTGTACACGGCAAGCGGTTCCGAGTTGAAGACGGGTTCCTCACGGAAATCTGATGGACCTAGAGGGTCGAACGACATGAGCACGGAACTGGGCAAGCCGAAATCGGCGGATTATTCGGCAGACAAGATCAAGATTCTTGAGGGCCTCGAGGCAGTCCGTAAGCGCCCAGGAATGTATATTGGCGATACGAGCGCGCGTGGTCTTCATCACCTCGTATACGAAGTCGTTGACAACTCGATCGACGAGGCTCTGGCCGGTTTTGCGAAGCGGGTTTCAGTTACGGTTCACGTGGATAACAGCGTGACCGTCGAGGACGACGGACGCGGCATTCCCTGCGATATGCATCCGTCCGGCGTTTCCGCCCTAGAGGTCGTGATGACTAAGCTACACGCCGGCGGAAAATTCAACGAAACGGGCAGTGCCTATAAAGTTTCCGGAGGACTTCACGGCGTTGGCGCTTCGGTCGTCAACGCGCTTTCTGAGTTCTGTATCGTCGAGGTGAAACGCGACGGTAAGGCATTCAAGCAGAGCTACAAAATTGGAAACCCCGATGCTCCAACACGGGAGATTGGAGCGACCCAGGGACGTGGGACAAAGACGACCTTCAAACCCGATCCTGAGATTTTCGAGACGGTCGAGTACAACATCGACACCCTGGCGGGGCGCCTTCGCGAACTCGCGTTTCTGAATAGCGGCTTGGCTATCTGTCTCAAGGATGAGCGCCAGGAGCCCGCAAAGGAGCAGGAATTCAAGTACGAAGGCGGAATCAAGCATTTCGTCGAACACATCAACCGCTCGAAGCAAAAACTGCACGACCAGGTCCTGTACTTCCATGCTGAACGCGACGGTATCGGCATGGAAATCGCGATGCAGTGGAACGATTCCTACAGCGAGACGGTCACCTCCTACGTCAACAATATCAACACGATCGAGGGTGGCACGCACGTCTCCGGACTTCGCAATTCACTCACCCGCGTGGTGAACAAGTACGGCACGGACTCCGGGCTGCTGAAGGGCCTGAAAGACTCACTTTCTGGTGACGACATCCGCGAGGGTCTTGCTTGTGTCGTCAGCGTGAAGGTACCGGAGCCACAGTTTGAAGGTCAGACCAAGACCAAGCTCGGGAACAGCGAGGTCGAGAGCCTCGTCAATGCAGTTCTCTACGAGAAGCTTACCGACTATTTCGAGCAAAACCCCTCGGTCGCGAAGAAGATCATCCAAAAGTCCGTGGACTCGGCCCTGGCCCGCATCGCCGCCAGAAAGGCCCGGGACCTCACGCGTAGGAAGACCGCGCTCGACTGGAGCGGGCTGCCCGGCAAGATGGCGGACTGCCAGGAGAAGGACCCGGCGCTCTGTGAAATCTATCTCGTCGAGGGGGATAGCGCCGGCGGCTCCGCGAAACAGGGGCGTGATCGGAAGTACCAGGCGATTTTGCCGCTCAAGGGGAAGATTTTAAACGTTGAGAAGGCGCGATTCGACAAGATGCTCTCTTTCGAGGAGATCAAGCTCCTCATCACGGCGCTTGGCGCCGGAATCGGCAAAGACGATTTCGACATCACGAGGCTTCGCTATCACAAGATCGTGATCATGACGGACGCCGATGTTGATGGGTCGCACATTCGCACCCTTCTGCTGACCTTCTTCTACCGTCAGATGTATCCAATTATCGACAAAGGGTATCTCTACATCGCTCAGCCGCCACTCTATCGCGTGAAGCGCGGTCAGAAATCGAGTTATCTCAAGAACGAGCAGGAGCTCTCGGAATACTTGCTCAACACGGGGATGGATCTTATCTCCGTTCAGAGCGCGGGCAAATTGGTCGCGAAGAGCGAATTGCTCCCCGCGCTGCGGGCGGGCACGCGTTTCGGACAGGCTATGGAGCGCATGGGTCGCCGATTGAACCCCGACGTGATTCGCGGACTTGTATTTCGGAGCGTCACTCAAGACTGGTTTATGGACGAGAAGCGTCTCGAGAAAACGCTTTTGGAGATCGCTAACGAGAGCCGAGCGATCGGCGATCGAATGCAATACGAGGTAAAAGCATCGTCGGACGGTAAGGGCAAATCGGTTCGGTTTGAAACCATGACTGCGGGTGGCGCCAAGCGAATTTTCCAGGTTGATTCGGCATTCATGGACTCACCAGAATTTTTGGAGCTTTCGAAGCTCTACGGGCAGATGTCAGCTATCGGCAAGGGGCCCTTCACGATCTCGGAGAACGGCAAGGAAGAAAAAAAGGCGATCTCGGAGGCCGTTACCACGGTCGAATCGCTATCAAAGAAGGTAGTCGAGCTAACTCGGAACGGAATGCAGGTACAACGCTACAAGGGCCTGGGAGAAATGAACCCCGAGCAGCTTTGGGAAACCACCATGGACCCGAACGCGAGAACCTTTCTCAAGGTTACGGTCGAGGACGGCGTGGAAGCGGATAGACTCTTCAGTGTTCTTATGGGCGACCAGGTGGAACCTCGGCGCCAGTTCATCGAGGAGAACGCCCTGCGAGTGAGGAACCTCGATATATGAGCTCCACTCGATCAAAGATTCTGTCCGTGGGGACGTATATTCCCGAGAACCTATGGACAAACGATGATCTCAAGAAGCTCATGGACACCTCTGACGAGTGGATCCAGCAGCGTACTGGCATCAGGCAACGCTATTGGGCACATGAGAGTCAATCGACCTCAGACCTCGCGCTCAGCGCATCTGAACAGGCGATCGAACGTGCGGGTATCGAGAAGTCGAAGATCGATCTCGTGATTCTGGCCACCCTCAGCCCGGACCACGAGTTTCCGGGCACCGCATGTTTTCTTCAGGCCAAGCTTGGCCTTCCCGGCATACCCGCGCTCGATGTCAGGCAACAGTGCACAGGGTTCATTTACGGCGTCTCGATCGCCGACCAGTTCATTCGTACCGGCATGTACAAACACGTTTTGGTGGTTGGGGCGGAGATCCATTCAAAGGGCCTGAATCGCACCACGGCCGGCCGAGAGGTTTCCGTGCTGTTCGGAGACGGTGCTGGCGCGGTAGTGATGGCCGCAGTGGACGTGCGTGACCCGGCCAAGGATTCTTGCGTGATTTCCACGCACCTGTTCGCGGACGGCGCCTTCGCAAAAGAGCTTTGGATCCCCGCACCGGGATCGTCGTATCCGATCGCGGCGAGGATGACCCACGAAATGATCGACCAGGGCCTTCAATGGCCGCAGATGAACGGAAAGACGGTCTTTGTTCACGCAGTGAAGCGAATGCCCGAGGCCGTCTTGACGGCTCTCGAGGCGAATCGGCTTCAGGTTTCTGATATCGATCTATTCGTGTTCCACCAGGCGAACCTGCGCATCAACGAAATGGTGGCGAAACAGCTCGGCATTCCGGCCGAGAAGGTTTTCAATACGATTGACCGCTTCGGGAACACTACTGCGGCGACGATTCCGATCGGGCTGAATGAAGCCGTGGCGGCGGGCAAGCTCAAGAAAGGAATGCTGGTCATGTCGGCGGCATTCGGAAGCGGTTTTACCTGGGCGTCGAGCCTGATCCGGTGGTGAGGTAATCGATGTCTGATATGCAGTCGCCGGATCGGCATGTAATAAACGTTTCGATCGAAGACGAGATGAGAGGCGCCTATCTCGACTACGCGATGAGCGTGATCATCGGTCGCGCCCTTCCGGATGCCCGCGACGGCCTCAAGCCGGTTCACCGCAGGGTGCTCTACGCGATGTATGATCTCGGCAACACTCACGACAAGGCATACAAGAAATCGGCGCGTGTAGTCGGTGACGTCATTGGTAAGTATCACCCGCACGGCGATACGGCCGTCTACGATACGATCGTGCGAATGGCGCAGAACTTTTCGCTGCGGAACCCCTTGGTCGATGGCCAGGGGAATTTCGGTTCCGTGGACGGCGATGCGCCGGCGGCGATGAGATACACGGAAATTCGCATGTCTCGGATCACCGACGAGCTTCTTCGGGATATCGAGAAGGAGACCGTCGATTTCGGGCCAAACTACGACGATACGTTGAAGGAGCCGCTGGTTCTTCCGACGCGAATTCCGAACCTGCTGGTCAATGGCTCCGCGGGAATCGCTGTCGGCATGGCCACGAACATCCCGCCGCACAACCTCGGCGAGATCATCGACGCGACGGTCGCCCTCATCGACGAGCCGACGCTTTCCGTTGATGATCTGTTGAAGTTCGTGAAAGGCCCGGATTTCCCGACGGCCGGGTCTGTGTTCGGGGGCTCGAGCTTGCGCGCGGCCTACAAGACAGGACGCGGCGTTATCACTATTCGCGGCAAAGCCGAGATCGAGCCGATGAAGGGTGATCGCGAGCGGATCGTGATCACGGAGATTCCCTATCAGGTTAACAAGGCGAAGCTGATCGAGAAGGTCGCGGATCTGGTTAAGGACAAGAAGGTCGAAGGGATCTCAGATCTGCGCGACGAGTCCGATCGTACCGGCATGCGCGTGGTGATCGAGGTGAAGAAGGGCGAGAACTCCAACGTCATCTTGAACCGCCTTTATAAGCTTACACAGCTTCAGGAGAGCTTCGGGATCAGCCTCCTCGCGATTCATCAGAATCGACCGAAGATTTTCGATCTAAAGGAGCTTCTTTGGGCGTTCGTCGAACACCGTAAGGACGTAGTCCTTCGCCGTACGGCCTTCGACCTGAAGAAGGCCGAGGCCCGGGCCCATATCTTGGAAGGATTGAAGAAGGCCGTTGAAAATCTCGACGTTACCATTAAGCTGATTCGCGAAGCCGCCAATCCGGCGGACGCTCGCGTCGCCCTGATGGCCCGCCTTGAACTTACGGAGATTCAGGCTCAAGCGATTCTAGACATGCGCCTGCACAGGCTTACCGGGCTTGAGCGCGACAAGATCGTTAATGAATATCAAGAAGTCCTGAGGCTGATAGAGGGCTTGAAGAAGATCCTTGGGAGCGAGATTCTCGTTTACAAAATCATTCGCGAGGAGCTGCTCGAGGATCGAAAGACCTACGCGGATCCGCGTCGCACGGAGATCACGCTGGGCGAAGCCGAGGAGTTTGAAGCCGAGGACCTGATCGCGGACGAAGAGATTCTCGTGACGATCACGCACAACGGATACATCAAGCGTACCGACATCGGGCAATTCCGATCCCAGCATCGCGGAGGCAAAGGCATCAAGGCCATGGCCACCGGCGAAGGCGACTTCGTGAAGTCGCTATATCGGACGACGAATCTCAGCTATCTGCTTTGCTTCACCAACAAGGGCCGGATTTACTGGTTGAAGGTGTACAAGATCCCGGAAGCCTCGCGCGCGTCCAAGGGCAAGGCGATCGTGAATCTACTCCAATTGCAGCCCGGGGAGAGCATCAAGGCCGTCCTCCCGGTAAGGGAGTTCAAAGAGGATGAGTTCGTGGCGATGGCTACACGCCACGGGGTCATCAAGCGCACTTCTTTGAGTGAGTTCAAGAACGTCCGCTCGAACGGGATCATGGCCATCACGATCGACGAGGGAGACGAGCTGGTGGGCGCCAAGCTTACAGACGGCAAGAGTCACCTGTTCCTCTGCTCCAAGGAAGGCATGAGTATCCGGTTCGAGGAGGCGGACGCGCGGGCGATGGGGCGGTCGGCCCGAGGTGTGACGGGGATGTCACTTGAAGCCGCGGACCGGGTGGTTGCTCTCGAGGTGCTCGATCCGGCGGATCAAGGGAGCGAGATCCTCACGGTGACCGACAAAGGATATGGAAAACGCACCCCGATCACAGAGTACCGCATTCAAAGTCGTGGTGGGAAGGGCGTGATCACGCTGAAATGCGCGGACAAGAACGGGCATGTGGTGGCGACTGCCCAGGTTCAGCCGATCGACGACGTCATGCTGGTTTCCGACGGAGGCCAGATGATCCGAACGAATGTCGGGGGCATCTCGGAACAGAGCCGGAATACCCAAGGCGTTAGGCTGATGAACGTAGAGGGCGGGGAACAAGTTGTCGCGCTTGAACTGCTGGCGGAAGATCGGGAAGATGTCGCTTCAGGCGCGACACCCGGTGCGACGCCCTCGGGACATGTTCCCGGCTCGAACGGTACAGCCTGAGCTACGCCATGATCCGGGGCGGACTGGTCGGAGCATTCCTTCTGGGCCTCGGGCTGGCAAGCGGATGCAGCGTGGATAGCGCCAGGAACCATTACGTCCTGGCCGAGAAGCTATGGGCGGACGGACGCTACCAGGCCGCGGTCGTTGAGTTTAACAAGGTGGTTAAGAGAGATCCTCATGGGCCCCTAGGCCTTCAGGCACTTCTTCGCTCGGCTACGACGGAAAGGCTCTTTCTCAAGAGCCACCGATCCGCGTTGGAGAAGTTTCAGCAATATGTGCGTCTTGCGGGTGAAGGGGCGGACACACTGGCTGTTGAGCGCCAGGTGGGGGACCTCCTGTTCGAAGAGTTGGGTGAGTACTCGGAGACAGTGAAGCATTACGAAGCCATGATCACGCGCAGGCCCGCTGATCCTGAAAGGGCGAGGTATCTCTTTCGAGTGGGGAGGTCCTATTTCTTCCTATGGCGATTTTCCGAGTCCATCGCGACCTTTGAGCGGATCTCTCGGGAATTTTCAGGGACCCATTGGGCGGAGCGAGCCGCATTTGAGATTGGATTGGCGCACTTTACAAGCGGTGGGCACCGTTCGGGCACCGAAAACCAGGTGGACGAGACCGTCGCCTACAGAAAGGCGATCGCTGCTTACGAGGCATTCCTAAAGACATTTCCCGGCAGCGCGCTTCGTTCACGCGCCGCCTATGGAATCGCGTCCTGTTACGAAGAGCTCGATCAGCTCGACACGGCGTACAGGAAGTACCAAGAGATCCTGGAAAGCTATCCGTCTCCAAACGTGATCAAGATCAAACTGGCCCGGATCCGGGAGCGGCTCGCCCAACGGGGTACAGACAAGCCCAATTGACACCCCTAGGCGTGGGTGCTAAGTCCCAGGAGTTTCATGGAAAACCAGAGTTCGCGGGGAGACTGGGCGAAAGCGCTGGGATTGCTCGGGACGGTGGCCTTTGAGGTGGTAGCAGCCACGCTCGCGGGCTTTGCCGTAGGGTATCTGCTGTGGCGATATTTTGGATGGCCCCTCGCTCTGACGGCCGTAACGGGCAGCGGGGGTTTTTTCGTAGGACTCATCAGGGTCGTTGCGGTGCTCAGGGCTATGGAGCGGCAGGACGGACGGCGGAAGCCGGACGAGAAACCATAGGGAAAGGGCGAAAGTGGTTCGGATCGAACACCTCAAACAAAGGCTCAATCTGCGCCCGTACCTTTGGGTGGCCGTGGTCTGGCTCATTTTCGGCGGACTCATTCTGCGCGCAACCGCAGAGGGATCGGCAGGCGCCCCTGTCGGTTGGTTTGGTCTGTTCTGGGGGCTTTCCCTGATGAACCTGTTCTTGCTCCTGAAAGTAGTTGCCTCGCTCTTGACCTTTGTGTCAGAAACGGATGACTCGAAACGGCATTCAGCGCTGAAATCGTTAGGGATCTGGTCCCTCTCGAAACTTGGTGGGATTTCGTTACTCGTGGCGGCGCTGTTCCAGTCCCAAGCGGCTTCGTTGGGAGCAGTAGCGCTAGGTCTTGGTGTTTTTGCGGTCGTGCCCGTGGTGGGCGGACTGTGGTGGAGTCGGCAGCTTTCGACGGTGGAAAGTCCCGAGTATGTTTGCTGAAGGACACGGTTTCTTTCTTCTTTCGCACATTCCTGTGGTGGGACATCTGCTGCCGGCCCAGGTTCTGGGAAGCCTTTTTGTCGCGCTTCTATTCGTTGCGACAATGTGGGTCGCCAGATTGAAGCTCGCCCGAGTCACCCGCGCGCCCGATGGGGGCGTCATCCCGGACTCGAAACTGAGCTACTTGAATTTCTTCGAAATCGTTGCCGAGCGCACGTACGGCCTGACTGAAAGCGTTCTTGGCCACCACGACGCGCCCCGGTTCTTCCCGGTCATCGGGACGATCTTCCTGTTCATTTTTGTCCAGAACGCCTTAGGGCTGATACCGGGTTTCCTGCCCCCCACGGACAACCTGAACACGACCCTAGCGCTGGGAACCTTTGTGTTCATTTATTACAATTACGTCGGGCTGAGAGCTTCGGGACTTTCCTACCTGAAGCACTTTCTTGGTCCGGTTCTTTGGCTTTCGCCGCTGATGCTCATCATCGAGCTCATTTCGCATGTCGTCCGGCCGCTATCTCTTGGGCTGCGCTTGCGTGGAAACATGACCGGGGACCACATGGTCCTTGCAGTCTTCAGCGAGCTCGCACCTTACCTGGTACCCTTGATCTTCATGGGGCTAGGTCTGTTCGTCTGCTTTGTTCAGGCGTTCGTTTTCAGCTTGTTGACGATGGTCTACATCTCGTTGGCCTCGGCACATGATGACCATTAAGTAGAGAGAAAGGACGAAATCACTCATGAAACTGTTCACCCAAGCTACTCGTTGGATTCTCGCGCTGGCGCCCTTGTTCGTCGCTGGCACGGCCATGGCCGCCGAAGGCGAGGCAGCGGCCTCGAGCGGCGGTCTTACCGCGATCGCGGCGGCTCTTGCCATTGGCCTGTCGGCTTTTGGCGGGGCGCTCGGTCAGGGTAAGGCCGCGGCGACCGCCCTGGACGGAATTGCTCGCAATCCGTCCGCGCAGCCGAAAATTCTCGTTCCGATGATCATCGGCCTCGCGCTGATCGAGTCGCTCGTGATTTACGGGCTTTTGATCGCGATGAAGCTTTCAGGCATCTTCTGATCATAGCCTCCGGAAGCAAGGCACGAGGGCCGGCGGTGTGAGACCGCCGGCCCTTTTGTTTTCTGTTTTGGCCGGGTTTCTCCGAGGCGCTTGCGGCTACAGGTATGGCTTTAAAAAACGTGCCGTATGGCTCGAGGGCGCCGCGGCAATCTGTTCCGGAGTGCCTTGAGCGACCACGTATCCCCCGGCGTTCCCGCCTTCTGGACCCATGTCGATCACATGGTCTGCCGCAGCGACAATGTCGAGATTGTGCTCAATCACGATCACGGTGTTCCCCTGGGAGACGAGCTGCTGAAGGATCGCAACGAGTTTTCGAATGTCGTCGAAGTGAAGGCCCGTCGAAGGCTCATCCAAAATGAAGACACTCTTTCCCGTGCTCCGGCGGGAAAGCTCCCGAGAAAGCTTAATCCGCTGCGCTTCGCCACCAGAGAGGGTGGTGGAACTCTGACCTAAGTGGATATACCCGAGCCCCACCTCGCAAAGGACGCGGAGGCGTTCATTCAAGACGGGTACGGCAGAGAAGAAGGCCGCCGCTTCTTCAGCGGTCATCTCAAGAACGTCGGCGACGTTCTTGCCCTTATAAAGGATCTCCAGAGTCTCTCGGTTGTACCTTCGACCTCTGCAAGAGTCACAAGTTACATAAACGTCGGCAAGAAAGTGCATCTCCACCCTCTTGCTGCCCCCGCCCTCGCAGTCTTCGCAACGCCCGCCCGAAACATTGAACGAAAATCGGCCGGGCTTGTAACCTCTGACCTGCGATTCCGGGAGACTAGAATAGAGATCGCGAATTAGCCCATAGATGTCCGTATACGTGGCCGGATTGGATCGTGGAGTTCGGCCGATCGGCGATTGATCGATATCCACGACCTTATCGATGTTTTCGGCGCCGCGGATTTCTCCCACTTTGAGGTCGCCAGGATCAACACCGTAAACGGCGCTCTTCAGCGCAGGATAAAGAGTGTCGACGATCAACGTACTTTTGCCGCTCCCAGAGACGCCGGTAACGCACGTAAATACGCCCAGGGGGAAATCGACGGAGACATCCTTAAGGTTGTTTCGGTGCGCGCCCTCAATCCGGAGATTCGGCCCCACAGGACGGCGCCTCCCGGCGGGATTCCTGGGAAGCGCTGAGCGCCCCGCAAGGTATTGACTGGTAACACCCGCCCCCCCTCGGGTGACGTGTTCCACCGTCCCAGCGGCGATTACTTCACCGCCCCGATGGCCAGCACCGGGGCCGAGGTCCACGATCCAGTCCGCTCGCTCCATGGTCTCCCGGTCGTGCTCGACCACAAGAACGGTGTTTCCCATGTCCCGAAGTTCCAGGAGGGTGTCGATCAGGCGGCTGTGATCGCGGGGGTGCAACCCAATGCTCGGCTCATCCAGCACATAAATCACGCCGACCAGGGCGCTGCCAATCTGAGTTGCCAGGCGAATTCTCTGGCTTTCGCCGCCCGAAAGGGTGAGCGCAGGTCGATCCAGGCTCAGATATCCGACACCCACGCGATCCATGAAAGCAAGCCGATCTATGATCTCCTTCAGAATTCTGCGGGCGATGACGGCCTGTCGGTCCTCGAGCGTGACCCCCGCGAGAAACGCGCGCAGCTCCGCGATATTCAAAGCGGACACCTGCGCGATATTCATTCCGTTCAATCGATAGGAAAGGCTCTCCCGCCGGAGACGAGCGCCCAAGCAGGCCGGGCAGGGAACGGGCGGCTTTGCGACCGCCTCTGGATGATCCTCGGCCAATGGCTCGATCGGTTCACTGCCGAGCCCATCACAGGCTGGGCAGGCGCCGGCCGGACTGTTGAACGAAAATGCCCGGGGCTCGGGCTCGGGGTAGCTGATATCGCAATGACTGCACGCAAACTTTTCAGAAAGCAGAACCTCCTGGGCTGCGCGCCCCTTCTCGACGGACTCCAGGAGCATCTGCCCCTCCCCTAGCTTCAGGGCGAGCTCCACGGACTCGCTCAGGCGCGGAGCTAGCGTGTCAGGGGAATCTTTGATGACGAGCCGATCGACATAGACTTCGATGTCGTGCTTCTTGTTGCGATCCAAAACAATCTCATCTGAAAGATCGAAGACCTCACCATCCACGCGTGCGCGCACGAAGCCCCGTTGCCGAAGCTGCAAAAGCACGCTCTGGTATTCCCCCTTCCTGCCGCGCACGATTGGGGCAAGCAGCGAGATGCGTGTCTCGCTGGGTAGGCAGAGGAGACGATCCACGATCTGCTGATGAGACTGCGACTCGATCGGGCGATTGCAATTCCAGCAAAATGGCTTCGCGACCCGAGAAAAAAGAAGACGGAGATAGTCGTACACCTCGGTCACCGTCCCGACGGTGGATCTCGGGTTGTAGCTGGTCGTTTTCTGATCAATGGAGATCGAGGGGCTCAATCCTGTGACGGACTCAACCGCGGGTTTTTCTAGCTGATCTATGAACTGCCGGGCATAAACAGAAAGACTCTCGATATAGCGACGCTGGCCCTCGGCATAGATGGTGTCGAAGGCAAGAGAGGACTTCCCTGATCCCGAGGGGCCAGTGATTACCGTCAGAGCGTTCCTTGGTATGGTGACACTGATGTTCTTCAGGTTGTGAACTCGGGCGCCCGTGACGACGATGGCCTCGTCTGGGAGCGGGGGCGCGGCCCCGGGCTCAGACGACGGGTGCATGTCCGAGAGCCTTCGCGGCTTCGCGAAGCGCGCCCTCAATAATCGCCCGAAGCTCCCCCAGCCGCGCCTCCGAAGGGGCCTCGAAGCGGAGGACGAGCACAGGCTGAGTGTTCGAGGCCCGGAGAAGGCCCCAGCCGTCGCCGAAGTCCACGCGAACACCGTCGATGTCGTTTATCTGATAGGACGAGGAGCGAAGGGCCTCTTTGACCTTCCTCACGAGGTCAAACTTAAGCCGCTCCTCGCAGTCGACGCGGATTTCAGGCGTCGTGAACGAGGGAGGGAGTTCTCTCAGCAAACCAGATACGGGGCCCGCGTGGGCCACGGCGATTTCCGAGAAGCGGATTGCTGCGTAGATCGCATCGTCATACCCGAAATAGCGGTCCGCGAAAAAGATATGTCCGGACATTTCGCCGGCGAGCAGCGCTCCGGAGTCCTTCATCTTGGATTTGATGAGGGAATGCCCCGTCTTCCACATGATGCCGTGGCCTCCGTGCTTTCGAATGTCGTCGTAGAGCCTATGACTGGATTTCACCTCGGAGATGATCGTCGCCCCCGGATGGTCCCGAAGAAGGTCTCTGGAGAGTATGATCATGAGCTCGTCGCCATAGATCACCTTTCCGTTTTCATCTACCAGCCCGATTCGGTCTGCATCGCCATCAAACGCGATACCGAAGTCCGCCTTTCTGGCTTTGACCTCCGCGATCAGGTGTTTGAGATTTTTAGCCTCCGTTGGATCCGGGTGGTGATTTGGGAAGCGGCCATCCAGCGTACAAAAGAGGGGGAAAATGGTCGCCCCAAGGGCCTCGAACACGATCGGCGCAACGGTCGCAGCGGTCCCGTTCCCCGCGTCCAATACGATCTTCTTGCCGAGCAAGGAGCGCGATCGTCCCGCGACGTACGAAACATATTCTGGAATGATCTCGTGGGTGGACGCGCTTCCCCGGGCCTGCGCGCGCTCCGGCTCCGCCTCCATGGCGCGGCGAAGGGCCTGAATCTCATCGCCGTGAATGGTTGATTTTCCGATCCCGATCTTGAAGCCGTTGTACTCGGCGGGATTGTGCGAGCCGGTCACCATGATCCCCCCGTCGAGCCCAAGATGAAACACGCTGAAGTAGGTCAATGGGGAGGGGCAAATGCCCAGGGAGACGACGTCACATCCTCCGTCCCTCAAGCCTTCGATGAGAGCTTCGGCATACTCATCGCTGCTCAGCCGACAGTCTCGGCCTACCGACACCCTCAGCTTAGCCCCCGGCCGTCCGAGGTGCTCGCGAGCAAGGACGCAGTAAGCTTGGCCAAGCCTGCGCGCGAAAGGAGCCGAAAGGTCCTTGCCAGCAATCCCGCGGACGTCATATTCGCGAAAAATTGATGCGGGAATGTGTATAGGACTGCTCATTTGGAATTGCTCCGATGACGAATGGGGCGCTTATGTGATCCTGCGGACTTGCACAGTCGGGCCGCCCAGGCCAACGCGGCCTCCAAGCTCGAAGGGTTCGCGACGTCTCGGCCCACCAGATCAAAGGCTACTCCATGATCCACGGAGGTGCGCGGAAAAGGCAGGCCTAGCGTCAGGTTAACTGTCCTGGGAAAGTCCAGAAGCTTGACTGGGATCAATCCTTGGTCGTGGTACATGGCTATCACCGCATCCGCGCGGTGCTTCGCAGGTTTCACATCATTGACGGCAAAAAGGGTGTCTGAAGGGATGGGGCCGCGAATCTCGACACAATTGCCGAGTTCCCGCGTCAAGTCATCAACCGCCGGGCAAATGACTCGAAGCTCCTCGTCGCCCAATAGGCCGCTCTCACCCGAATGAGGATTGAGGCCACAGACAAGAATCGTTGGGTGAGACACGCCGAGCCCGGAGGTCAGAAAATCAAGGGTTCTCATGACGGTTCCTCTGATGGCCGAAGCCGTGATCGCCTCGGGAACCTCCTTGAGGGGCAGGTGTGTCGTGACGAGCGAAACCCGAAGGCGCTCGTTGGCCAGCATCATGGTGACCTTCAGGTCGCCCGCGAGTTTCGCGAGGAAATCCGTGTGACCGCGGAAGGGATACCCCCCCTTCTGGAGTCGCTCCTTGCTGATCGGCCCGGTGACCAAGGCGTGGGCCACACCCCGTTGAATCAATTGAACGGCCATCTCGACCGCTCGACCTGATTGGTAGCCCGCAACATGGAGGGACTTTCCGCTTGGGGGGGGCGGAACCGGTACGACAGCGATTTTGCCGGCGCCGATGGGTACCTTGAAGCCGGGGCGCCCCAAATCGTTCGGATCGATCTCCACAGCCGTAAGCCCCCGCCCCCTGAGAGGGGCGGCGGCGCCGACGCAAATCACATCGACCCCCTTTGGCAGCTTTCGCGCGGCGAACAGCCGCCGCGTGAGTTCCGGGCCAATCCCCTCCGGATCGCCGGGGGTGAGGAGGAGGCGGGTTCTCGGGGTCATTTTCCTTCTTGAGCGTAGCGGATGTAGGCTTTGTCCCGCTCGCGCTCAAGCCACAGCGCGATCTGGCGCTGGTATTCGGTGGTAGTCAGCTGGGCAGAAATCTTGTCGCGACGCTTCTGAAGCTGATCCTCCTGCCCCGAGCGGATATCCGCGAGCTTGAGAATGAAGAAACCCGCGCGCGTATTCCCGAAGACATCACTTATCTGGCCCACCTTCAGTTCCTTCGCTTTCGTTTGGAAAAGAGGCGAGATCTCGTCATCAGACAGAAAGCCGAGATCGCCACCGCTCTCCGCGGTCGCACCATCGCTTGCACGCTTGGCGACGTCTTCAAAGGACTCTCCACCGCGGATATCCTGGAGGAGTTTCATGGCCTGATCTTTGGCGAAATCAGGGGACTTGTAGTTCCCTGTATCCACGTGAACCACCTTCAGCCGATACCGAAGGGAGGCGTTCCTCGGAAGCTGATTGTAGAAGTGGTTCTTGATGTCATCCTCCGAGATATGCACCTTCGTGCGGATGTCTCGGTCGATAAGATTTCGTTTGGAAAGGCTGGCGCGGATGAGCTCAAAATACTGCTCAAAGGAAAATCCCTGTTCCTTCAGGGCCCCTTTGAGCGCATCACGGGAAATGCGGTTTCCCGCCTGGATGGAATTGATCTCCTGCTCGACCTCGGCGTCCTGAACGGCGAACTGCTCAGTGATCAGGCGTTCGTCCACCAGGAAGGCTACGATCTCTCTGTCGCTTGCCGCCCCTCCCTTGGATGCCAAGCTGGTACCCGAGAAAAGCGGGTCGAGCTGAGACCGTAGTCCAAGGGTCTTGCGGAACTCTACTACGTCAGAGAGGAGCACGAACGAAGCATTAACAGAGGCTTCCAGGCGCTCGATAAGGACGCTTGCCTCCACCGCCCCGGAAAGGAATACGAAGGAAGACGCCACCAACGACACCGAGCGTAAGAATGACATTGTCGGGGACTGTACTGGATAATTGGGGCCAATTAAAGCCCGAGAACGCGGCTAGAGCAAGAAATGGCGCGCCGCGCCTACTCCTTGAGGAGGTTTCCCTTGATCGACACCGCGTATTTCTTGCGGAGGTCGCCCATGTATTTGTCGAACAACTCCTGGCGGCGCTCCTCAAAGACGAGGCGCTTGATCTTGCTCTTGTCCGTGTCATCCCAGGATCGAAGCGCGGTGAGTTTGATGATGTGGAATCCGAACTGGGAGCGGACGATGCCGCTCACCTGTCCGGGCCGGCCGAGCTTTACGGCCGCTTCGTAGTAGGCGGGATCAAGTTGATCACGAGTCTTGAAGTCGATGTCTCCGCCCATGGGCGCCGAGGGGCCTTCCGAAAAGCGTTGCGCGGCCTCCGCGAAGCTCATCTTCTCGCCCCGCAGGTTCTGGTCCTGGATCTTCTTGATCTTGGAGAATGCCGCGTCAGAGGCCTTTTTGTCCGCATTCGCCGGCACGGAAACGAAGATGTGGCTTGTGCGGACCTCGGGATTCTTCTGGTAATAACGCCGAGCTTCGTCGTCAGCGACGTTGATCTTCTCGAAATCCTTGCCCAGGCTCTTCTCGAGCAGCGCGTGATAGAGCACTGTTTCCATGCGCTCCTGAACTTCTGGATCCTTGTCGAGACCGATGCGCTTCGCTTCCTGCACGCCGAGCTCGCGTTTGATCAGATCGTCCAGCACGTTTTCTTTCGAAGGTTTGTTGAAATGGAAGAACTTCAGGTTCTCCTTGTACTTCAGATTGAAGTCCTCCAGCGTAATCACCTTGGTGTTGACACGAGCGAGCTCGGTCGCGGCCAAAGCCACTGCGGGAAGCGCCGCGAGCACGGCAATGACAACCAAAGCGCGAACGATGGATTTTTCTTTAGTCATGCCCAAAGGTTAGCAGGAGGCTGCAAGGCGGTCTAGAGCGGATTCAATTCGGAACAGGAGATCGCGCAGGGTGCCGCCGTCCCAGCTCATGACGAGCCGCGAGTCCGGCGTCAGTTGGATGTCGCTACCCTCCGAGGAAATACGGGAAACGACGGTCGCGGGGTTGATGCGCGTGGCTTTTCCTGGAACGAGCGTGAGCCGCTGCGGCCCGGCCGTCAACCCGTCCACGCCGTAGGCCTTGAGCACGATCTTGATGCGAATGATCCAGAGGAGGTTCTCGGCAGGCTCCGAAGGGCGACCAAAGCGGTCCCGCAGCTCGTCCTCCATCTGATCCACCTCGGCGTCCGTCCGGCACGCGGAAAGGCGGCGGTAGACGGTGAGGCGTTGATGGGCGTCCGGGATAAACGATTCGGGCAAGAAGGCGGCGAATGGGGTCTTGATCTCGGGCTCTCGGTGAATTTCCTCCAGCCGGAGAGGCTGTCCTCGAAGATCCCGAATCGCCTCTTCCAGAAGCTCCGTGTAAAGCTCAAAGCCAACCGCGGCGATGTGGCCGCTCTGCTCTGGGCCAAGAAGGTTGCCGCCGCCTCGGATCTCGAGATCGTGCGAGGCGATTGAGAATCCCGCTCCGAGCTCGACGAACTTCTGGATCACCTCGAGGCGGCGCCGGGCATCCTCCGTCATCCGTCCGGATTCGGGGACCATGAGGTAGGCGTAGGCGCGTTGGTCGCTCCGCCCGACGCGGCCGCGCAGCTGATAAAGCTGGGCGAGGCCCAGGGTGTCAGCGCGGTCGATCAAGATCGTATTCGCTGATGGGACATCCAGGCCAGACTCGATGATGGTCGTGCAAACGAGCACGTCGGCCTCTTTGCGATAAAAGCCAACCATGACCCGCTCAAGCTCCCCCTCCGCCATCTGCCCGTGGCCCACGGCGATCCGGATGCCTGGAACGATCTCCTGCACTCTTCGCGCGAATTCGCGGATCGATTGTACTCGGTTGTGAACGATGTAAACCTGCCCCCCGCGCCCCACCTCGAAGAGCACGGCCTTCCGGATCAGCTGATCATCGGCGCGAGATACGTAAGTACGAATCGCGAGGCGATCCACCGGGGGCGTGGTGATCAGGCTGATGTCCCTCATTCCAGACAGGGCCATGTGGAGAGTACGCGGAATGGGCGTGGCCGTCATGGTCAGCACGTGCGAGCTCAGCTTGAGCGCTTTGAGCTTTTCCTTGTGTTCCACTCCAAAACGATGCTCCTCGTCTACGACCACGAGGCCGAGGGCCTTGAACGCGACATCCCTCGACAGCAGCCGGTGGGTTCCCACGAGAATGTCGACTTTCCCCGTTGCCGCCCCCTCAAGCGCGAGTGTTTGCTCTTTTTTGGTTTTGAAGGCCGACACGCTGGCGACCGCGTAGGGGTAATCCCTGAAGCGATCCTTGAATGAAGCCTCATGCTGCAGGCAAAGGACGGTGGTGGGCACCAGGACGGCGACTTGCTTTCCTGAGGCCACAGCCGCGAAGGCGGCTCGAAGTGCGACCTCGGTTTTTCCGAAGCCGACATCTCCGCAGATCAGTCGGTCCATCAGCCGACCGGAAGCGAGGTCGGCGTATACGTCCTGGATGGCCTTCAGCTGATCGGTGGTCTCGTCATAGGGGAACTTCGACTCGAAGTCAGCGAGCTCCTCGGGGTGTGGGTCCAATCGCGGCGCGGCCTGGAGGCCTCGCCGGGCATAGAGATCCACGAGATCGATCGCGAGGTGCCTTACGGATTCGCGCAGCCGAGCCTTTTCTCTTTCGAACCGCTTTCCGCCGAGCCGGTCCAATGGCGTGTCCGCTTGGCCGCCCTGGTACTTCTGAACCGCGTTCAGCCGGTAAACCGGAATGTAAAGCCGATCGTTGTCCGCGTACTCGATGAGAAGAAAGTCGACTTCCTCACCCGCTCCGCCGAAGCGGGCCATTCCTCCGTAGCGACCGATCCCCTGTTCCACATGCACCACGAGGTCGCCTGGAGCGATCTCGGATAGGTTCCTGAGCGCGTTCCATTCGCGGTTGCCATCGAGCAAGTCGGCGTCCTCTGCCGCTCTCGCAGCGCCTCGCCGCCTTCGCCCGCCCGTGAGCTCCCCCTCCGTGACGATGGCCAACTTCTCCGCGGGCCATCGAAACCCCCCAGTGAGCGGCCCGATTCTCAACGAGTGCGCCAGTTCCCGCGACGCAAGGAGGCGCTGCAGGCGATCCCCCGCGGAGCGTGATCCGGCGACAGCGACGATCCGGTAGGCTTCGTTTTTCCAGGTCTCGAACAGAGACTCGATTCGAGACAATCGCTCCTCGGGCGTCGCGGCGCGCAGGAGGTCTGAATTCTCTTTTAGAGAAAGCGAGAGGTGAACTCTGGGGCCTGCGCCCCCCTCTAGCTTCGGAGGGGCCGCTGAACCAAGAGACTCATCGGACCCCAGCATCCGCACGCGATCGAAATGAAGGGCGGTCAATGAGTTAAGTGCCGATTCCGATTTTTGATCCCACTGAAACAGGCGGCGAGCCGGAGGCAGGATTCTTCCCGCCGCCTGAGCCTCGGGCTCCTCTTCGCCCAAGGCCCGAAGGCGTTCGTCCGCCACCCGAAGGGTTTCGGTCGAATCCCACCAAACGACCCGGAGCGAAGGGGACCCGTGAGTGAGCAATGTGCCTGGGGTCTCATAGGCGAAGGGGGCCCAGGTCTCCGAATTCTCTGGGTACCTGCCTTCGGCCACGGCGGTGAGCAGCGGATCGCGGATGGCCCTGGAGATTCCACGGTCATCGGCGAATGCCTTCACCTGCTCCCGGATCCTGGGAGAGGTCTCGGAAGTCAGGATCATCTCTCTCGCGGGCTTGATGAGGCAGCTGCCGCCAAGCTCAAACTTGGCACGTTGGCTCGCGGGATCGAACCCTCGAATGCGCTCGACCTCGTCATCGAAGAACTCGATTCGGAAGGGGTGTCCATGACCCACCGGAAAGACATCGACGATGTCGCCCCTAACAGCGAAGGTCCCCGCGTCCTCGACGGGTTCAACTCGAAGGTATCCGGCCTCGCCAAGGCGCAGGACAAGCGCATCCCTGCCCCCTTCGTATGGGCCGCGGGAGATCGCCGTCGAGAGGCGCTCATACGGCTTCTTCGGAATGATGGAGAGAGAGGCTGCGAGCGGGGTGGTGCAGATAATCAGCGGTCGAGGGTCGGGCTCGGTCAGCGCCGCGAGGGTACCCAGTCGGCCCAACCGCGCTCTGAGGGAGGGGGCTACGGCGCCATAGGGGGAGTGATCGCCAAAGAGATAGGTGCGCGATCGGCATGTCGACTCTCCCCCCAGAGTCGAGAGGTCGGATTGTAGAGTTTCCGCGTGTTCTTCGTCCGGGCAAAGCACGACCCACGTTCCGCGCAGCTCCGCGGCGCATTCCAGGAGGACGTGGGCAACAGCGGCGGGGACGGCTCCTTGGATCCGTGGGGCAGGACCCGCTTCGCGCAGCGCAGACAGGATCTCCGCCGCGCGAGATGAAGACAGCATGCGTCAGAGCTTAGCGGACCTTGACTGTCGTTTTCAACCTAGAGTACGCTAAACATCGATTTTTCCAGAAGAATGCGGGGGGCTTTTGGGTGAGCGGCGGTTGGGAGCATTACTACATTGTGTTCCTTGCTGGGGCTGTTGGGCTCTTCTTCCCTTTGTCCTTGGCGTTCGCCTCGTGGCTCCTCTCCTCGCCCGACGTTCGCAGGAAATACCTCGCGGCCATATCCTTTCGTCGGCGGGACCGAGTGATCGGGGGCGATGGGAGGCGGCTGAACACGCGCTTCTTCCTCGGGATAAACATCGCAACGCTGCTCCTGGTGCTCACCCTGCTCGTCGTGCCGGTGGCCGCTGCTTACCGGGGCTTGATGGAAAAGGGAACGGGCACCGAGCGCTCCATGGCGCTCGCGTTGGTTGTTTCGGTAGCGGGATTTCTCGCGCTCAGCCTATTCTATGCCGTGCGGAAGGGTGATCTGAGCTGGCTGAGGTCGCATCGTTCACCGGGTGATGGAGACATGGAGGGGGACGAAGGATGAGCGGCGGGTTCTTCGCCACCAGAATGGATCGATTCCTGGGTTGGGCACGCGCTCGTTCGCTCTGGTATCTCTCGATCAAGACGGGTTGCTGCGCCGACGAATTGATGGAGACCGTGGGCTGCCGGTATGACATCGAGAGATTCGGGTGCGTCGCTGTGGAGGATCCAGCCCAGGCGGATCTCCTGGTGGTTACCGGAGTGATTACGCAGAAATCCGCACCCGAGATCAGGCAGGTGTACGACGCGATGCTGGGGCCCAAGTATGTTCTGGCCATCGGGGCGTGCGCGTGCAGCGGAGGCCCTTTCTCGGAGCTTGGGGACCAGGCGGCGATTTCAGGACTGCAGAAGATTCTGCCAGTGGATGTTTTTGTTCCGGGGTGCCCGCCGAGGCCTGAGGCCATCATGAACGGGCTGATCGCGCTGCAGGAGAAGATCAAGGGTGGAAACCGCAGAGTTCAGGCAGGCAGCTGAGCGAGCGGCTCCGGGGGGGCTGCTTGGGGAGACCATTCTCGCGGGTGCGGGGATGGCGTGCTTTTCCGTCAAGGTCTCGGCCCTGGCCGAAGTTGCGCTCGAATGGAGGGATCTTGCTGGAGCGGGGGTGCCCTGGCTCGAGGTCATCATCGCGAGGGACCTCGGACGCGAGCTGTGCCTGACCTACATACTGAGGGCGCCGGCTGGTCGCAGGCAGGTGGCGCTGCGAGTCTCCGTACCTTTGTCGGCGGGCGAACCAGCGCGAGCGCCCTCTCTCGCGGATTTTTTTGAGTCGGCCGTCCTTTGGGAGAGCGAGATCGCAGAGAGGTTTTCCGTGCTTTTCGAGGGAGCAAGCCGCCGGAAGCCGACGCCGGCACCCGATGCGCCCGGCGGCTTCTATCGAAGAGGCAGCGTGGCCGGGGGCAGAGCGTGATCGTGGAGCGCGAACGGTTCGAGAGGCTGGCAACAGACCTCACACTATGGGAGATCGGCCCGTTTCATCCGGCATTGCCTGGGCCGATGAAACTGAAGCTCACGCTCGACGGTGAGGTGATTGCGCAGGTTGAGGTCGAGACGGGATACTCGCATCGGGGCCTGGAGAAGCTTTTTGAGCTGAAATCATGGCGATCCGGTCTCCCCTACGCGGACCGCGTGGATCCTGAGGCCGCGGTTTTTGGCCAGGTGGTCTATGCCCTCTGCGCGGAGAAGGTCCTGGGCGTGGATGCGCCGAAGAGGGCGCAGCAGGTCAGGACGGTTCTTTGCGAGCTGGCCAGAATCTCCTCACACTTCAGGTCGTTCGTTCAAATGGCCCGCTCGCTCGGCGCGGAAACGTTCGTTCACTACGTGCTGAGGGACCGAGAGAAACTTCTCGATCTTTTCGAGTTGATCACCGGCGCCCGTTTCTCTCTGAATTTCCTTCGCATCGGCGGAGTGGCGCAGGACGTGACCGAGGGATTCCTGGAGCGGGTGTCGGATGTCGCGGATCTCCTGAGGACGCGCATGAAGGAATACAACGACCTCTTCTCATTCAATGACGCCTTCCTGGGTAGAACGCGTGGCACCGGCGTCATCACCCACGATGCGGTGCTTCGGCATGGGCTGACCGGGCCGAACGCGCGGGCGGCAGGGCATGCGTTCGATGTTCGAAAGCTTCACCCTTACCTCGAGTACGGTTCAGTGGATTTTGAGACGCCGATCGGCCGTGGGGAGTTTGGCCAGGTAGGCGACGCCCACGACAGGTTCCTCGTGAGGCTGAGAGAGGTATTGCAGAGCATCGAGATTGTGAAACAGGTCTGCGAATCCATGTCGGACGGGCCATTTCTCTCGGTCGGACCGAACGAGGTGATTCGTCCTCGGTCTGGCGAGGCCTTCCTCAGGGTAGAATCCCCCCGTGGCGCGCTGGGCTGTTACGTGGCATCGGAAGGAGGCGCTGGCCCCGTCCGGGTTCAATTCGCGCCCCCATCGGTGCCCACGTTGGCCGTGATGCCGGAGCTCGCGAGGGGCGGCAGGCTCGAGGACCTCCCGGTGATTCTCGCCAGCCTGGATCTCAGCATCGCCGAGGTGGATAGATGAGCTGGCGTGAAATCTGGATCCACGTGCTTGGGCTCTCACCCAGCGCGCCCGAGTGGCTCGTTGCCGCGCTTGTCCTCGTGATGGTATTCGTTTTCGCGATCTTTCCCTTTGCTGCGCTCATGAGCCTGTTGGACCGCAAGCTCTCGGCGGATCTTCAGGCAAGGGTTGGACCCAACCGTGCAGGGCGGTGGGGGGTGCTTCAGCCCCTCGCGGATCTTATCAAGCTGCTTCAGAAGGAGCCCACAGAGGCGATGGGCTGGCGAGAGGGGTTTTGGCTTGGGGTGCTCACCCTTGCGCTTTACTCAACCGCCGCCGTATTGCCTCTCGGGTCGGCGCTGGTGCTTGTCGACACCGATTCGAGCGCCCTCGTGGTTTTCTGGGCGGTGGCCGTGGTTGCGGTCTGTTTGATGTTTCTTGGCTACAATCAGGACACTGTTCCGGGGTGGTTCAGCGGAACGAGGCTTGCGGCGCAGGCGCTTTCCGGAGCCTTTCCGTCGCTATTGGCGGTTGTCTGCGCGGGCCTCTGGGCCGGCGGATTCGAATGGAGCCGGATCGTCCAGTCGCAGGGCGCGAGTCCGGGCGCTTGGGCGATGGTTCGCAACCCCTTCCTTCTGCTGGCCTTCGCGGTTTTCATGGGAGGGGGGCAGGTGATCCTCTCGGTGCCTCCGTTGGGGTCTGGATACTCCATCTCGGACATCAAGGGGGGCGTTGCCAGCGGATTCCACGGACGCAAGATCGCGTTTTTTCGTCTCGGTCGGTTTTATGGACTCTTTCTCTGGTGCATCGTCGCGACGACATGCTTTTGTGGCGGATGGAATCTTCCAGGCTTCGTGGAAGGCCTCTATGGGGCGGATAAGGACGGGGTCGTGGCCCAGAAGCTTATCGAACCCGTCCTGGCAATGAGCAAGGCCTCGGTGCTGATGATCTGCACGACGCTTTTCGGGAAAATCATGCCCACACTGAGGTCAGATCAGGTAACGGACTTCGCGTGGCGGGTGTTGAGCCCACTGGCCCTCATCGCGCTCATCGGTACGGCGATTTGGATGCTGGGGGTGCCTGGGTGATCAGCGGAGCGATTTTTTCAGCGATCGTGGCATACTTCCGGGGGCTGGGGCGGGGCATTGCTTCCTCTTTGAGGGCGGTGAAGACCACAGTTCCGTATCTCGTGGGATGGGGGGAGCTCCGCAAGGAGATCACCGAGCAGTATCCGGATCCCGTATCGTCCCGCACCGAGGACGATCTCCCGCCGCGGACGCGAGGCCTCCTGTTCAATGATATCGAACGCTGCACGGGCTGTTTGGCTTGTTCCAAGGTCTGCCCGGTGGGTTGCATCGAGATCGAGAACGAGGCGGGCCCTGATCCTGAGAAGAAGTGGGTTGCCGTCTTCAGCGTCGATTTCAGCCAGTGCATATTCTGCGGTTTGTGCGTCGAAAGCTGCCAGCCGGCGTCACTGATGCATACCAAGCAATACGAGGGATCGGTTTATAGGGTGTCTGATCTGAAGGTGGGTTTCGGCCGAGGCCACGTGACTCAAGAGCAGAGGGAAAAGTGGGATTCCATGCGAAAATCAGAGGATTTTGTCTTTTAGGGGGTCGGATGGTGCTCTTTTGGATCAGTAGCGCTCTAGCGATCGCTGCAGCCGTGGCAGCGACGCTCTTTGTAGAGCTCAAGCGGGCGGTGCTGGCCCTTTGGGTCTGTGCGCTTTGCCTGGGCGGGATGTATCTCTCGCTGAATGCGGAATACCTGGCAATCGTCCAGTGGCTGGTTGCGACTCTCGGCGTGTGCGCGTTCGTATTCTTTTCGGTGCTGCTTGGGTCAAGGGAGGGGCGCGAGAGCTGGGCGAAGCCCGTGGTCGGACTGCTGGTGACCGGGCTTCTTGCGGCTCTCATCGGATGGGTGTCGATGGCGCACTTGCCATCGATTGAGTGGGACCGCGCCGGAGAGGGAGTTGCGGGATTGGGACGGGTGCTTGTTTCCGATTACCTGCTTCCGATCGAGATTCTCGCGCTTACACTCTTCCTGGTGGTCGTCGGCGCTGGGGTGATCACCCGTCCGGAGCGCAGGGGCCTGAACGACGAGGAGTCCCCATGATGATCGTGAGCTTCGTGATCGGATTCCTGGGGTTCGTGAATGTCGTCGCCCGGCGATCGCTCCTTGGCGTGATCATTGGCGTGAATTTGATGATGATGGGAGCCGCCTGCGCGTTCGTTCTTTCCGGCGTTGTTACGGGACGGGCGCTCGAGGGCCATGTGTACGCCATTTTCGTGATCGCCAGCGGGGCGGCCCAGATGGTGGTGGGCTACACCCTGGCGGTGCGCCTTTTCTACTTACGCAGGGACATCGGGCTTCGCGGACTGAGGAGCATGAGCGGTTGACATGACTTTTTCTTCGCTTTTCCCCGTTCTCTTCGCGGCCATCATGGTCACTCTTGCCGGAGGCGCCGCCCTTGCACTCGCTATCGGGGCGAGAAAACCGGCCTCGGCCGGCTGGAGCGTCTCCGTGCTGCTTTTTGGTCTTGCCGTGCTCGCGACGATCGCGATCGTGCTGGAGTTCGAGGGTGCACCGGCGCTCCTGAGCGGAAGCTCGGCCTGGGTCGACCCGGGCGGGGACGTGCGGTCGATGCGCTTGGGCCTCAATGGAAGGGGGGCGGCGTGGATCTGGATACTCGTGACATCGGCGACGACGCTGGCGTTCATGGTGAGTCTCGACCTTCACTCCAACGACCGCGCCGCGCATCGCATCTACGCTGCGGCCGCCCTTGGGGTGGCCGGCTGTGCTCTTGCCTGGCTCTCATATTCCGCGTGGTCGGGGCTTTTTGCCAACGGCATCCTCGTGGTCGCCGGAACGATTCTACTGGGAACGCACAGTGGCGGTTCGAACGAAGACGCGCATTTCGCGTTTAGGTACGCATTTGAGCGGTTTTCTGCGGTACTCATCGCCCTCACTGGCGTCCTGGCGTTGGCCTGGGATGGGGTGGAGTTGGCGGCGACAGCAGTTCCCGCCCAGGAGTCGAAGGGCGCGTTTCCGGGGGGTTGGTTACTTTGCATCGGCGCGTATCTGATGGTGAGGCCCTTCCCTTTCCTGGGCTGGAGCGGCGCGAAGAGCCGTAGCCGCTCGGGTGCCCGCATCCTTGTCAGTGAGTTGTTGCCCGCGGTTGGCGCCTATGGGTTGTTGCACTATGCCGAGCCCAAACTTCGCGCGCTCGGGGTGTTTCCAGGCTTTGGTGCGGCGGCGATCGCCGGGGCATTGCTGACGGGTCTCTGTGGGGTATTCCAGCGCGAGCCCTCGCGCGCGTACTCCTGTTGGCTGAGCGCTATCTACTGCACTGGGTTCGCGGCGCTTGCGTGGGCGGGCCCGGCGGTTTCGGACGCGCTCCTCTTGGGCGCGACACTGGGGTTTTCCGCTTTTCTGTTAGCCATTGGCGAGCCGGAAAGGGGCGTCGGCACCTGGGCCACGCCCACCGGTATGGTGGCGCTGGGGGGCGCGGTAGTGGCTACCGGAATGTTTGGCTTCCTTTCCGCTGCGGGCCATTTCGGGATGCTTTCAGAGGCAGCGAACACGCCCTGGCGTCTTGCGGTAGTGGCGGCGAATTTCTTGCTCCTCACCTACTTCTTCTGGAAGACGGCATGGGAGACCGCGTGCCCCGATCGTACCCGAAAGCATGGGGTATGGGCCGTGGTTCCCTCGGTGATCCTGACTCTTGCGGGACTCTGCGTGATTTGGATGGGAAGCTTCTCCGGGGGGGTGCTCCCCGGCGAGAGCGATCGACTTGGGCGCTCCTTGCTGGAATGGGCCAGCGCCGCGCCCCCCGGCGCTCCCCCGAGCGGCTCGGCGGATTGGATCTTGGGTGGGGGCCTGGTCGTTGGCTTGGTCTCGTCGCTGTGGAGCCGCGCCGCATGGCAGAAGTGGTCGAAAACTCCGCCCAGGGTCGGGCGTTTCCTGGCCTCAGGATACGGCGTGGATACCGCTGGAGCCGCGGTGTTTCGCATGATTGTAGCGTTTGGAAAACTCTCCGAGCGGACGCTGGCGATTCAGCTGTGGTCCGAAGGGGTCGTGAAGCTGAGTTGGGCTGGGATTCAGTACGCAGCACGGATCACGCTCCGGGTGGATACGGGGGCCGACCGCATCGTGGCGCGTTCGGCTCGGCGGCTGATTCACGCGCCCGCGAAGCTTCTTCAGGTCGTGCAGAGTGGGGATTTTCAGTGGTACCTCCTGTTCGCGGCCCTCGTGGGCGGCGCGATTCTTGTCCACTATTTGCGTGTATCCAGTTGAGGTGATCCGTGAACGATAGACTAATTACAGCAATGATTCTCCTGCCGCTCCTGGGCGTCGCGGGTCAGATCCTCTTCGGGAAGCCCAGGGGCGTGAAGGCCAAGGATTCCGCTCTGCACCGGCTTGTGGCGATCGGAACGAGCATCTTCGCCGGAATCATCGGAGTTGTTCTCGTAGTGCGTCTTTACGCGCAGGTGGGTGCCGGTGGAGCCGCCGGGATATCGGAGCACCTAGATTGGGTCGGCGCCTTCGCCATCAGCTACGCCGTTAGGATCGATGGACTGAACGCCCTGCTGGTCCTCTTGATCTCAGTCGTGTTTCCGGTGCTTCTCGTCTCCGAGTGGGGCCGCGAAAGGGGTGCCCGGGGATTGAATGGCTTGTTCCTGTGCCTGCAGAGCTCGCTTTACGGAATCGTCTGCGCGCAAGATCTGTTTTTGCTGTTTTTCTTTTGGACGCTTTCGGCATTACCCATCTATTTTCTGGTGTCCATCTGGGGCGGCGAGGAACGAGAAAGAGCGGGATTCCGCTACATGATGACAGCGTCGGTCGGAAACGCTCTCCTCTTCTGCGCGATCATGGTGGTTTACTACGCGGTCGATCCGAACACGTTCCTGCTGGACCAACTTTCGGATGGACGCCTGAGCGGGATCCGATTCGGCTTTCTTGGCGGTTCTGTTCCCGTTGCTTCGCTCGCGTTCACGCTACTTTGCCTGTCGATGGTCCTCCGCGTGCCCGTTTGGCCGCTTCATGGATGGTTTTCCTACCTGATGACGCAGGCGCCACCGTCGGTTTCGGTAGCGCTGTGCGGGGGTTTCATTCCAGCCGCCATCTATCTTTTTGTAAGGCTCTCGTACGGGCTCTTCCCTTTTTCTCTCTCGGACCTCTCCCCCGCTCTCGTTGCAATCGGGGCTTTCAATGTGGTGATCGGCGCCGTCGGCGCCGTGGCGCAGCGGGACTTTCGGATGTTCGTTGCCTCTCTCTGCGTCACGCACACCGGCTTGATCCTGGTGGGAGTGAGCTCATTGGACGCGGTGGGCGTGGTTGGCGCGGTTTTCCAGCTTTTCGCGTTCGGGCTTGGCGTCTCCGGACTGATGCTCTTCTTCGGGATCCTTCGGGACCGCGCAAAATCCTCCGGATTCAACCTGGACGGTCCGGAGGCCGGCTACGGAGGGGTGGCTTCCGAGGCGCCGGTCATGGCGGTCGTGACCGCCCTGATCGTCGCATCGTTGCTGGGCTTTCCGGGCTTCGGGGGATTCATCGGAAACGCGCTTATCTTCATGGGGGGATACTCCGTCCACCCGGGCGCAGTATTGATACTGGGGATAGGATCCCTCCTTCTAACCTTGGCGACGTTTTCCGTCTATATGCGGATCTTCCTGGGGAAATATCCTGAAGGCGCGAAATCCACCGGCGACCTGGTGATTCGCGAGCGCGGATTTCTGCTCCCATTGGTGTTTCTGCTCGTGCTCCTGGGGGTCTATCCAAAACCTCTGCTCGACATGGTGAGGCCCTCGGTTGAGGCTCTCTTGCAGCTTATTCACTGAACGGAGGATTTGATTCGTGCGCGACTGGATCCTCGTACTTCCGGAAATCACTCTGGCGCTGACTCTTTCCGGCCTTCTCGCCTGCGAGATCGCATATCGGGGAGAGCGCGTTCGGCTGGTTTCTGCGATCGCGCTCGTCGGTCTGGCTGCGGCATTCCTTCAGACCGTTGTCGCTCGAAGATACATCGGAGCGGAACCCGCGGCGGGTTCCTTGGCTATAGATGGGCTGTCCAGCTATTTTCGCCTATTCTTCATCGCGCTCGCGTTCCTCGTGAGTGCCATGACCGTATTCACTCGGGAGATCGCGATCCGCCAGCGGACCGAGTATTTCGCATTTGTTACTGCCGGCGCGCTCGCCATGTGCTTCGCCGCCGCGTCTGCTGATTTCATGATGGCGTTTCTTTCCCTCCAGTTCCTGAATCTCGTCGGCTATTTCATGGCGGGTTACTCGAAGGAGCGTTCGGTTTCCACGGAAGCGGCGGTGAAGTTCATGGTGTTCGGGGCGGCGTCGAGCGTGGTGCTGCTGTACGCCGTCGCGGTGCTATTCTCGGTTTCCGGAACGCTCGACATTTACGCCATTTCCGCAGCCATGCGGGCACAGCCGCCGACCTACGTCACGAGTCTGATGGTGATCGTGCTGATCTACGTTTCGCTCTCCTTCTATCTCGGCGTCTTTCCGATGCATCTATGGGTACCGGACGTCCTCCAGGGTGTGCCGATGCCCACCGCCGCCTTTCTCGCGCTGGGCCTCCCGGCGGCCGGATTCTCGGTCCTGCTGCGCCTGTTCATGGCGGTTTTTTCATCGAAAGGGACCGAGGCGCAGGCATTGTGGCCGTTTTTTGGAACGGGCGGCTGGGAAGAGGTGTTGGCGCTCGCGTCCGGCGCGACCATGCTTGCGGGGGCTCTGCTGGCGCTTCGCCAAAGCTCTGCCAAGCGAATGTTGGCCGGCCTGGTGGTCTCTCATCTGGGCTTACTCCTGCTGGGCGTCCTGGTTCTCAATGAAAATGGAATCGCGGCAGTTCTCTTCAATCTCACCGCGCAGCTGTTTGCGTTGGTTGGGGTGTTCTGTTCGCTTTCCTTTCTCTATGATCGCCTCGGCACGGATCGACTCGAGCATTTCGGAGGCGTCCTTTACCGAGCGATCCCCGAGTGCGTGTGTCTGATTCTTTTTTTGGCGTGCTTCGTGGGGTTTCCGCCGTTTCCGGGGTTTCTTGGCCGCTTTCTTTTGATTGGCGCGGCGGTCCGAGAGCAGTGGTATTTCCTCGCGATCATCGCCACGCTCTCGACAGTGATAGGAATCGCGGCCTTCCTGAGATTGGCCCACAGCCTAGGGGGGCCGATTCCAGATGAACGAGTACAGGGCTTTGAATCGGGCGGGGCGATTACGGGGCAAAGGATGTTCCTGCTTCTCCTTCTCATCCCCTTGGGAATGATGACTCTGTTTGCCCACGCCGCCATCGACTGGGCCCATCGATCACTTCAATTTCAGTTGTGGTGATTTTTGGCGCGTACTAGACTGGCCGGACGAGTCAGAATAGCAATCCAAAATTGTAAGGTAAGGGTATGGAGTACGTTCCGGTCCTGATCCTCATGGCTGCGGGCCTGGTGATCGGCGGCGCAATTCTGCTGCTGTCGCATTTTGCAGGTCCAAAGATCGCGAATCGTTTCAAGGACGTGCCATTTGAATGCGGCGTTCCGCGCTTTGGCGGGGCGCACCAGCGGGTTTCCGTGCGCTTCTATCTCGTGGCCATCCTATTCCTTCTGTTTGATGTCGAGGCGGTGTTCTTTTTTCCTTGGGCGGTGGTTTATCGCGAATATCTCTCGATCAACGCGTTCATTCTCGCTGAGATGGCGGTATTCGTGGGCGTTCTCCTTCTTGGGTACTTCTACATCCTGAAGAAGGGCGCCCTGGAGTGGGACTGAGATGAACAATAAAGACGGACGTATCGATTTCCTGACCACGCGCCTCGATGCGGTTGTGGACCTTGCGCGGAGGAACGCTCTCTGGCCCCTGCCCTTTGGAACCAGCTGCTGCGGAATCGAAATGATGGCTACGCTGGCTTCCGATTACGATCTCGCGCGTTTCGGCGCCGAGGCCATGCGATTCTCGCCGCGGCAGGCGGATATGCTTCTGGTGGCGGGAATCGTGGTGGCGAAAATGGCGCCCGTGCTCCGCAATATCTACGATCAGATGGGCGAGCCCAAGTACGTCATCAGCATGGGTGCGTGCGCGTCGTCGGGCGGAATCTTCAATGTCTATAGCGTAACCCAGGGTATCGACACGATTCTCCCCGTGGATGTCTATATCCCAGGTTGCCCACCCAATCCTGAAGCAGTGATGCACGGGGTGCTTCGTCTCCAGGAGATGATCAAGAACGGGGAAACGAACTTTCAGAAGCGCCAGCGCGCGCTCAAGGGTGGCGTCGAGATCGCCTCGGCAGAGCGCCCATCTGGGCGGAGCACGACGGGAAGGCAAGGCTAAAGATGGATGTGAGAACTCCGATCCCGACCAACGGAGGCGATTGGCAGGGAAGATTCAAGGATGGCTGGAGCGAGCAGCTCGCCCAGCTGAAAGCGCGATTTGCCGCCGACATCGTGGAAACGCACGTTCCACCGGAGTACGCAACCGACGTGCCGATTGTTTTCGTGCGTCCACAGGGCTTGGTTTCCATCCTCAAGTTCATGCGCTCGGAGCCCGGATTCGAATACGGGTTCTTGGCCGACCTGACGGCAGTGGACCACCACCCAGACGAGCCGCGATTTGAGGTGGTCTACAATCTCTATTCCCTTGCACGCAAATGGCGCATCCGGGTCAAGGTGCGCGTGAACGAAGGTGAGTCCGTTCCCTCGGCCATAACCGTCTGGCCCGGCGCGAACTGGGCAGAGCGCGAGGTATGGGACATGTTTGGGATCAAATTCGCCGGCCACCCCGACCTGAGGAGGATCCTCATGGACGAGCGGTGGGAGGGACACCCCCTTCGCAAGGACTATCCTTTGCGGGGGTACCAGATCTATCCGACCCCCGAACAGGTCAAGCCGGAGCTGTTGGAGTAGGAGCCATGAGCGAAATCTCCCGAGAGAACCCATCCCAGCTCGACCGCGCAAGCTGGCCAGCCCAGTACAACGTCCACTTCGAGAAAGATCCCGACGACCTCTGGGACGAGTCGAGGATGATCGTGAACATCGGCCCCTCCCACCCAGCGATGCATGGCGCGCTCAGGATGGTGGCGCGATTGAACGGGGAGATCATCGAGAAGTCCTATTGCCAGTTCGGCTACACGCATCGGGCGAAGGAGAAGCTCGGAGAGAACCGCACCTATCACCAGTGGGTAGTGTACTCCGATCGGCTCAACTACTGCTCCGCGCTCATCAATAACGTGGCCTACGCGCTTTCGGTGGAGCGACTCATGGGAGTCGAGACGCCCGCGCGAGGCACCTGGATCCGGATGATGTGCAGCGAGCTCGCGCGCATCGCCGACCATTTGGTCTGCATCGGAATCAACGCCGTCGACCTGGGTGCGTTCAGCTTTTTTCTCTACGGATTCCACCAGCGTGAAGAGGCGTACACCCTCATCGAGAAGCTGTGCGGCGCCCGCCTGACCACCTCGTACACAAGGATCGGCGGCCTGATGCACGACGCGCCGGACGGTTGGGAAAAGGAGGTGAAGGCCTGGGCGCTTCGCACACGAGAGGTGATCGACGAGATGGACCGGCTCCTCACCGGCAACCAGATTTGGCGCAAGCGCACGGAAGGCGTCGCAGTGTTCAATAAGGAACAGTGCATGGACTACAGTTACAGCGGGCCGAACGCGCGCGCCGCCGGCGTTGATTCCGACCTGCGCCGGGACCAACCATACCTCTTCTATAGAGAGGTCGAGTTCGACGTGCCGGTAGCCAAGAATGGGGACGTTTTCGATCGCTACGCGATCCGTCTAGAGGAAATCCGGCAGAGCCTGAACATACTCGTTCAGTGCGCGGAGAAGATCCGCAAGGGCCCCGTCTGGTCGGAAGACAAGCGCGTCCGCATTCCCGACAAAGAGGTGGTTTTCAACACCATGGAAGGCTTGATTCATCACTTCAAGTATTTCATGACCGGATTTCAGGTGCCAGCGGGAGAGGCCTACACCTGCGTGGAGGGCGGGAACGGAGAGCTCGGGATGTACATCGTGAGCAAAGGCGGACCCATGGCCCACCGGCTTCGCATCCGCGGCCCCTCCGTGTGGCATTTTCAGGGGCTGACTCCGATGTGCGAGGGGGTCATGGTCGCGGATATGGTGGCCGCGCTGGGAAGCATCAACATCATCGCGGGCGAGCTGGATCGCTGATCAAGGGAAGAGTTCATGGCCAAGCTGCTTTCTAAGAAATTTTACGACGAGATGCAGAAGCTGGAGCCGCGCTATCCTAGCAAGGTGGCGCTACTGCTTCCTTCTCTTCACGCCGCGCAGGAGGAGTACGGCTGGCTCCCGCCTGAGGTGATGGACGAAGTGGCTGCATACATCGGGATACACCCCGCCCAGGTGAGGGAGGTTGCGAGCTTCTACACGATGTACAACCTCAAGCCCGTTGGAAAAACCCACATCAAGATCTGCACCAACGTCGCGTGCTCGCTTCGCGGGGCCGAGGGCCTGATCAAGCACTGCGAAAAAAGGCTTGGGATCAAGCCCGGTGAAACCACCAAGGACCACAGGTTCACCGTTCACGAGGAAGAGTGTCTAGGGGCCTGCGGAACCGCGCCGGCGATGATGCTCAACGACGACTACCACGAGAACCTGGACGTCCGGCGGTTGGACGAGATCCTGGACAAGCTGAGCTGAGGACGCGCAGATGAGCAAATCGGCAGCCAGCGGCGAAACTCTCTACATCCAGCACTTCGGAAACGAGGAGGCGCGATCGCTTGATTACTACCTGAAGCAGATGCAGGGCTACACCGCCCTGAAAAAGGCTTTCGGAATGAAGGCGGAGCAGATCATCGACGAAGTGAAGGCCTCCAACCTGCGGGGTCGCGGCGGGGCGGGCTTTCCCACGGGCACGAAATGGGGATTCATCCCCAAGGCGTCGCAGAAGCCGAAGTATCTGGTATGCAACGCGGATGAATCCGAGCCGGGGACGTTCAAGGATCGCGACTTGATGCGATTCACCCCCCACCTGCTCATCGAGGGGATGGTGATCGGCGGTTACACCATCGGCGCCCACACCGGATACATCTACATTCGCGGCGAGTATACGCGCGAGGCCAAGCTGCTGAGGGCCGCGATCGACGAGGCCTACGCAAACGGTTACCTCGGGAAAAACATCCTCGGATCGGGCTTCAGCTTCGACCTGACCGTCCATCGTGGTGCAGGCGCCTACATCTGTGGCGAGGAAACCGGGCTGTTGAACTCGCTCGAGGGCAAGCGCGGCGAGCCGCGTGTGAAGCCCCCCTTCCCCGCGCAGGCCGGCGCTTTTGGCGGACCGACCATTGTCAACAACGTGGAAACGCTCACCGCCATCCCGTTTATCGTCAATCAGGGCGGGAAGTGGTTTGCGAGCTTGGGCCGGGCCGAGAAATCCGGAGGAACCCGGCTCTTTTGCGTATCGGGACAGGTGAAGAAACCTGGACTCTATGAGCTTCCCTCGGGCGGAGTCACCCTTCGGCAGCTGATTTACGACTATTGCGGAGGCATTCTCGGCGACAAAAAGCTTCGTGCCGTGATCCCGGGCGGCTCCTCCGCGCCCGTATTGACGCCCGACGAGATCGACGTGGTGCTCGACATCGAGCCCCTCATGAAGATCGGGAGCATGCTGGGTTCCGCCGGCGTAATGGTCGTCAGCGAGGACTATTGCCTCGTTCGGCTGATCTGGAGAATCACCAAGTTTTACGAGCACGAATCCTGCGGGCAGTGCACCCCCTGTCGCGAGGGGTGCAAGTGGATGAAGGACGTGCTCTGGAGGATCGAGTCGGGCAAGGGGCGGGACCAGGACCTGGCCCTGCTCCTAGACATCGCGGAAAACATCAACGGAAAGACCCTTTGCGCGCTTGGCGACGCCGCCGCGGGCCCGGTTCTGAGTTTCGTTCGCAAGTTCAAGGCTGACTTTGAAGCCCACATCCGAGGTAAGCGATGCCCACATGCACCATAGATGGACGACAGGTCGAGTTCAAGCCGGGCGAGAATCTGGTTGAAGCCGCCAAGCGGGCCGGCATAGAGGTTCCCGTATTTTGCTATCACCCCGGTCTGTCCGTGGTCGCGCAGTGCCGGATGTGCGCCGTTGAAGTGCAGGGAATCAAAAAGATCCAGACGGCCTGCTCTACCAAGGCCGCTGAAGGCATGGTTGTGCTGACTCAAAGCGAGCCCGTGAAGAAGGCTCGCGAGTCCGTCATGGAGTTCCTGCTGATCAACCACCCCTTGGATTGCCCCATCTGCGATCAGTCCGGGGAGTGCGATCTCCAGGATAACTCGTTCGGTCACGGCAGCGCGCATATGCGCTATACGGAGGAACGCAGAACGTACGTGGACCTCGACATGGGGCCGGTCATCAAGAAGAACATGAATCGGTGCATTCACTGCACCCGCTGCATCCGGTTCGGCGATGAGATCGCCGGCATTCGCGAGATGGTGGCGATGCAACGCGGAAACAACACCGAAATCACGACCCTCGACGGCCGCCCCCTTGAAACGGACTACGCGGGCAACTACGCCGATATCTGCCCCACCGGATCGCTGACCCTCAAGGACTTTCGCTTCAAGAAACGGGCATGGATGGTTAAGAAAACGGCGACGGTGTGCGAAGGCTGTTCGCGCGGCTGCAATATCGAGTTGCACTGGGATCACGCCACGGTGTTCCGCACGCTACCCAGGGAGAACGCGTCGATCAACAGGTACTGGATCTGCGACGAGGGGCGATTCAATTACCGGTACATTCATGATGAGCAGCGGGTGATTTCCCCTGTGGTGGCGAAATCGGGCGCGGCGGCGCCGGGATGGCCCGCCGCCGTTGTGGCGGCGCGCGAGGCTTTGAGGGGAAAGCGCGTGGAGCTGTTGCTGGGATCCGACCTCACTCTAGAGGAGGCGCAGCTCATCCAGAAGTTCGCAGGGGATTTCTTCCCCGGCGCGAGACTTTCGCATTTTGGCACGCCGGGGATCAAGTCCACCTCCGACGACGGCGATGCGGACAAGATCCTGAAGCGGAAAAGCAAGACGTCGAATCTGCACGGGATGGAAAAACTGGGTGTTCCTGGCTTCGGTGCACTTTCGAAAGAGACCACCGGCATCCTCGTGTTCCGCGCGGGGCGCGCCGAACTTCCGGAATGGGGCGGCGTGGCTGCGGTCGGAGTGGGCGTGTTCATGGAGCCGCAGGCGGCACGCTTCGCGGCTCTTCTGCCGAGCGCGACCTTCGCCGAGAAGGACGGCACGATCGTCAACTTCGCGGGTGTCTCACAGAGACTCGTTCGGGCTGTTCCGCCCCCCGGCGACTGCAAGCAGATCTCTGAGATTTTGATGATGTGGGCCAACAGCGGTCGCGCCGGGGGTGCCTCGTGATCGAGTTTTCTACGGCAGCGATGCTGCTCAAGGTGATCGGCGTGCTCGTGGTGCTCCTTCAGGTGGTGCCGATCATGGTTTGGGTTGAGCGCCGGGGGTCCGCGCTCATGCAAAACCGGCTGGGACCCAACCGGGTTGGTCCGCTGGGCCTGATCCAATCTCTCGCCGACGCGCTCAAGTTCATCTTCAAGGAGGATCCGATCCCCGGTCACGTGAACAAGTTCTATTATGTCATAGCGCCCCTGGTGGCGCTGGTGCCGGCATTCATGACCTTTGCCGTGATCCCCTTCGCAAGCTCGATCGAGATCAATGGGACCGTCGTCAATTTTCAGCTTGCCGAGCTGAACGTTGGATTGCTCTACATTCTTTCGATCGGGTCTCTGGGGGTTTACGGCATCATCATGGCGGGCTGGGCCTCGAACAGCAAGTACGCGCTGTTCGGCAGCCTGCGCAGCACCTCGCAGATGATCAGCTACGAGCTGTCGATGGGGCTCTCGATCATCGGGATCGTCATGGCCTTCTCGACGCTTGAGCTTGGTCCCATCGTAGTTGGGCAAACGGGCTCGTTGGTCGAGTCCGCCGCGAGGATCTGGCCCGGGCTGGCGCAGGTTCCCTTCCTTGAGCACATTCCCAGGTGGGGGGTGTTTATCCAGCCCCTCGGATTCCTGATCTTTTTGACCGCGGTGTTCGCGGAGACCAACCGACTCCCCTTCGATCTGCCCGAGGGAGAGTCCGAGATCGTGGCCGGCTTTCATCTCGAGTATGGCGCGATGAAGTTCGCCCTCTTTTTCATGGCGGAATATACGAACATGTTTGTCGCCGCGGCGCTCGTGACCACGCTCTTTTTCGGCGGCTGGCACGCGCCAGGGCTTCCCCATCTACTGGATCTCGCGGGTCTTCAGGGGATGGCGCGGGAGTGGGTGCGGATTCTTCTGGAGATCGCCACCTTCATGTTGAAAACCGGCTTTTTCCTCTGGTTCTTTGTCTGGGTGCGCTGGACGGTTCCGAGGTTCAGGTATGACCAGCTGATGAACTTCGGCTGGAAGGTCATGCTTCCGCTCTCGCTGGTGAACATCTTCATCACCGGCGTCCTCATTTTCTACGGGGTGATCTGAGATGTTGGTAGATAGAAAAGCGCCCGTGACGAGCAGGCTCTACGTCGTTGAGATCCTCAAGGGGCTCCTCATCACGATGAAGAACATGCTCTTCTCGAGAAATGTCACGATCCAGTATCCCGAGGAGCGGAGAAACTACTCCGACCGTCTCCGCGGACTTCATTACATCAAGGCCGTGAACGGGGTGGAGAACTGCACGGCCTGTATGCTGTGTCCGACGGTATGTCCCGCGGAGTGCATTCATATCGAGGCGGGTGAGCGCCCCGACAAGGAGAAATTTCCCATCAAATTCGAGATCGACATTCTTCGCTGCTGTTTTTGCGGCATGTGCGAGGAGGCGTGTCCGAAGGATGCCATCAAGCTCAGTACGATTTACGAGATGAGCCAGTCCAAGCGGGTGGTTTATGACAAGGAAATGCTGCTGGTGCAGAGGGGGAACAGGTAATGCTTTCCGTCAGCCCAGTGTTTTTCTACCTTTTTGCCGGTCTTGCGATCGCCTGTTCGCTTCTGGTTGTTTTCAAGAAGAACCCGGTTTCGAGCGCGTTCAGCCTGGTGCTCGTGTTTTTCGCTTTCGCCGGGATTTACGCCCTGCTCGACGCGCACCTGATCGCGGCCATCCAGATACTGGTTTACGCGGGCGCCGTAATGGTGCTCTTCGTATTCGTGATCATGTTGCTCAACGCGGACGCGCCGTCCCTCGACATCGCGCGAACCTCGGCGGCGCTCAAAGTCGCCATTTTGGCGGGATGTCTCGCGATGCTCGCGTTTTTTGTAGTCGCCTTCAAGCGCATGAGCCCCCCGGCCCCTTTGGGGCCATACACCGCGGAAGCGGTAGAGGCGGCGGGCGGGAATACACGAGTAATTTCCCAGCTGATGTTTTCCGAGTACGTACTTCCATTTGAGCTCACTTCGGTGCTCCTGTTGGCCGCCATCGTGGCGGTGGTGGCCATTGCGATGCGCAATGCCAAGAAGCCCGGCAGTGCCGGCAAGGAGGCCTGATGCAAGTCGTGGAACCATGGGTGGTGCTGACCTTCGCCGCGACGATTTTCTTGATCGGCCTGGGTGGGCTGATGTTGCGTCGGAATATACTCGTGATCTTGATGTGCATCGAATTGATGCTGAACTCGGTAAACCTGTCCTTTGTCACGTTTTCGCGGATGCATGGGGACATGGCGGGCCAGGTGTCGGTGTTCTTCATCATCGTTGTCGCGGCAGCGGAGTCGGCCGTGGGGCTGGGGCTCCTGATCGCGATGTTCCGCACCCTGCGGAGCGTGGACACGGACGACATCCGGCTGTTGAGGGAGTGATCTGAGATGTTGGGACTGATACTGCTTTTTCCTCTGATCGGCTTCTTGATCAACGGCCTCTGGTACGCGGTGCTTCAGGCGCCTCAAGGCCGAAAGAAGGCGGGCTCGCTGGCGACGGGCTTGGTCGCATCGAGCGCCATTTTTCTTTCCTTTGCGGTGGGGGTGGTGGCGTTTGTGCAACTTGCGGGGATGCCCGAAGGCGCGCGGGTCATCGAGAACAATCTCTTCTCCTGGATCAAGGTGGGCGGCCTTAGTCTTGATTTTGTTCTCAGGGTAGATCCTCTCTCCTCTCTCTTTGTTCTCGTGATCGCCGGGATCGGGACACTGATTCACGTCTACTCGATCGGGTACATGTCCCATGACGAGACGCCGGGTAGGTTCTTTGCCTACTTGAACCTCTTTTGCTTTTCGATGCTCGTCCTGGTGCTTGGGGGAGCCCTTCCGCTGCTCTTTCTGGGATGGGAGGGGGTGGGCCTCTGCTCGTATCTCTTGATCGGTTACTGGTATCAAGACATTGAAAAGGCCAAGGCCGGCAAGAAGGCGTTCATCGCGAACCGGGTGGGAGACCTGGGTTTCCTCTTGGGGATGTTTCTGATCTACACGACCTTTGGAACGATGGATTTCTCGGCGCTCCGGGAAGTTGTTGTCCAGAGATTCGGGGGTATGGCACCTGCTGGGGCGGAGCTTGCGGCGGTCACAGGCATCTGCCTGCTGCTTTTCGTGGGATGCACCGGGAAGTCCGCCCAGATTCCCTTGTATGTTTGGCTGCCCGACGCGATGGCTGGACCCACGCCAGTTTCAGCCCTCATTCACGCGGCCACGATGGTCACCTCGGGCATTTACCTGGTGGCAAGGCTCGATTTTCTTTACGCGCTTTCGCCGACGGCTCTGGAGGTCATGGCCTGGGTGGGCGGGCTCACCGCATTCGTGGCGGCGACGATCGCCGTCGTGCAAACGGATATCAAGAGGGTCCTGGCATATTCGACCGTTTCCCAGTTGGGCTACATGTTCTTGGCGTGCGGCGTGGGAGCTACCGGGGCGGGCGTCTTTCATGTGATTACCCACGCGTTCTTCAAGGCGCTGCTGTTTCTCGGGGCCGGAAGCGTGATCCACGGGATGCACGAAGAGCAGGACATCCTCAAGATGGGCGGCCTGAAAAAACATATGCCGCGTACGTTCTTGGTGGTTACGGTAGCCTGGCTCGCGATCTGCGGGCTCCCGCCCTTTTCGGGGTTTTTCTCGAAGGACGAGATCCTCTGGATGGCCTTCGCCTCCAACCAAGGGAACCGCGTGCTATGGGCGCTGGGCCTTCTGACGGCGATGATGACGGCGTTCTACATGACGCGAATGTGGATCCACACTTTCATGGGCTCCGAGCGATTCGATCATCACAAGGTCCATCCGCACGAATCGCCCATCGTTATGGTGGCGCCCCTCTATGTGCTTGCGGTTCTGAGCGCCGCGGGCGGATTCATGGGGGTTCCCCATGCGAGCTGGCTGGCGCACTGGCTCGAGCCGATTGTGCCTCATGTTGTTCCCGCCGAAGGCGTAAACCATTCCATGGAGTGGGTGCTCATGGCCGTAAGCGTGGCCGTGGCGCTTCTTGGGATGTTCGCGGCTCATCGGTTGTTTCGGGACCTTCGGCGTCCAGAGGCGCTCAAGGCGCGGTGGGCGTTCATTCACAAGGTTCTCTGGAACAAGTGGTTCGTGGATGAACTCTACGAGGGTGCTTTGATTCGTCCTATTGGGAGGGTGTCACAGGCGCTATGGAGGGGGTTCGACGTCGCGGTAATCGACCGTATCGTACTCGGATTCGGTCGGGCGTCGGAATGGTCGGGACAGACACTGCGATTGGCCCAAACGGGTTCGCTGCAGGCCTACGCCGTTTTTCTGCTGTTGGGGCTCGTTCTCACCTTGGGGTACATGATCTATGGCTTGGTTTGAGTCGCACCTTCTTTCCACGCTGGTTTTCCTTCCGCTGCTGTGGGCGGTCGCCGGCCTCGTGATCCCCGGAAAATTTCGGAAAACCCACGCGGTCTGGGCTCTATTGGGTTCGTTTCTGGTTTTTGCGGTTTCATTGCGCCTATATGGGGCCTTCGATGCCGGAGGTGCCGAGTTCCAGCTCGCCGAGCGCGCGGAGTGGCTTCCAAGCCTCGGGATCGCATATCTCCTGGGGATGGACGGAATCAGCCTTTGGCTGCTGGTGCTGACCACCTTCCTGACGCCGCTCGTGATTCTTGGCTCTTTTTCCGCCATTCAGGAAAGGACCAAAGAGTATTACTTTCTACTCCTGTTCCTGGAAACCGGAATGCTCGGAGCCCTCGTGGCTCTAGACGTCTTTCTCTTCTATGTGTTCTGGGAGGCGATGCTCATTCCGATGTATTTCCTGATCGGAATCTGGGGCGGGAAGGACAGAGTCTATGCCGCGATGAAGTTCTTTCTCTACACCGTTGTCGGTTCTCTTTTGATGCTCGTGGCGATCTTTTACCTGGCCTACGCTCACAAGGTGCAGCTTGGCGCCTATTCCACGGCGATCGTGGATCTCTACCGCGTCAACGTTCCGGGCGGGGGCTGGCTGTCCGTGCAGTCGATATTGTTTCTTGCGTTCGCCTTGGCATTCGCGATCAAGGTTCCTCTTTTTCCCGTGCATACCTGGCTTCCCGATGCCCACGTGCAGGCGCCCACCGCGGGTAGCGTTATTCTTGCCGGCGTACTGTTGAAGATGGGCGGTTATGGCTTCATCCGATTTGCGTTCCCGCTATTCCCGGAGGCGGTGGTGCTTTATCAGCCGGTCTTCCTTGGGCTGGGAGCGGTAGCCATTGTCTACGGCGCGTGGGTGGCCATGGTTCAACCGGACATCAAGAAGCTCGTCGCCTATTCGTCGGTCAGCCACATGGGGTTCGTGATTCTCGGTCTGTTCAGCCTGAATTCGATCGCCGCCGCGGGCTCCGTCTATCAAATGCTCAACCACGGCGTTTCAACGGGAGCGCTTTTCCTGATGGTGGGTATGATCTATGAAAGGCGGCACACGCGGATGATCTCCGACTTTGGGGGAATCACCAAAGTCATGCCGATCTTCGCGATCATATTCATGATCGTAACTCTCTCTTCGATCGCGCTTCCTGGAACGAATGGCTTTGTGGGGGAGTTCTTGATCTTGCTGGGCACCTGGAAGACGAGCCCCTGGGCTGCGGCAGCGGCGGGGACGGGCGTCATCTTTGGCGCGGTCTATATGTTGTGGATGTTCCAGCGGGTGATGTTCGGGCCGGTCACGAATCCGGAGAACGAAAAACTCAGGGACCTCAGTGGCCGCGAGCTCGCGGTGCTGGCGCCGCTGGTGGTAGCGATCTTCTTCATGGGAATCTATCCGAACTTCTTTTTCGAGAAGATGGAGCCATCGATCCAGCGCTTCCTGGAGCGCGCGCAGGTCAAATCGACAGAGACCGCGATCGCGGATCTGGGAAGGAACTAGTCAATGGAAAATCTGGTCACCATTCGCCCCGAATTGCTTGGGCTTGCGACGGTGGAGCTGGAGGCGCTCAGCCCCCACTTCGCAGTTCTCGGGGGGGCCGTGCTTGCCCTGGTTCTTTCAGTGGTCCGGTGGCTTCAGCCCAAGTGGAGCGTGTTTCTGGTCAGCGTGGCCACCGCGCTTCTTGGTGCGACGCTTTCTTTTCCGGGCCTGAGCGGCGCCGCTCTTGCGGTTTTCAATGGGATGATGGTGGTGGACCCCTACTCGTCCTTCTTCAATCTGATCTTCCTGCTTTCGGCGCTGATCACCCTCCTCATCTCGTTTCGGTATCTCGATTCCGAAAAACTCCAGCACCCGGAGTACTACGTTCTCGTGTTGTTTTCGGCCCTGGGCATGATGCTGATGGCCTCGGCCCGGGAGCTTGTCGTGCTGTTCATCGCGCTCGAAACGATGTCGCTCTCAGTGTATTCGCTGGTGAGCTTCAGGCGAGCGGATCGTCGGGCGAATGAGGCGGCGATGAAGTACTTCATCCTGGGCGGCGCGGCCTCGGCGATCATGCTCTACGGTGTTGCGTTGGTTTATGGAGCAACCGGAACGACCCACATCCAGGCTATTTTGGAGCGCCTGGCGTCGCGCGGGGCTGGCGAATCGGTGCTCTTTTCCGTCGGCGCCTGGCTGATCGTGGCGGGATTTCTGTTCAAGGTGGCCTCGGTTCCCTTCCACATGTGGATGCCGGACGTATACGAGGGGGCGCCCGTCCCGATCACCGGGTTCATGACGACGGGCCTCAAGGCGGCGGCATTCGCCGCCTTTGTCCGGGTCTTCCTGTCGCTTGGATATGGCAAAGGACTGTCGGAGGCGGTGGAAACGAATCTTCACCACATCCTTTGGGTCTGTGCCGTGATGACCATGGTTGTGGGTAACGTCATCGCCCTGACGCAGACGAATCTAAAAAGGATCCTGGCCTATTCTTCCATCGCCCACACTGGATACCTCATGGTGGGCCTCATCGCCGCGCCTCGAGGCACGGAGGGCTACTCATCCCTGCTGGTCTATCTGGCGGCGTATGCCGCGATGAACCTGGGCGCTTTCATCGTATTGACGCTGCTCGCGGGCAAGGGCGATGCGGGACTGAACCTTCACGATCTGTCGGGCATTTCGAAAAAGAACCCCGTTTTGGCCTTTTCCATGGCCGTGTTCCTCTTCTCCATGGCCGGAGTGCCGCCGACGGCCGGCTTCGTGGCGAAGTACCTCCTGTTCTATTCCGCCGTTCAGGCGGGCGAGGTCCCCTTGGTGATCATCGCTGTGCTTTGCAGCGCGATCTCCGTATACTACTACCTGCGAGTCCTCGTTTACATGTACATGCGGGATCCGATCGCAGGAGCCACCTCCGCGAGAGTTCCCGTTTGGTCCGTGATGGCGCTGGCCTCGATGGTCATAGTAACGCTGCAGGTGGGGTTGCTTCCCTCGCCGCTCGTCGAGATGGCGCGAAAAGCCGTCGCGGGGCTGTAGGGCCGCGCCTCTACAGGGATGGAGAGCGGCAGGAAGTTCAAGATCAAGCTCGCCACAGGCCGCATCCTAGGTCCACTGGACCTAGAGCGGGTCCGTTTGCTCATGCTCAAAAATCAGATCGTGGGATCGGAGACGGCCCGCGTCCATCCTGACGGCGACTGGCGCAACATCAATCAAATACCAGATCTTGCAGAACTCCTTCTGGCGAAACTTGAGGGCCGCTTGGAGTCCTTTGGTCCCTCTCATGTGAATGATCAGGTGCCGATAGGGGGCGACTCGGCCATGGACCTTGGCGCTTCCACGGTCGTGCTGCCCGAGGAGCCGCCCACCGCTGCGCCAATGGCCCCGCCCCCCGCTGATCGAACGGTGGTGCTCCCCGGCTCAGAGCGCGGATCCGATCTTCCGATAGCCGTTGAGATCGAGGGCCGATTGGATTCCGACCTAGATTCCGAGAAGACGGTCATCGGTCGCATGGACGCCGCCCACGGGCCTCCGCCGATCACGGGCGACTTCGATGACGGCGAAAAGACCCGCATCGCGCCGCCCGAGCACAGGCTGGGCACGGTGGCACCACCGGCTTTTGCGCCTCAGTCGCCTTCAGGTGGTGATTCCGAGTCGATCAACTTCATGGAGCCCGAATCCTCCATTTCTCAGGAGAAAACGGTCTTCTTTCAGCGTTCTTCTCCCGAGACAGGCTTGCCGGGCGGCCCTGCGGCAGAAAAGAAGGGCCCTAACCGGCAGATGATCATCCGAATCATCCTGATCGGCGCACTGGCCTACTTTGGGATGGACGTCATCATGCCGCCGCAGGAGCCCGAGCGAAAACCCCTGAAAGCGGAGGCCATCCGCCCCCAGCTTCCGGAGTTCATCACGGAGGGTTCGGATGCCGGAGCGAGCAAAAAGGAATACCAGGTTGGGCTCCGGCGATACCTGGAAGACAACGTCGAAGGGTACAAGGTCGCGTCCGGACATTTTCTTCGCGCGGCCGGATTGGACCAGACAAACGTGCAAGCGCTCGCGTTCCTGGCCTCGTCCTACTTGAATCTCATCGACTCCTCCAACAAGGACGAAAAATATTTTGCCACGATTTCCAAGCTCATCGAGCTTTCGCGGGCCAAGGACGTAGATCTCCCGGAAACGGTCATCGCGGACGTGGAATTCTTCACCACGGTCAACAAACCGGAGGCGGCCCAGAACCGGATCGTCGAATACACGAAGACCCATCCGAACTTCGGGTTCGAGATGTTCTACTATCTCTCTTACGCCTTCTACCGGCGCGGAGATTTTGCCAGCGCCGCTCGATATGGAGGGCAGATTCCGGACAACAAGGCATTCAGCCCCAAGGTGTTCCACCTCAAGGGCGAGGTTTTTCTGGCCCTGGGTTCCCAGCGGGAAGCGTTGGGCGAGTTCGAAAAGGCGGTCAAGATGTCACCGGCGCACGTCCGGTCGCGCCTGGCGATCGCGCGCATCCTCTCCAAAGAGGGGCGTCTGAGGGATGCCTCCGCGCATCTGGATTTCATACTCGAAAAGCCGGCCCTCAGCTCACCGTTGCCGTTGGCGGAGGCCTTCTATTTGCGTGGGCTATTGAATGAGCTTCACCAAAAAAACGCAGAAGCAATGGCGGACATGGAAAAGGCCGTGAAGCTGAATCCTGAAAACCACGACTATCTTCTGGAGCTATACACGCTTCGCGCGAAGGCGGGTGAAACCGACCCCAGGTACCGCGAAAAGGCGCGAATGTACTATTTTCTTGGCGAGGGAGAAAGAAAACTCAAGGCAGGAAATCACGAACAGGCTTTGGTGGATTTTCTGCAGGCCAGGGATGCCGACCTCGAGGCGCCGCTTCCGCTCGAGAAAATCGGCGACATGTTCCTTCAGCTGAACAACATGATCGACGCGTTGATGAACTACAGGAAGGCGGCAGAGAAGGCGCCAGAAGACATCCGCGTGTGGTCGAAATACATCCAAACGCTCATACAAAGTTATGAGCTGAAGGAAGCGAACGAAGCGATGAAGCGCTTCAAGTCCGTGCCGGGCGCCAGAAGCTCGATCGACAAGCTGTTTGGCGACCTTTACGCGAAACAGGCCATGCATCCCGAGGCACAGATCCATTATCGGAAGGCGATGGCACGGGACTCCATCGACCCCAGCGTCTATGTCGCCTACGCAACGAGCCTGAGGGAGTCTGGGGCATGTCAGGATGCCCCCTTCTACTATGCGCTCGGGCTTCGACTCGACCCTCTGAACATGGACGCAATTGTCGGAACGGCGAAATGCATTGCGCAAACAGATTCGATTCAGCGTGCGATCACCATGCTTCAGGATGAGCTTCAGAAACTGGGGGGCGCGCGCGCGGAGCTGGTGGCCGCAGTTGCCGAGCTCAGGATGCAGGCCGGAGACTGGGACTTGGCGGAGGACTCCGTTTCCGCGGCAATGGCCATGAATCCAAAGTACGCCTTTCCTTGGCTGCTGCAGGCGACGATCTACCGGAACAAGGAGGGCTTGGATAAGGAGGCGATCCCCAAGGCGCTCATCGCCTACAAATCCTACATTGAGCGGAATCCGTCGGATCCCAAGGGATACTTAGAGCGCTACAAGCTGTTCATGAAGCTTGGGCAGTTCGACAAGGCGAGCGATGAGCTGGCGGAAATCTTCAAATACTACCCAAAGTATCCAGGCATCCACTTCTTCAAGGGCAATCTCTACTCGCTGATGGGCAATACCCAGGCGGCGCTGCAGGAATTCGAGCAGGAGTTGTCGTCTCATCCGGAGAGCGTCGAGGCGCTGATCGCGCTTGGAAAAGAGAAGCTCAAGGCGGAGGGGGACAAGGACGCCGCGAATGCCGCGCTTGAGCTCTTTACCAAGGCGATGCAAATCAACCCCATCTCACCCGAGGCGAAACAACAAGCGGGGTGGGCCAGTTATTACCTAAAAAACTATACCGGCGCGATCGCATTGCTTCAGGCCGCCGCGGCCGGAGACGCGGGTAATCCGGTCATCTACAAGCGCATGGGCATCGTTTATCGCGCGATGGGCGACGGGGCGAGCGCGGGTGAGGCGTTTCGGAAATATGTGCAGCTCGCCCCGGATGCACCCGATCGAGCGGAATTCGAGCGATTTGCCGAATAATCGGCCCTCATGTTAGGAACAGGGACAGCATGCTTGACGCAAAGTACTTCCACGATTCGCTTCCCGAGCTGAAGGAGGCGCTTCGCCGCCGGAACACGGATCCCGCGGTGGCGGCGGAGTTGGCACGCCTTTCGGATCGGCGAAGAGCCTTGATTCTGGAGGGCGAGCGGCTCAAAGCCGAACGGAACGCGGTTTCGCAAGAGATTGGGCAGCTGAAGGCCAGGGCCAAGAGCGACCCGGAGGCGGCGAAGGCGGCGGACGCAAAGGTGCTCGCGATGCGCGAGGTCGGCGACCGCATCAAGGCGATCGACGAAGAGCTCGCTGTCGTGCAGGAGGGCTTGGACCGCGAGGCGCAGAGCATCGCCAATATCCCGGACGCATCCGTTCCCGAGGGCCGCGGCCCGGACGAAAACCGGGAGATGAGGCGGTGGGGCACGCCACAGCAGTTTGACTTTACCCCCCGCGACCATGTGGACTTGGGAGAGCGCCTGGGAATCCTGGATTTTGCGAGAGCGGGCAAGCTGTCGGGCGCCCGCTTCGCGGTTTATCTTGAGCAGGGAGCGGCGCTGGAGCGGGCGCTGATTCAGTTCATGCTCGATACTCATGCCAGAAGAAACGGGTATCGCGAGGTGATACCTCCATTTTTGGTGAACAGGTTTTCGATGACGGGTACCGGGCAGCTCCCGAAGTTCGAGGAAGACCTGTTCAAGACGGGCGTAGGCGAGCGAGAGCTCTTTCTTATTCCAACCTCTGAGGTCCCACTCACCAATCTCGTGAGCGATGAAATCCTGGACCTGAGCGCGCTTCCGTTGAAGTTCACGGCCTATTCGCCATGTTTCCGAAGCGAAGCAGGGTCGTACGGCAAGGATACGCGAGGCCTGATCAGGCAGCATCAATTTCAGAAGGTGGAGATGGTGAAGATCACCCCTCCTGAAACATCGTTTGAAGAGCTTGAAGGGATGACCAAGGACGCCGAGGGTATCCTGGAGGCGCTGGAGTTGCCCTACCGCACGATGCTTCTGTGCACCGGGGACATGGGCTTCGCTGCGACGAAGACCTATGACATCGAGGTGTGGCTCCCCTCGGCGGGGCAGTATCGTGAGATTTCCTCCTGCAGCAACTGCGGCGACTTCCAGGCAAGGCGGGCGAAGATCAGGTATCGGCCGGAGCCGAACGGCAAACCCCGCTTCGTTCATACGTTGAATGGCTCTGGGCTTGCCGTGGGACGAACGTTCATCGCGATTCTGGAGAATTTTCAGGATGCGGGGGGAAACGTGAAAATTCCGAAGCCCCTGCACAGGTATCTGGAGGGAGCACCCGGATTTCATTCTGAAGGCGGGGCGCTCTGGTTGCGTCCGTTGAATCGGAAGTTTTGAGCCCCGTCCGCGTTAACCGGCGCGGCTGGGATGGATTGGTTACGGAGAGGTGGCTGAGCGGTTTAAAGCACCGGTTTTGAAAACCGGCGTACGGGCGACCGTACCGTGAGTTCGAATCTCACCCTCTCCGCCATTGATCCGGCCGGGACTTCTATCCTGGCTGAACGCGTTGGCCGAGCACAGAGCGTGTGACGCCGATCGCGAGCGCGTTTAGGTCAACGTCGGGGCGGTGCGCGATGGTGTTTCGGATCAGCCCGACGATCTGCTGGCGCTCATCCTGGCTCAGCCTCACTCGGAAGTGATCCTCGAGGGCATGCCAAACGGGGTGGTCGGGAGTGGTGGGTTTGTGAAAGAGGTCCATCATGACCAATGGATCGACGTCGGCGCGCCCGGGCTTTAGGGCCGGCTCATGGGTTCAGGCGGAACGGGTCAGAACTTGCCGGGGCGGAAAGCCTCGTGGTCGGGACGTTGACGGGCACTTGGACGGCCGCATTGCGCTGAGCGTGTTTCTGGCGCGATTTAGGGTTAGGTTTGGGAATTGCACTGATCCTAAGCGAGGGAGATCCAACAGATGAAGGTCGTACGTGCATTTCATGTCCTGGTCCTGATGTGCGTTGGCGCTCCGATGGCGGAGGCAAGCTTCAGCGAGAAGTGCCCAGACATTCCCACCTGCGCGAAGGTCGTGGGGACTATGCTCGACGAGAAGTACATCTACCTGCCCGACGAGATGAAGGGAAAGGTGGAGGGCACTCCGAACCTTGAGCTCACCGCAGGCAACGCAGAGCTACTCTTTACCCAGATGCTGCACATGCAGGGGTACTCGCGGGTGCCCACAGGGCAGCCGAGGACCTACCAGATCATGAAGACGCGGGACGCGCGTGACTCCGCGATACCCCTGTTTAAGGCGGACCAGAAATCCAATCTGAATCTCCCCAATACCTGGGACATCGTCACGCTTCAGTACCAGGCAACCCATAAGGATGCAGTGGAGTACATGGCAAGGTCCGCGCGCAGCTTCATGCCCGCGAATTCGAGGATCATCCCCTCCGAGCTCAGTGGGCAGCTGTTGTTGACGGATGCGGCGATCAATCTCCGAAAGCTCGTGGAGATCCTTCGCGGTCTGGACCAAAAGCCCACGGCGGAGATGAAACGCCGGTGGGAGCGCGGTGAAAGAGAGAATGCGCGTCCCCGAGGCGACGGCCCTCCAGGCGCGGGAGGGCCGTCGCCCGGACACGGTCGGGCGCCCGGCCCTGAGGGTGGGCCCGGAAGCCCTCCCCCACCGAAGCCCGGGTCTCGGTAGGATGCGCCGCAACAAGATTGCGAATGCGGGCCACTTATTGGTAAGGGTGGGGCTCGACCAAGAGAACTCGTCCGCGGAGAGGTGGCTGAGTGGTCGAAAGCACTCCCTTGCTAAGGGAGCATACGGGTGACCGTATCGAGGGTTCGAATCCCTCCCTCTCCGCCACTCCTTACCCCCACGAAAGCGAGACTACTGGCGAGCCTGAAGGCCGGCGGAGGTCACTGGTTCAAGGGTCGGGCGGCGGTTGGGGTGGCCGTGAGAGTGGAGGGCATAGGGGTCGGCCATGACTCTTCGCGCGAGCGTAGAGGTTTCCTGCGACAGAGTGCCCTCGACCGAGGCCCAGTGGGCAGCCTGGTTGGCGTTCTGAATCATCCGATAGACCACGATTCCTTCGATCAGGCCGACGGCCATCAGTGCCAGGAGAATGACGGTTAATGCCGGTCGTCTCATACCGATGTACTGATCGGCATACCCGAGACCGAAGTTGAGCCGCCTAGAGGTAGGACTTGGTGGGGGGCCTGAAGTAATGAGCCGGTGAATACCCCAACAAGTTCGATACCTTCGAAGTGTGGGTGCAGGCGTAGCGCTCGATCACCATAGAGAGATGGCTCTTGTCGTTGCCCGACCAGAGCAACTCTCCCCAATAGGGGTGAAACTGCGACTCGTACTCACGGATCAGCGGCGCAAGCTGCGTATCGAGCTTCGAGATCTCGCTCTTCAATGAGCTCTCGTCCATTTCCTGCGGGGGGCCTTCGTGCCCACGAAACGAAGGATCCGCCTGAACCCGCCGATGGTAACTCAGACGGAGCTCGAGCTCCTCCTTCTGCACCATGAGCTCCCTCACCTTCGCCAACACGGGTTGAGCGCGGCCAGCGGCGGCCAGCTCGCTCTCCAGCTCAGTGATCACGAGCATCGTGCGCCACTTCGAGGACTTCTTGGACAGAAGCACGTCGCTGTAGACGTGATCCCCCACGTAAAGAATCTGTCCGCGGTTCAACCCCAGGAATGATTCCACCTCGGCGGCGTTTCCTCCTTGATAGATGCTTCCCGCAGAAAGAGCGCCACGCAGATTCTTGAGGTGCCCGCTCTCGGGGATGACCTCGTAGAACCTCGGGCGTTCGGTGAAGAATTGGGGTTTCGCCGCGCTGACGACAACGAGCTCGAACAGGTCGCGCCAGGTCTGACCCTTGGGGAGGTAGCGGTCGTAGGAGTAGCTCATCATCGCCTGCGTGAACTCCCACTCGGAGTTAGTCACCAGAACCAGGCGCTTTCCGAAGGAGCGGAGCATTCGCAGAGTCGTGGCGTAGTCGGGGTCGAGCAGAACGAAATCCTGGGGCCTAGCCATGATCCGGCTCTTCAGGAAGCCCTGGCGATGCGCGTGCCCGATGGCCTCGTCCACATGGCGGTAGAGCTCCTCGAATGAGGCTTTCCCTTCGTAGAGCTTCACGAGCTGACAATAGAGCGAGCAGGTGGAGAGGGAGAAAAGGGTGTGAGCCATCTCGTACCGGGGGTCGAGAAAGGTCACGATCTGGTTCGCGTAGATGCGCCTCACGTCGTCGCGGCTGTAGAAGTGATCGCCGTGGAGGGCGGCCTTCACGTACCCGAAGCGGTTGATCTTCACGAGATTGCCCAAGCTCTTGTCGGCCACCAGGCCGCGCACCACGCGATCGGAGGAAAACTTCAGCTCGCGCAGGGTTTCGGGGTAGCCCCTTTCCCTCACCAGGAAGTCCACCGCACCCTCGAAAGCGAGGTTTTCGAGCTTGTTCTCGTCGTAGAGGACCAGGGTGTAGTCCATGTCGAAACCGACGGCCCGGATCGCGTTGAGATTGAGGGTGCGGGAGACAAAAATCCGACGGTTGAGCGGCAGTTCCCAGGGGGCCGCCGGGGTGCGCGAGTTCATGCCGCCGAGCATATCACGGGGCCTGATTCCTCTGTTGATCCAAAACCTTGCGTCGTAACGCGATTCTCACGCGGCTCTAGCAAGTTCCGCACGTCCGATTCCGAAAATAGGGTTGTAGGGAGGCCACCATGGAAAGGGAAATGCACGCATGGCTGGGACTGGGAATCTGGACGCTGGCCATCCTGGCGCAGGTCGTGGGAACCGTGATTTCCCTGCGCCGGCTGCGCACGGCCGCCCCCTCCAAGAGCGCCC
>JADZFF010000138.1 GCA_020850015.1 Bdellovibrionales bacterium | reverse complement strand
CAACATCCTGTTCACCGGGTACGACCTGACCGCCACGGGCGGGCCAAATTTTCCGGGAGCGTCGGCGGATCAGCGCCAGCTCGGAATGAGAGAGTGCCTGGGAAACGAGATCGCCTGGTACGATGGCGCGAACCCGATTGTCTCGCCCGATGCCGGTGCCGGTGCGGCCGCATGTAATACGACGGTAGATGATCGAGTGGGCAGGGCGCTTCCCGGTTTCAAGCTCTATGTGAAACTCCAGCTCAAGACTCCATGGGCATCGATGGGCCCTTATCATATAAATGGTGGTCCAGAAGCCTTGGAACCCTCCGACCCGGATCCCGCGACGCGATTGAATGGAGGTGTCGAGTACAAGGCGCGGCAATTTTCATCGCTTTGCCCCAATCAGGGAACTTGGAACGCAAATGACGCCAAGGGAGCCCTGAGCGCAGCTTATGTCAATCAGCCGGCCATGGCGGCCAACGCCCTTTACGACTTCGATGGCGCGAACGACCAGATTCAGATCTCCGTCACGGGAGTGGTCGATATCCGCAGCCGGGGAATCGAATCCATCGGAGGCATCAGCGATCCGAACCGGCTCTACTGCACGGCCACGGCAGTCGTTCAGCCTTTCCGGTATCCCGTACGCTATTATGTCTCCAATACCGGCAGGATCTACACGGTGCACAGCCGCGGCCGGAACCGGACAGACAACGAGGCCGTGGATGTGTCCTGGGTGTTCTCGAATCTCTACGCCCAAGGGGCGTCCAGGGTCTCGAACATTCTTTCCGTCGCGGTTCACCCGCGAAACTACGGAATCTACGTCCTGCGGCCCGGTTCGCTGGCGAGGTACGGCAACTGCGGCGGAATTCCGATGAACTGCAGCCTCGCCAACGATGCGGTGGGCGGCATCGCGGACGACGGTCTGGTGGGCACGCCGAGCTACGAAGAATGGCCCGTGAACGGCGCGATCCGGCACATCGGGGTGGATTTCAGCTCCGGCACGGTTTACGGCGTCTCGGGTGACAAACGCGAGTTCTACCGCATCGACTTGGGAACCGGGACTTCCACCACCGTGCTTGCCGGCGAGTTCCCCAGGCCGCCGGGGGGGGTGCTCCTCGCCCAGCGGCTCACGGGATTTTTCATCGCGCCCGGAGGGGGGGAGGCCTTTGTTTCGGACCTGGCGAACTCGCAGGTCCTGGGTTCGCTCAACTACGCTTCCACGATTTATCGAATCGGGGATACCACGCTGACGCAGCCTGTAATCGTCATGCCGCTGAACGCCCTGTCCTATAGCAACTGATTGACCTCCGCCCGCGTGGCGCTATTCTGTCGGCGCCTGGGGTTCCGTTGAGACCTCAGGTGAACTCGGAGCCCACCCTTGAACGCAGTTGTACTTCCATCGAGCCCTTGGAATTCCTGGCCAGGCTTGGCGGTCTGGACCGCCGGGATCGCCGTCCTGCTGGTGGCCTACACGGGTTCCTCGCAGCGGGCGAGGTCGCGTGCGATTCCCGCTCCCGCCCACCGTGAGGCCGTGGCGCTGAATGCCGAAGCGGTGAGGTTCGCGACCGCCGGGCTTTCGCAGCTCGTGCCCGATCTGCTCTGGCTCCAGTTTCTCCAGGACGACGCGCTCACGCACCTGAAGAAGGGTGAAAGACCCAGCTCCCTCCATGCGCTGGACCTCGCGACGGACCTGGATCGCGCCTTCCTGAACGCCTACGTGGGGGGGGCGCAGACCTACTCCGTGATCCGGGACGACGGCGCGAGCGCCGCTTATCTGCTCGAGAAGGCCGCTCGTTTCATGGAGAGCGCGGCTTTCGATGAATACCGCAGCGCTTGGTCGGAAGGGTGGTGGGTGCCCATGCTCCAGGGATACGTTTACCTCTTCGAGCTCGACGATATCGAACGGGCCAGCAAGGGCTTCGCCGAGGCCGCCGCCTGGCCGCAGGCGCCCGAGCATCTCTCCGGGTTGGCGCGCCGGCTCAGAACCCGTGAAGGGCGGTATGAGGCGGCGATCCGCCTGGTCAGGTTCATGCAACTGACCACGAACAGCGAAAAGAAGCGTGAGCACTTGAAACACAAGGAGGCCGAACTGCTGAAAAGCCAGTACTTCCTCAACCTGAACCGAAACGAGGGCGGCCAGCCGATTCAGAAGAAGTTCGAGGAGCTCATCAGGAGGAGCGGCCCGCTCGACCCCTGGGGTCAGAGGCTTGTGCTTCGAGCGGATGGGCGGATTGATTCCATGACCCCACGTGAAGCGCACTTTGGGCTGAGGGACTGAGACGATGGCTCAATCGCGAAACGGCGACGGTACGAGCCCTCCTTCCGCAGGCACGCCCGCTTTCTTGGAGGTTCGGGGCGTGGCGCAGGGATTCCGATCGGGATTCTGGATGCGGCGGAAGATCGTGCTCAGCGACCTGCGCCTGAGTCTGAGGAAGAACGCGGTGCTCGGCCTGGTCGGCCCCAACGGAGCAGGCAAGACCACCCTCATCCACCTGCTGACCGGGATCAAACGGCCGATCAGCGGAGAGGTGCTGCTCGAGGGGAAAAACGTCTTGGACCCCCGCGTTCGCGGCGGGATCGGTTACCTTCCCGAGCGGCCCCACTTCTATGAGTTCTTGACGGGCAGGGCCTTCCTCATGACCTTGGGCGCGGTGTCCAGGATGGATCGTGAGAGCCTGGCCTCGCGCGTGCCTTTGCTTTTGGAGCGGGTGGGGCTGAAGCAGGCGGCCGATCGCGAGCTTCGCACCTACTCCAAGGGCATGCTCCAGCGCATCGGGATCGCCCAGGCCATCCTCCATTCTCCGAGCTTCGTGGTGCTCGACGAGCCGATGAGCGGTTTGGACCCCCGAGGGCGCACGGAGCTGAAGGAGCTGATCCGCGAGCTCGCCCGCGAAGGAAGAACCTTGGTCATGAGCAGCCACGTGCTCGAGGACGTGGATGAGCTCTGTGATCAGGTGGCGTTGATCCAGGGAGGACGGCTCGAGCATCTGACCGAGGACGATGAACGCTGGCGCGAGCGCGAAGAGCACTCGGAGTTCGAGGTCTGGGCCGGAGGCGCGAGGTATTCCAGCCGCGGCGGGCCCGAGCTGCACCAAACTCTGTCGGGCCTCATCGCGGGGGGTAGCCGGATCACCTCGGTGAAACAGGTGAGAAGAGGCTGGGAGGGATCAATCCATGTGGACTAGCGCCGGTTGGTGGGGGGCAGAACGGGCCATTGCTGGGGTGAGTCTGAGGGAAAGCTTCAGGGACCGCCTGTTTTACAACTCCCTGCTCGTGGCCCTGTTCCTGCTGGCGTTGACCTATCTGCTCTCGAACCTGAGCGCCACCGGCTACCAGCGGGTGCTCGTGAGTTTCTCCCTGGGGGCGAACCAATTCTGCCTCGTGGCGGTGGGCACGCTCATGGGCGCCTCGGTGATCCAGAAGGAGCTGCAGCGGAGAACCTTCCTGTTGCTGCTGTCCAGGCCGCTGACCCATACTGGGCTCGTGCTTGGGAAGTTCATGGGCCTCGCGGCGGTGTTGCTGCTCAACGGGCTCTTGCTCGGGATCATCCAGACCGCGGTCATCCTGGCCGCCGGCGGCGAGTTGGGAGCGCAGCTTTTCGCAGCGCAGGGGCTACTGGTGCTTCAAGCCGTCTGCCTCGCGGCGATCGCCCTCTTTTTCGGATCCTTCTCCACCCCTGCCCTGGCGAGCCTCTATACTTTGGGGCTCTACATCGTGGGGAGCGCGTCCGGCCAGCTTGAGTTTCTCGCTGAGCGCGCCAAGAGCGAAGGAGTCGCGTGGGTACTGCGGGCCGCCTACTGGGCGGTTCCTGCGTTCGAAAGGTTTCAGATCACCGATGTCGCCGTCTATTCGCTCGAGCTGCATTGGCCGCAGCTGGTCTGGGCGGCGGTTCAGGCCGCGGTTCTTGTGGTGCTCTGCCTCGTCGGCGCGGGCCGCGTGCTTGAATCGCGGGAGCTCTGATTGCCGGCGCTGAACGAACCCGGAGTCGCCTTCTTGGTGCTCGTGCTGGGGGCGATCGTTGGATCCTTTCTGAACGTGGTCATCCATCGTGTGCCGCTGAAGCAGTCCGTAGTCCGACCAGGCAGCCGGTGCCCCAGTTGCGCCGCTCCGATTCGGTGGTGGCAGAACGTTCCGATTCTTTCTTTCGTGCTGCTCCGCGGGCGATGCTCGGCCTGCCGCGCGCGGATCTCCTGGCGCTATCCGCTGGTGGAAGCTGCAACCGCCCTCCTCTTTCTGCTTGTCTGGCAGGCCCGGGAAGGGGCGCCCTGGCTGCTCCTGCGCGACTGGGGCTTCGTGGCATTCCTCGTCGCGGTGTTCTTCATCGATCTCGATCATCGTATTATCCCGAATCGCCTGAATGTCTTTGCCTTTGCCTGGGGCGTGCCGTTTTCGTTCCTGCAGGGTCAGGAGGAAGGTCTCTCGGCGCTCGCGGGCGCCGCTGTCGGCTTCGGGGTTTTCTTTGGCTTCGCTTGGATCTATCAGTTTACGACCGGCAGAGCGGGCCTTGGGGGTGGAGACATCAAATTCCTGGGCGCGGCAGGGCCCTACCTCGGGGTGGCGGGGATTTTCTGGGTGATCCTCGTCGCATCGGTGGCGGGCAGCCTGGTGGGGATCGGATACGCTCTTCTGAGCCGGAGGGCTGGGAAGCGGAGTGCTCCCCTCATGCGCCTGGCCCTGCCCTTTGGCCCCTTCCTTGCGGCCGCGTCCATCGTGTACTCTCTGTTTGGAAGTGACCTGTGGCGCCCATTTATGACACCGATCTAGCCGAATCCCGCTGGGCAGATGCCGAGTGGAAGGATTTCGAACTCTGGGAGAACCTGGAGCGGAAGGCGCGGCTGCGCCAGATCGTCTGGGTGGCGCTTACTGGGGTTCTCGCCCTCCTGCTTTCGGCGGTGCCTGTCGTGATGGATCACCTGCCGCGCTGGAAGGGGCTGGCGATGAGCCGCCGGCTTTCCGCGGGAGTTCTCGAGGTCCGGAGCCTCGTGGCCTGGACGGGAAACGCGCATCGTCTTCGATGGCAGCAGGTCAAGGGAAAGAACATCGCGCACATCGAGCAGGTCGGGAGCTGCGGTTCCGAGGTTCAGGCGGCGAAGCTGATTCGCCGGATTCCTTTGGGCAGAGGCGGAAAGGGAGGGCATGAAGTCCTTTCCGCGGAGCAGGCGCGGGTCGCGTCCCTCCAGCGGGTCTCTGGCAGTTACTGTCTCGATCCCCTGGGTCAGGGGGACCTGGGCGCGACCCGCTACCTCGTCACGCTGCCTGTCAACGACTTGGCGAGCGGAAGGATCGATCGGGCGGCGATGATCGAGATCGCCGGCGGAGACCTCGGGCCCGTTTCGCTCCGCTGACCTCAGTCGAGGGTAGACACGCGGTGTCTTCCCTTTAGAATCAATGTGAAGATGGGCAATTTCTTCACATCTGGGCAGAGGTGCGATGGCTAAGGGGGGCAAGGGCAGCTTTCTCTCCGGGCTACTCTCTGGTCTCGCTTCCGGCGGAGGCGGGTCCGCCGTAGGCCTCAGCATCGGCACCTCCTCCGTAAAGCTCCTGGAGCTGCGCAAGGCGGGAAAGATCTGGAAGCTGATTCATTTCGGAATCGTCCAGCTCCCGGAGGACGCGGTGCTCAACGGCGAGATCATCAATCAGGTTGCGGTGATGGATGCCATCAAGACGCTCGTCAATCAGGTCAAGCTGAAAACCAAGTCGGTTTGTTCCGCCCTTTGCGGGCCGTCGGTGATTATCAAGACGATGACCGTTGAGTCATCGAATCCCAAGGAGCTGCAGGATCAGGTTTTCTGGGAGGCCGAGCAGTACATCCCCTTCGACATGGCGGAGGTCGTTCTCGACTACCATGTCATCAGCAAGCAGAAGGACAAGTCGACGGTACTCCTCGTGGCCTGCAAGGAGGCCGTGCTCGATCAGTACATGCATTGCGTGGAAGGGGCGGGCCTGAAGCCCAGCGTGATGGACATCGACTTCTTCGCGCTTCAGAACGCCTTCGAGGCGAACTATCCGAGCAACGCGTCGGAAGCGGTCATGATCGCGGACATCGGGGCCGGAAGCTTGAAAACGGTTATCGTGAACGCGGGATCGCCCGCCTTCACGAAGGAAGTGACGATGGGGGGCAAGAACCTCACGATGGAGGTTCAGAACCACCTGAAACTCTCCTACGCAGACGCCGAGATGCTCAAAGTCGGTGGAAGGGGCCAGGGCATGCCCGCGGAGGTCCTGGAGCTCGCGCACGTGATGACGGAGAACTTCGCGAACGAGCTGAAGAAGGTCGCGGATCTCTATTACGCCTCCTCCTCTGGGCCCAAGATCGCGTACTGCCTTTTGAGCGGTGGATCGAGCGCGCTCCCGGATCTTTCACGCATGGCCGAGGAGCGGCTGGGCATTCCCGTGCAACTCATGAATCCCTTCAACTCGGTTTCCTACGATCCCGCGGTGTTCACTCCGGACTACATCGCGGCGGTGGCGCCGCTTGCGGCGGTCCCCATGGGCTTGGCCCTTCGGGCAGGTGCGAAGTGATCAAGATCAACCTGGCCAAGAAAAAAAAGGCAGTCGGCACGGGAGGGCAGGAGAAGGGGCGCGGCGGATCGGGGCTCAAAGGGATCAACATCGATTCCGAGATGCTCAAGGGTCTCCCCATTCGCCGCATGGCGATCGCCTTCGCTGCGGTCCTCGCTGGGAGCACCTACCTCGACGAGATAAAGGCCGAGAAGCTGGCCGAGGTGGACGGGCGAATCAACGAGATCAATCAGAAGCTCGCCACCCTTCGCACCAAAGTGAACGCTGCGAATCAAATCCTTTCGATTCAGAAGCAGCTTGAGGCGGATGAGTTCACTCTCAAGAACAAGCTGGAAACGATTCAAAAACTCATGTCGGACCGAGAAAATCCGCCGAAGATGATGAGGGCGCTTTCGTCCGCGATGCCTAAAGATCTCTGGCTGACACGGTACGTGGTTGAGGGAAGCGGTGTTTCGCTTTGGGGTTATGCCACCCGTTTTGAGGAAATCTCGGACTTTATCCGGCAGCTCGAAGAAAGTGCTTACTACAATGTTGTCGAATTGAAGCAGTCAAAACAGAAAACCGAGACGCAGGGGCCGACGTTCACGGAGTTCGAGCTCGCGGCTAAGCGGGAGTAGGGAGGCGGGTTGTGGATCAAGCCAAGGAACTATTGAACAAAGTCCCCTACTCGCTCCTGGCGTTCGCCGCGCTCGCATACATGGCGTTCGACTGGTACCAGTTCGAGAACGCGCCTGAGTCACCTCTCCTCATGAAGCTAGCCGAAGAGCAATCCTCGCTGCAGGAAGTTCAAACGCTGGAAGCAAAGGTGAAAAAGGCAGTAGAATTTCAACGTGCCTTGGACGCCAAGCGAGCGGAACTTCGCGCTCTTGCGGAGGAGCTGTCTGGGCTGAAGGCGTCGTTGTCCGAAGAAATCGACGTACCCGCCCTGATCAAGACGGTGGTAACGGAGGCCGATCGGATCGGGCTGCGTATCGAGAGTTTTGCGCCCACGGCGGAAACGAAGGGCGAATTTTACGTGGAGAAGACGTTTTCCATGAAAGTGAAGGGCGTTTACCAGCAGGTGGTGGTGTTCCTCGATCGTCTTTCGGCTCTCAATCGCATCATTCGAGTGGACGGAATGGATTTTGCCCCGACGGGCCCCCAGACTGCCCGTTATGTCGATCTCGGTGGGCAGCTGAGAATTCATGCCTACAGATACGCGAACTCGAAGGCCGATGAGATCGCCCGGGCGGAGCCCTCGCCGGAAGCAACATCTCCCGCTGGACAAAGCGCACCTGCTTCCCCTGGGGTGAAAGGGGGGGGTGAATGAGGGATTGTCTACT
>JADZFF010000137.1 GCA_020850015.1 Bdellovibrionales bacterium | reverse complement strand
GTACAGGTGCCCCATGCCCATCATGGTGTCGCCGTCCGTGCGGATGAAAATCTTTTTGCGGCTGGACAGGTACTCCGCCACCATCCAGTCGTCGAAGCCGTCGATGTCGAGCCCTTCGTTCCGGCTTACCGGGATGAGCGTGATGGGTTCGACGATCCGTGTGCCGCGGGCCTTGATCGCTCCGATCCGGGCGCCGATGATGCCGCCGGACTCGCGATACTCAGGGGCCATCTCCTGGCGATTGACGCGCTTTAGGTATGCGGGCGTGGGGCGACCCGAGGCATCCATTTTCCAGCGCAGGTGCCGGTCGTCGATCACCGTGAGAACCGAGCCCGTCTCTCCTGAGGAGAACGCGGCCATGGCATTCTCGATCGTCGCCCGGCTCAGGAAGGGGCAGGTGGGCTGGAGCGTGAGGAGCAGGTCCTCGTCGGAGGCGCCGCAGCTCCAGGACTCCAGCTCCGCGATCGTGCGGACCATCACCTGGTCGAGCGTGGCCTTACCCGTGGTCTTGGGGTCCAGATAGATCCGGGCACCCGCGTCCCGTCCAGTAGCGGCGATCTCTTCGTCGTCTGTGACAACGATCACCTGGCCGGGGGAGGTCACCGCACAGGCCGTATCGAGGACGTGCCGAATGAGGGGCCGCCCAGCCAAGTTGCGGAGGTTCTTGCGGGGCACTCCGACGGAGCCGCCTCGGGCGGGGATGACGAACCAGGTCTTCATGGAGTGTCTGGCCTCACGATCTTGCTCACCGGGTCAGCATAATAGGCGCTTCGGTCTCGCGCCAGCGGCGCCTCGGCCAGCCGTCGTGCGAAGGCCTCCGGGGTATCTACCAGGATCGCATCTCCCCGATCCAGCACGGGTTTCATGTACTCCACTCCCGGAAGGTCGATCAGGATTGTCCGGGTGCCTAGCGCCATGCCTTCGAACAAGGTCGTGGAGAAGACCCCGGCTTGCGCTTCGGCCGAAGCCAGCAGGGCGAAGACGTTGGGACTCTGATGCGAGAGGCTGAAGCCCGGAGGCGGACCCAATGTGTTCAGGAGCGTCTCGTAGGACTCGAGGCGTTCGTTGGGGTGCAGACGAAACACGACCTTCCGGTCGGGAAGCAGGCGTGCCGTCTCCAGGGCGAAGTCGAAGAGTCTGCGTCCGATCACACCCTGTGAGGAGAACACCACCGAACCGGAGTCGCGGGGTCCAGAGTGGGTCTCGGCCAGGCGTTTCACGTAGGGCGCACCGATCACGCGCGTGCGCGTTTGTGCCGGGAGCTCCGTGGACTCCGACCAGAAGCGACCGAAGGTGAGCAGCTCCTGCGGAGCGTACGGAACCTGGGGCCGGCCCGGGTAGCTGTATCCCAGATGATAAGGCGTGATGGTGCCGTGCTGGAGTTCCGTCACGGGAATAGAACAGTCGCGCGCGGCGGCTAGGGCGTACGCACGGGTGTATCCGGCCACGAGATAGAGGTGAGGGGTGCGCTTCCAGCGCAGAAGCCTGCGCATGGCGCCGCGGAGGAGCAAGAACTGCAGCGTCTCCTTGGCGAAGAGCCTGGGCAGGTCGCGGGCGTTCAAGCCGAACTGACGCGCCGTCGCGTCGGCCACGGCGAGAATCGGAGCCGCGCGCCTGAGCCGGGAATGCGCCGAGAGCGCGCGAGCGGTGGCGGATGCGAGTGAAACCCAGGCATCCAGGCTCGCCGTGCCGGTTCCCGTCTGACGCTGCCCTGAGTCTTCGAGTACCGACACGGCCTCGCCCAGCTCCAGCCGGAGCTGGTCTGAGTAGAGGTCGCCTCCTTGCACCTTTCGTCCGGAGGGAATGAGCACCGCGCGGCCCGAGCGTACGCCGAACCAGGGGTTGCGGGGGCCGAGGAGGCTCGTGAGGTTTCCTGCGTGGTGACGGAGCTTCTCGAGGCGCGAGCGAGAGGTTCCCGGATGGGGGTGCTCGAAGGTGCCGACCCGCTGCATCAACCAGTAGTAAAACGGCATCCGAAACGCAGGCCAGGGGTAGGCGTCTCCCTCGCGCCAGTCGAGGAGTGCCAGACGGCGCTCGAGGTCCCAGATGAATTCGCAAACCTCTCGAACTGAGATGGGGGCGCGTACCGGGCCTTGCGTGCTCACCTGCGCGCTCCCTGGGCTCCGAGCCTCGGCCGCAGCCACGGCATCGGATAGATCCGTTGCGATAGAACGAAGAGCGCCGCGAACTGGAACACATAGGCCAGCATCGTGGCCTGTGCGGCGCCCACGATCCCCTTCTGGGAGACGAGCCACAGCGTTCCTCCGACGTTCAGCGCCGCAGAGAAGAGAGTGATGATCGCGTAGCCGCCCGTGCGGCCCACGTGGGTGAGGTAAGGAAACACGGCGTAGTACAGGCCCTGAAAGAGCGCGGCACCGGCTGCCCAGGTGAGCACGTCCACGGCGGCGGCATAGCTCTCGGGGAGGAACCAGGCGACGTAGCCCCAGCCCGCACCCGCGAGGCCTAGGCCGGCGAGGCCCAGGCCAAGGGCATAGATATAGCTGTAGTAGACGATCCGAGACTTCTTGGCTCTCAGGGCGGGGCTGTCTTTTCCGTCGTCTGAGAGCTGCTCGTACACCCAGGGCGCCCAGGCCTTGTTGAAGGCCTGGGCGAAGAGCAGAAGGCTCATCCCGAGGCTGTAACCCACGGCGTAGATCCCCACGGCCTCGCTCGACAGGAGCTGCTGGAGGATCACGCGGTCGCTCAGCGCGATCACGGATCCTCCGATGGCGTGGGGAACCATGGGGAGGCCGACTCTCAGGGCGTCCCGGATCAGGTCGGGCCGGAGAGCGGGTATCAGGTGCCCCGACGCCGCGAGATAGGTCAGGCCCGCCAGGCCCACGACGATCGAGGCCGCGAGCGCCCCGTGGAGATATCCGACCCAGCTGGGATCGACCTTGCTGAGGACGAGCAATGCCGCGGTCAGGGTGAACCCCACACTCCCGATCTCGAAGAGCGCGTAGAGCCAAGGGCGCTTTTCGTATCGCTGAATCAGGGTGACGAGTTCCTGCACGTTGGCGAAGAAGCAGAGCACCGGCAGGACGAGAAGGTGTCGGGTGTCGATCTCAAAGGCTGTATCGAGGCGCCAGCGCAGGGCCAGCGCTACGCAGAAGAGGAGGCCGGAGAGCGCGGCGCTCACCCCGAGAACGTTGAAGATCAGGCGCGCGAGCTCCGGGCGCGAGACGCGGTAGTACACACGCGCCACGTGGTACCTGAGCATCAACCCGGAGAGGGGTGCCGCGAAACCCAGGAGAGTCGCATAGAGCGCCCACCTTCCGTACTCGGACGGAGCGAGGATTGCCGTGATCAGCGGCATGGCCAGGAACGACAAGCCTTTGCAGATCATCGAAGAGGCGAGGTAGGTGCTGCCGTCGAGAAGTCCTCTTTTGAGGAGCCCCGCGCGTCGGAGAAAGTTAAGCATGGGGCGTCGACTCCAGGAACGACTTCATCACGCCAAAGGTTTCCGACATGCGCTCCACCGCTGCGCGAACCTCCCGCCCCTCGGAACTGAAGTGGTCGTCGAGCGCCTTTTCGAGCTCGTCGCTCAGTTGGGGGGATCGCCCGTCGATGGGGTTCGTGCCCAGGGTCCTGGCCTGTCCGTCGCCGCGGCTGTCCTCGCTGATGAGCAGCGAGGGCACTCGCTGAGAGAGGCAGAGCAGGTGCGCGTGCACGCGGTAGCCGACGTGAAGCGTTCCCGGAGCCGAGTAAGTTTGCAGCATCCCCTGCAGGTCGGCCTGGAGGCTCTGTGGCTCGAATCCGAGCGTGCGGCTCCGCGCTGCGAGCCAGGTCCAGGTACCGGCGGTGCGAAGTCCGCCGAGGGTCCAGGAGGGCACGAAGCCATGGTGGAAGGTGATGACCTTACGAACCCTGGGGAATCGTTTCGCGAGCAGGCGTAGGACGGCGATCGTGTTCGCGTCCACGCGCGCGGGCGCGCTGAAAACTACGGTCTTCGTGTCTGGCGAGAAGCGGAAGCGCTCGTCGAGCTTCTCGAGGTCGTACCAGGCCGGGCAACCGGTGAGGGTGACGTTCGTCAGGCCTTGGGTGCCCAGGAGCTCCCGGGTGTCGACGTCGCGCACGCTCGACGAGGGAATGGCGGAGTGGAGGGTTCGCACGAACTCCAGGCTCTCAGGCGTGAAGAAGGAGCTCGAAGGCTGCGTTCCGAGGGGAGCTTTCCAGCCCAGCCCGAAGGGGATCACGGGCACCCGGATGCGGGAGAGGTCGATTGAGTAAACGCCCGGATAGATGTGGCTCTGATACGCCGGGCCGCCGCAGAGGAAGACCGCGCGCGCGGAGTTGAGGAGTTCCAAGTGTGGATCGCGGAGGCCGAGTTCCAGGCGGTTCATGTCCCGGATGTCGGGGTCCACGAACCTCCGGAGGAGCTGATGCGCCCGGTGGCGGATCAGGTGATCACCGGCGTTCCGGAACGCCCCGGTGAGCGTGACGATCATCCGTTCAGGTCCTCCCAGGCGAGCGGCGAGCCCTCCTGTACGGGGCGGGCTGTGGTTCGGCCCAGCACTTCGTCCCAGTGAGAGACCTCGATCCCCTGGTTCGCCCGCAGCGCCACCAATGCGGCTTCGTCGATCTTTTCCCCGGCCTTCAGGGTTCGCGAGGCCACGATTCTCCGGCGCGCGTTGGTCCGCGCTCGCTCTTCCCACTCCAGCCGACGTGGGCCCGTGCCGCCATGCAGGGTGCGGTAGATGGCCATCTTCTCCAGGAAGGCCCGGAGGTCCGACTCATCCATGGCGTGGTAGTGGTCGTTTCCTGGCGCAAGATTGTCGTCGGTGAAGTGCTTCTCGAGCACGACCGCTCCCCGGAGGGCCGCGAGCTCGAGCACAGGCATGGCGCCGTTCTCGTCAGGCCGCACGTGGTCAGAGTACCCAATGGTGTGCTCCGACCCGTAGGCCGCCATGAGTGCGTCGAGCTGCGCCATCTGCGCGTGGTCTTTGGGCGTGGGGTAGTTCAGCACGCAGTGAAGCAGCGTGAGCCGAGGAGCGCCCGCGCGGCGCAGGGTCTCGGTGGCGTGTCGGACCTCCTCCGGCGTGGCCGCGCCCGTGGACAGCAGCACCGGCTTTCCCTTCGATGCGACCTTCCTCAGCAGAGGGATGTTGGTGATGTCCGCGGATGCCACCTTGAAGAAGGGCATCAGCGGGTCGAGCCAGTCCACAGCCTCGAGATCGAAAGGCGTGGATACAAAGTCGATGCCCGCCTCCGCGCAGGTTTTCGCGAGGGCTCGGTACTCCTCTGGCCCGAAGGAATCGTACTTCAGGAACAAGGCGTGCTGGTTCGTCGTGGGCTCTGACTTCAGGTCCCAATAGGAGGGGCTGTGGTCTTTTGTGGCGATCTTGTCCGCCTTGTAGGTCTGGAACTTCGCCGCGTGCCCTCCGGCTCGCGCTATCT
>JADZFF010000136.1 GCA_020850015.1 Bdellovibrionales bacterium | reverse complement strand
TGGGCGACACCACGCTCTTCGAGCAGACCCTGACCCGCCTGAACAGAAAACCCACGACGCTCGTACGCAGCACCGACCGCCCCGTGCCGCTCGATTACCGCTACTCCGAGGACCCGCTTCACGAGGCCGTGGCGAAGCTGCTCCGCGAGGGCCGCGCGCCGATCTATCTCGTGAGCTTCACCCAGCGCGAATGCGCCGAGCAGTCCCAGAACTTCATGAGCATCGTGCTCTGCACGAAGGAAGAAAAGGCTGCGATCGCCGAGGAGCTCGTGGGCACGCGCTTCTCAAGCCCCTACGGAAAGGAAATCCAGAAGATCCTCAGGCACGGCATGGGCATTCACCACGCGGGCCTGCTCCCCAAGTACCGCGTGCTCGTGGAGCGCCTCGCGCAGAAGGGCCTCCTCAAGATCATCTTCGGCACGGACACCCTGGGCGTGGGCGTGAACGTTCCGATCCGCACCGTGCTCCTCACGAAGCTCTGCAAGTTCGACGGCGAGAAGACCACGCTTCTGAGCATCCGCGACTTCCACCAGATCTGCGGCCGCGCGGGGCGAAAGGGCTTCGACACCCAGGGCACCGTCGTCTGCCAGGCGCCCGAACACGTGATCGAGAACATCCGGAACGAGCAGAAGGCCGCGGGCGACGCTAAAAAGATCAAGAAGCTCGTGAAACGGAAGCCCCCCGAGAAGGGCTACATCCCCTGGAACGAGGATACCTTCCGCAAGCATATCGCGGGCCGCCCTGAGGGCCTGGTGTCACGCTTCCGAATCACGCACTCCATGCTGCTCAATGTGCTGAGCCGTCCCGAAGAGGCGGGCTGCGACGCGCTACGGGCGCTCATTCGAAACTGCCACGAGCCCGAGCGCTCCAAGAAGCGGCTCCGGAAGAACGCCTTCGAGCTCTTCCGCTCCCTCGTGGAGCGCACGATCATCGAGTTCAGGCCCTTCCGCGTGAACGCCGACCTCCAAGAGGATTTCTCCCTCAACCACGCGCTCTCGCTCTACGCCATCGACACGATTCGCACACTCGACCCGCAGAGCCCCAGCTACGCCCTGGATGTGCTCACGCTCGTCGAGTCCATCCTCGAGAACCCCGAGGCCGTTCTCCGCAAGCAGGTCGACCGCCTCAAGACCGAAAAGATGCGCGAGATGAAGGCCGAGGGCGTGGAGTTCGACGAGCGGATCGCGCGCCTGGAGGAGATTGAGCACCCCAAGCCCAACCGCGAGTTCATCTACGACACCTTCAACGCTTTTTCGGCCGCGCACCCCTGGGTGGGAACGGAAAACATCCGCCCCAAGTCCATCGCGCGCGAAATGGTGGAGTACGGGCACTCGTTCTCCGAGTACGTCCGCGAGTACGACCTACACCGCTCCGAGGGCGTGCTCCTTCGGTACCTCTCGGACGTGTACAAGGCCCTGGTGCAGAACGTGCCTTCCGACGCGCAGAACGACGAGCTCTACGAGATCGGCGTCACCCTGGGCTCGATGTTGAAGCAAGTCGACTCCACGCTCATCGACGAGTGGGAGCGGCTCCGAAACCCCTCGGGCACCCAGGGTCAGGCCGGGGCCGCGCCGGCCGAGACGAGCTTCGCCAAGGTGGACGCGAACGACGTCACCTCCAACCCTCGCGCCTTCGAGATCATGATCCGGAACGAGGCCTTCAACCTGGTGAGGGCCCTGGCCCGGGGAGAGCAGGAGCCTCCGGCGCCGCTCGACTTCGACGTCGTTCAGAAGGCGCTGAAGGAACGCGCTGAGGCCGGATACTCGGCCATCCTCGCGACCCCCGAGGCTCGGCGAAAGGAATACACGAAGGTCACCCGAGGCCCGACCCACTGGGCCGTGGAGCAGATCCTGCTCGATCCGGAAGGCCACAACGACTGGTCGCTGCGCCTGGAGGTGGATCTGGGCCTTTCGCGCCAGGAAGCGCGGCCCGTGTTCACGTTCGTGGGAATTGGCCCGCTTTCCTAGACCGGGCCCCGACCCCGGAACTCGCGCTCCAAGTGAGATCCCCCCTCCTCCACGTTTTCCGGCATCACTCCCAATCCCTGCGACAGCGCAGGCTGAACTGCGAAAGCCAGCCCCAGCCGCGACGGTAGCGGATCTCCAGCACCTCGTGGAGGTACCGAGTCACGACGAAAGTGACGCGACCTCTGACGTTGAGCTCCTCCGGGTGGCTCGTTTCCACCGTGTAAAACACCGCCGGCTGACGAGTCACACGGTCGCGCCCCAAACGAACCCGCAACGCACCCAGATCCCCTCCTATCGCCGCCTCGGACGGGACTCCTTCCGAATGCATGCTGAAGTCATAGGAGCTCGCGCCAATCTCGAGCGCGCCGCCGCAGGGTTTTCCTTTATTGGTCGTACCCTCGAGCTCGAATCGAGTCGGGTCGAATTCCGAGGCCCAAGTCGCCGTCGTGATCAGGACCGGAAGAAGCGCCACGGCGCCGAAGGCCGCTCGCGAAGAGAGAACCGTTCGCAGGATCCTGAAAATGCCCGAAGCGCTCATGAAATCTCCAACGACAGTGGTTTCCGGCGACTCTGGATGGACCCGCCCTTTGCGTCAACTGACCGATCGCTGCGCCTTTGGATCGTCGACCAAGAGCTGGGGCTCCTGGTGCTTGTCGCGGAATCGAGATCTCCTCGCGAAGCACCAGTGCATCCTGCCACCGGTGTCACTTCCGTCCTTACCTTCACTACCGCGTCGTCATCCCGTCGATAGTTTTCAGCCCTCAGTAATGCTGCGATGCGCATCCTCGAAATTTCCGGCCTATCAACGAAAAATCTCAGTGCCACGACCCGCTCCAGCGCGGCCATAACTCATCGAGTCAGGCATCCTGGCACTCGCTTTGCTTTGTCCTCTTCCCGCGGCCTCCACGGAATGTCCGGGAAGGCTGCACCAGCAGACTTCAGAGAGGAGACCCCCGATGAAACACAGCAAAAAGACCCCACGCACCCCGTCCCTCGGCATCGGCGCCGCACTCGGCCTGATGATCGCAGCCCTGTTCCTACCTGCCAGTCCGGTGCAGGCAAGAGAGGTGGCCCCCGCAAACCGCGTCCTCGTGGTGATCACGGATCTGGATACCCACGGCTACGCCGAGCTCGCCCCCCTCTACGCCGGCCTGGAGAACATCGCCATCGGCCTCTCGAACTCCCCACTGCTTCGCGCGCAATACAGGGAGATCCGCGTTCTCCGCGACGAACAGGCGACGCTCGCGAACTTCAAGAGCCTGCTGCTGAACCTGAGCGCCCGGCGGGAGGTCGATGCAATCGACACCTTCCTGATGTTCCACGGGCTGCCGGAGGAGATCGCCTTCTACGAAGGCACCTACTCCGTCGGCGAGATCCAGCAGGCCATGACCGAGGCGCCCACTGTGGTCGATCGCCTGCGGCTGAAGATCCTGCGCAAGAAGCTCCGGCTCATGTACAACACCTCGTGCTTCGGCTCCTCGCACCGGGCGATGTTCCGGGAGGTGGGATACGATACGGTGATCGGGTCCGTGGGCGTCAACGCGAACTCGGAGTTCGAGTTCCCGTCCTTCTTGGCCCTGTGGACCTCCGGGGCCACCGTCGCGAACGCGCTCGCCCCCTCGAACACCCCCTACATGCTGGGCCTGGCTGATGACGCCATTCGCACGGCCGGGGAGTTCGGGCAGAACATCCTGGCGGAAACCAACAGCCGCAAGCGGATCAGCGGAGACCGAGACCTGACCATCACCCTGTCCGCCCGCTAACCCCCCCCCTCGGAGGCCCGTGGCGCCAGGCCACGGGCCTCCCCCCGGCAGCCCACCCATTGACCCAGTTCGCCCCCCGTGGTCAGGTGCGGATCCATGAAGCCCGCCCGTGCCTCGCTTGCCACCGTCCTATTATCCTGGTTCTTTCTCCCGCTCGTCGGGGGCTGCAACGCCGACAACGGAAATCCCCCTCCCAAAGACCAGTGCGCGGATGCCAATCGCTGCCTTCCAGACGTCCCCGAGAATCCCGGGTTCCCCGGCTTCCCTGGGGGCGGATTCCCTGCTCCGGCGTCCTATGGCACCACGCCTGGAAGCTCCGACTGGAAGATCCTCAAGGCCGTAGAGGAAGGGCGAATCAGCCGCGACGAGGCCTGGGTGCTTCAGCTCGAGGCGCGCTTCAACCCTTCCGTACTCCCCGGACAGTACGAGCCCGAGGAGGGCCACGAGCACAGCAATCCCCAGTTACTGAACGACGTGGCCCAGGCCCTTCCTTCGCTGGGCATCGAGGCTCAGCGCGCGGTTGTTCCTTACCTGCTTCCTCCTGGGTCGCCCGAGAGCTACTGGCACGGATCCAGAGCCGGAGAACGCCCCCGGGCGAAGGGGCTCCCGGCGCGAGCCGGGAAGTCGCTCGACGCCGTCGAGCTTCAACGCGAGGCCGGCTGCCCGGGTGACGGCCCCATCCCCGAGCCCTTCCCGGACGGTGAGTGGGCCTTTGTGGACGACACCTTCTTCCGTTTCTGGCGCCGGAAGAACGATCCCGACGGATTCTCCGAGGACGTCTACCAGCTCGTGATGAGCCGTCTCAGGCAGGCCCTCTACATCGCCAGGAACCGCTACGACGCGATCATGCCCAGCCGAATCCTCGACGACAGCGGCCCGCACGTGTTCACGGACCGCTCGGGCGCGCGCCATGTCTGGTGCGACGGCGGAAACGGAAAGCTCGACATCTACCTGGGTCGTACCGCCGGAGCGACCCATGCCTTCACGGTCACTTACCCGATCGGTTGCAACGCGCAGCCTTCGTTCATCGTCGCCTCTCCGAACCGCTCCTATACAGACGAGCGTTTCGCGGAGTTCATGATCGCGCATGAGCTTTTCCACGTGTACCAGTTCGCCACCGAGCGCCGCCTCGATTGCGCGCAGTACACGGATGCCGACGAGGGCGTGGCGAACTGGGCCGCGCACCACGCGTTTCCGGACAGCAATGTCGAGCATGAGTACGGCCTCTTCACCCGCGCCACCCAGAGCGTCGGGCTCCTGAACCGGGACTACGACACCTGGCCCTTCTACCTGGCCATGGTTCAGAAGCACGGCGTAAGCCTGATCGGGCGCCTCTATGAGGCCGAGGCCGGCCAGAACCCGTACCGCGCCCTCAATCAGGTGCTGCCGGGCGGTTTCCGCCAGAACTGGCCCGAGTTCACCCTGATGGCCTGGAACCAGGAACCGCGAGCGTACTTCCAGGAGTGGGACCAGTACGAGGAGGTCCCCACCGGGGGGCCGATCCTCACCGAGGTGAAGCTCGACGGCCGGGGCGAGTATTTCTTCGAGAAGGAGTATCCGCTCGAGCTGGGCCTCACCCGCGCGTACGAGCGGTTCAAGCTTGAGCCGAACGTGAGGACGCTCTGGCTGCGGTGGACCCGAGGCGGTGTCGACGAGGAGGACCTCCACGTCCGCGCGATGGTGAAGCGCGGAGGAGCCTGGGAGACCCTGAACTGGGACCCGACCGAGAAAGAGCATCACCCGCTCGAGCGGAAGTTCTGCTTCGACGAGCCGGGAAAAGAGAGAATCCAGGAGCTTGTCCTGACCGTATCGCGCTCCGACATAGAGGCCCCCTGGGGCGAATGGACCGACGCCGCGAAGATCCGCCTCCGTGCGGGCGCGAATAACATCCCCTGTTACGAGGTCGAGGGCACCGCGTCGCTGGCTCGACGTGAGGAAAGCGGAACACCCGGGACGCAGCCTTACAGCCTCAGGAGCTACAACTCGTCCTTCACGGCGAGATTCCGTGCCAAACGTGACGACGAAGGCGAGCTGACCTCGAACTGGGAGTTCGTGTCAGCGAGCGGCAACTTCAGCTTCGAGGGCCTCACCGAGGAGTACGACCCCTGCGCCGACGAGGCGAGCCCGGGGCGATGCCGCCGGCTGGCCGAGAACGGGATTTTGCTCCGCGGAGCGGTGATCAAGTGCTCGGCGCGGGAGTCGGGGAGCCTGCAGGTCACGGCGCAGTCCGCAGACCTCGATCTTTCCGTCTATACGGAGTCCGCCGAGCACGATCGCGGGTACTCCCTCGAGATGGGTCCCAGCTCTCCCGTCACCACGCCGACCACGTTCAGCTGCTCGGACGGAGAAACGAGAGATGAGGAGATCCACCATTCCGCCCTTCATCCAACGCTCTTCGGCCGGTTGCCCGTCGCGGCCGACGGAGCCCTGAGGGGCGAAAGAACGCCCCCTGTGGGCGATCAGGTACGTTGGGACTTCCGCTGACCCGCTGAGTTCAGCTCCCGGCGGACTTCCGCCGGGGCGCGACCTTCACCTCTTCCACCCGCGCGAAGGGCTCGAGCCGCCCGGAGAGGGTCACGTCGGTAGTGCCCACCTCCTGGAAAAAAACGGCGGCCAGCTTCGGCTCGCCCTGCATGAGGAACTTGCCGATCACCAGGTCCTGCATCACCGCTGAGATGGTGGCGGCGTACTGAACCCAGACACCGCTCGTACCGGTGACAATCACGCCGCCCTTGCGGTACTTCCAGAAATCGTTGGGGTTGTAGATGTTAGCCTTGCGCTCGAGCGAGGCCGAGGAGCCCAGGTAGAACACGCCCCCGGGGCGCGCGGGCTTCACGACGTAACCGCAGGTTCCCAGGCGCTTGGGGTTCTCGATGCACATGAGGTGGGGGTTCTCGGTGGCCTTGCCCGCAGCCGCCACGAATCCACCCGCGATCACCGCGTACCCCGCGAGGCCATGCCGGGCCAAGCGGGCCAGCGCGCGATCTGCGGCATAGCCGCGCGCCATCCCGAAGAAGTTGATCTTGGTGATGACGGTCTGGAGCTTCATCCGCTTGCCTGGCGGGTCGATCTCCAGGTCGAGCCCCTTCTGGTTCTCGGGGGCCACGCCGGGCCGATAGGTGATGTTGAACATGGCGTCCGAGCGGCGCCACATCTGCTGGGCGAGCTGCCCCAACTCCAGGACCTCGGGGCTCACCTGCACCCAGTCCTTTCCCGCGGCCTCCTGAAGGCGGAAGACGTCGCTGCTTTCGCTCTCGGGGTCGATCTTGGCGTGAAGGGCCTCGATCGACTGCCGAGCCTCCTCCAGAATCCGATCCGGCGCCGCGCGCTCCGCGCCCGTGAGCCAGATGCGGATCACGAAAGGCGATCCCATGCTTGTGAATCGCTCCTCGCGGATCGACGGGCCCTTGAAGACCTTCTCCCAGGGCCGACGAGGCGTGAGATTCTTGGATCCGGAGGCGCAACCACCGGACCCGAGGGCGATCAGAAGCACCAGAACAAGAATCCGCATGACCTCAGGACAAGCCCTTCAAAAGCGTCCGCGACCACCACCGTCGCGTCCGCCGCCGCCGCGCGGCCGGTCATCGAACCCACCGCGGGAGGGGCGATCGCCCCGGGGCGCCATGGGGCGCGCTTCGCTCACGATCATGTTCCGGCCGCCGTGGTCCACGCCGTTGAGTTTCTGGATGGCCGTGGCGGCATCGCCGTCGCTGCCCATCTCCACGAACGCGAACCCTTTGCTCCGGCCCGTGTCGCGATCCATGATGATTTTCACCGACTCTACGGCACCGCATTCAGCGAACACGCTGGCGATGCCCTCTTCGGTGGCGGAAAACGGAAGGTTACCGACGAACAGCTTCTTGCCCATGATGGCTCCTCGATTGGGGTTGAACTGACCCGAGGCTACCACGCCTTTGCCCGGGGAAAAAGAAGCCGGGCACACCGTCTGCGCAGCGCACCGATCCGACCGCTGCGCTCAATCTCGTGCCAATGCGATCACCTTGGCGAAGGGAGCCAAGTTCCCAGCTAGCCGCGTCTTCAGTCCTCCCCCCAAGGCCTGGAAGTACACTCCCACCAGCCGGGGCTGACGCCGGGTTTCCGAGAAAAGCTCGTCGAGAGCTTCGTCCGTCATCACCCCGGTGATCGTGGCCGCGAACTGCGTCCAAGCCCCATCCGCGCCCGCCACCACCACCCCGCCGCTCCGGTACGACCAGTCCGCCGAGGGGTGATAGAGCTTGCCCCGCCGCTCCGCCGAGGCCGAAACACCCAGGAAGAGCGGCTCGTCCGACTTCGCCGGCTCGATCCGGCTGTGGCAGGAGCCCAGGCGCGTGGGATTTTCCACGCACATGAGCAGGGGGTCTTGGGCGGCCTCGCGCCAGACTCCGGCGAATCCGCCCGCGGTCACGGCGGCGCCCGCGAGCCCGAACCCGCGCAGCCTCTCGAGCGCCTTCTGGGCGGCGTAGCCGCGCGCCATCCCATTGAGATTGAGCTGGGTCTGCGGGCTCGCGAATCGCACGGAGAGGAACTTGTCGTCGAAGACGAGGTCGAATTCGGTGGTGCGATCGCCGTCTTTCGTTACGCCCGGCTGATAGGTGACGTTGAAGGCTCCGCCCGACCGATCGTACATGGCCTTCGCGGCCTTCAGGAGCGCGTAGAACTCCGGAGACACCACCACGGGCTTTCGGGGGGCCTCCGTGTTCACACGCTTCAGCTCGCCGAGATGGAACTGAGGGCTCACCATGCGCGCCACGCGCCCGATCTCGGCGGCGGCCGAGTCGAGCATCTGCGCGGGCTTCCACTTCTCTCGGCCCGTGGGCCAGATGCGTACGCGAAACACCACGTCCAGCGCCTTGACCGCCTTCTGCTTCACGCCCTCGCCCTTGGAAGGGAGATCCCAGGGTCGCGTGGGAACGCGCTTCCCACCGCAGGCTCCGGTCGCCGCGAGCGCAAGGCCAAGACTCAACACCCAAAGGCCGTCACGAATTCGACGATCAGATCCGAAACTCATGGGTACCAGAGTAAAGCGGAACTCAGGCCCGGGACAACGCTCTCGGCGAGCCCGTCGATCATGGGGCTCCAGTGCCCTGGAGCGCCCCTCACTCCAGGTAGTCCTTGAGGGACTCGTATCGCCGCCGGAAGGCCATCTGTTCCTCGCCTTCCGGGATCCCCGCGTGTTTGAGCTTCCGCCGCATGTATCGTTCGCCCCAGCGTGCCCACTTCGCGGCATCCTTGGACGCGCGCCAACGGTTGTCCGGCGTCTCGAGCACCGTCCTGACCGGCGATACGATCCTGAGCCCCGCTTTCACGGCAGGAAGGAGCTCCGTGACGATGCCCTTTGCGCGGAATTCGGCGTTCTCGCGCAGCCACTCCATCGAGGTCACGTGATCCCAGATCCTCGCCGGAACGACGCGTCCACCCTCCGTCTGGATCTCGCGAGCCAGCGCCGCCGTGTCGAAAAACGTGAGCCCGCGCGGTTTGAACAGGAGATCCGCCCAGGCCAGCTTCATCATCACGTTGCCGGGGAAGAAGGTCGCGTCCGGATTCTCTTCCATCCACTCGAAGCCCTTGGCACCGACCTCCCTCAGCGGGATCGGCTGATTCAGGTACCGCTCCGGGTACCAAAAACGGATCTTCAGGCGCTCCACTTCCCACCGAGGTACGGCTCCAGACGAAGTGAGAACGTGAAACGCGAAGTCGCCGCAGTTGTAGCCGTTCACGAGCTGCGCGCCGGCGGGCTCGTAAGGCGCGTTCGGCTTTTCCTCGATGGAGCGCAGGAAGCTGTAACCGGCCCCGTGGCCAGCGTAGGTCGTGAAGGCCTCTACCGCGCGCTCCGCCTGGTCGTCCGTGAGAAAGAAACCCGCTTCGTAATCTGCGTCGCCCGTCGCCACCGCATCCCCGAAGCCCTGCAGGTTCCCGCTCAGTCGCCCAGTGTCAGGGTCGATCACCACGGGGGCCGCGAGCCCACGGATGCCCTCCCGCAGGAAGGCCATGAGGTTGGTCATCCCAGACCAACCCGTGAAGACGTCGGTGTCACGGTCGCCGTACATGAACCGATCATTGCCCAGGCGCTCGCGGAGCCAGGGGCGCTCACGCACGAAGTGGTCGGAGAAGTGTAGCCAGAACATGTAATGCCCCTGGGAACTCCTGTTCCCATATCCGGGCTTTCCGCCGAAGAGATCCGAGATCTGGCGCCCGAGCTGCCGGCGGGCGTAGACGGACTCGATGATCTCCAGGGCCATCAGGCCCTCGGGAGCGCTGTGTTCCTCGAGCAGAGGGTAGATGCCGTCCCAGATGTTGAGCGCGATCCAATTGCGGTCGTTGGGCGCCCGCTCGGCCGCCGATGCCGAAACCCCCAAGACCAGCGCCACGACCGCGAGCGCGGTCCCCGTCAATCGTTCCATGATTCTCCCCCCGGGCTCCGTCCTGAGCCTCGTCACCTGATCGCTGATTGTTTCAGGATCCAGGCGCGAAGCTCCGCGTTCAAGTCACGAATCCCACACGTTGTCCGTATATACGTTTCCAGCTTTTTTCCCACCGAAAGCTGAAGCAAATCGCGCCATCGACAGCGTGCCCTGAGCAGATCAATGACGGCCGAAGAGGCCTGGTAGAGCACCTTGGGGTCGTTGCCGGCGGTTTTAAACGGGTGCCCCAGCGACTCCACCGAAGGCAGGGGCCTCCCCGCGAGCCAGCGGTAATCCACGGTGCCCTTACGGGCCAACCAGTTGGCCAGACCCTCGCTGAGCCAGTCTGGAATGGATTCCTTGTACTTCTGGTAGGTCACCACATGCGCGAGCTCGTGGGCCAGAACACCCTCGAAGGCCTCCCGGGTGACTCGGGGGCCGAACACGACGCGCTGATCGCTCTTCCGAGTGAATGCGAGGATCGTCGAGGCCCCCGTGCCATGCACGCGGGCAAAGGCCGACGCATCGCTTACCCAGAGCCCCTTTACCCGGCGGATCGACCACTCGAGCTCACGCTCCACCCGGGCCACCACCCGCTCCACATCCCGTTCTCGCACCCACTCCGGAGCGCCCGAGAGGGTGATCGCGTTGGCGCGCAGCTCGGCCGCCCCGGCCAATGCCCCGCCCAGAACCAGCGCTCCCCATCCCAGCAGGATCCACATGCCCCCATTCTGGGGGCCCTCTTCTGCCCACACAAGCAGACCCGCAGACCAGCACCTGACCACAAGATACAGGTACCCTCAGCCGCATTGCCCCTCTGGTTTCCAGGGGATACACTGCCCCCACTCAAGGGGAATGACGGCATGACGACCACCGACTCGACCACGGAATCCACTGCTTCCACCCAGAAACCCAAACACACCGACCTGGCCTCGAAGTCCTTCGACGCCATTGTGATCGGCTCCGGCATGGGCGGCATGGCCTGCGCCTCGGCGCTCGCGAAGTTCGGCCGCAAGGTCCTGGTGCTCGAGCAGCACTACGTCGCCGGCGGCTTCACCCACACCTTCTCGCGCAAGGGCTTCACCTGGGACGTGGGCGTGCACTGCGTGGGCGAGATGGAAGAAAACCGCATCCCCGGAAAGATCCTGAAGTGGCTCACCGAGGGCCAGGTGAAGATGCAATCGCTCGGATCGCCCTACGACTTCTTCGTCTTCCCGGACGGCCTGCGCGTGAACCTGCCCGACAACAGCAAGGACTTCCGCGCTGAGCTTCTCAAACACTTCCCCGAAGAGAAGGAAGCCATCGAGAAATACCTCACGCTCGTGCGCGAGGCCGCGAACTCCGTAAAGACCCACCTCGCTCTCCGCTTCCTGCCGATGTGGGCCGAGAAGCTGTTGGCCCCCATCGTGCGCCGGACAAAACTCAAGTGGTGGGGCAAGACCACGAAGGAAGTACTCGACTCGCTCACAAACGACGAGCGGCTCAAGGGCGTGCTCGCCGGCCAGTGGGGCTACTACGGGTCCGTGCCTTCGCGCTCGAGCTTCGCCATGCACGCCGTTACCGCGCGCCACTTCTGGAACGGCGGCTACTACCCCGTGGGGGGCGCCGAGGTGCTCTCGAAGCACATCCTGGCGGGCGTCACCCGCACGGGCGGCGAGGTCCGCACCCGCGCAGGCGTCGAAACGATCCTCATGGAAGGCGGCCGCGCCGTGGGCGTGCGCCTGAAAGAAGGCACCGAGGTCCGCGCCCCCCTCGTGATCTCGGCCGCGAACGCCAAGACCACCGTCTCCGAGATCCTGCCCGAGGAAATCAAGGAGCGCGCCTGGGCGAAGGAGATCGCGGGCCTCACGCAGTCGCCTTGCCACATCTGCCTGCACATCGGCACCGAGGGCGACCTCTCTGAGACGGAAGCCACCCTGGCCAACCACTGGTACATGGAAACCTACGACATGGAGTGGGCCGATTGGGACGTGGCCGACCCCAAGTCCATCGCCCCGGTACTCTACGTCTCCTTCCCTTCCCTCAAGGACCCCGCGCACGACGGCGGCCCCACGAACCGCCAGACCGGCGAGGTGGTGACCTTCGTGCCCTGGGACGCCTTCGAGAAGTGGTCGCAAACGAGGCGCGGCCTCCGCGAGAAGGACTACATGGCCTTCAAGAAAGACATCGAGGAGCGCCTAGTGGCCCAGCTCAAGAAGCACCTGCCGAAGTACATGTCGAAGGTGGTGTTCCACGAGATGTCCACCCCGCTCTCCACCACCTTCTTCACGCGCTCGTTCCACGGCGGCATCTACGGCATCGAGCCCACGCCCGCTCGCTTCGCGGCGACGGGCCTGAGGCCCAAGACCCCGGTGAAAGGCCTCTACCTCACGGGCTCGGACGTGGGTACGCTTGGCGTGGTCGGTGCGATGGTGGGCGGGATCTTCACCGCGGCCTCCATCGAACCCAAGGTCTTCGGCGCGCTCGGCATCAGTTCCAAGAAGGCCAAGTCGGGCCGTCAAGCTGCGGCCAAGAGCGCCTCGGGCTCGCCGCAGCGGCCCTCTCCGGAGCGCGACGCCGGAGTGGCGCTGTAACCCCGGGGGGGGGGTCCGCCCAGGCCCGCGCTGAACGCAACAATTTGTTGCGTTCAGCGCCGTATCGAGGGCAGTGACGAGACAAACGCAACAAATTGTTGCGTTCGGCGGGCGCGCGGGCGCTCAGAAGCTGTTCGGGTCGCGCGGGTCCGTTCCGCGCTCCACTTCGTAGCCGTCCTCTGCGGTGTCGCCGTCCGTATCCTTGTTCCGCGGATTGGTGTTGTAGGTCAGGACTTCCTGCCCGTCCGTAAGCCCGTCATCGTCGGAATCCGAGTCCAAAGGATCGCATTCCACGAAGAGCTCGTGCTTGTCCTTCAGCCCATCACCATCGGTGTCTTCGTTGATGGGGCTCGTGCCGCGTTCCACTTCGTCCGCGTCGCTGAGATTATCGTCGTCGGAGTCGGTGTCCCGGGGTGAGGATCCGATCTCGCGCTCGTAGCCGTCAGGCAGCCCATCGCCGTCCGTGTCGGCCTGATTCGGATCCGAGTAGTTGTCCTTGATCTCCACGGCGGTGATGAGGAAGTCCCCGTCCGGGTCGTCGCAGAGGAAGCAGTCGGTGGACTGCACCAGGCGCGTGACCTTCTTATGCGGTTCGTCGGGCCAGGGTTGGTCGGCCTTCACCGCGGTCTTCACCGACTCGTCGAAGTTGCCGGTCTCGGCGTACTTGGTCGTGAAGTCCCAGGGGCCGCCCCAGCTCTCCTGGCGCGCGCTCGATGAAACCGCCACGGTCCGGCACAGGCAACCTTGCGAGGCGACGGCGTCCGAGATCTCGTTGAGCCCCAACTCCAGGTGCGAGCCGGCGTAGCAGCTCTGGATGAATACCTTGGTCTGGCAGGTTTTCAGGGAGTCGAGCCCCGCCTTGAAGTCGGCCCGGCTTAGATCGCCGCCGTCGGCGTGGCCGATGCGCTGGGTGCCGCCGCCTGGGAGACGTTCATCCTGAAGCTGATTGATCTCCATCATTCCCCGGGGGCTACCGTGCGCGTAGAACAGCACCACCACCTCATCGCAGCAGGAGGTCACCTGCGCGGCCAGCGCTTGGAAGGCCGCGCGCACGTTCGCGGGCGTGGCCAGGCGGTTTCCTTCGGAATCGGCCACGGCCGGGTGTTTCGGCGACAGCGACTGCGTAGAGTACCCCTTAGCCCTCAAGGCAGTCGCCATCTCATCCGTTGAACCTTCGTATAGACGCCCGCCGTTCACCACGAGAGCGAACTTCTTGCCCTCCCCCTCGCAAGAGTCGGGCTTCGGGCACTCCTCGAGCGCGGCGCTCACCTCGTCGTCCGTCTGAGGGAGCTCGAACTGAGCTTGAAAGCGCTGAAGGCGTAGAGAGTCCGGTTCGGTGGGGCGAAGCTTGGGATAGTTAGCGAAGCGCGGATCGTCGGCCCCCGGCACGCGAGAGGTCACGGGCGGAGGCGATGGCACCAGTGGCTCGGCCCGATCGCCGGACCCGCGCGCCTCCGAGCTCTCGAGCCGCGCCAGCGCATCGGCCACCGTGGGGAAACCCGGCACCTCGGCCCAGTCCGCCGCCAGCGTGTTTTCCGACGCAAAGAGCACCGAGCCATCCGACAGGCGCGGATACGAGGACCGGAAGTGAATCGAGATTTCTCCCGTTCGCACGTCCACGAGCACGAACATCACCCCGTGGTTCCACATCGCGCCGGGCGAGAGGTCGGCCAGATAGAAACGGGAGTCCGCGCTCAGGGTCACCGTCGGGCTCTCCGGATCGAAGGCCTCGGCCAGGGTCTCGCCGGCGGGAAGGATTTCGGGCCATTGGGCCAAGGCTCCGCCCCGGTCGTCGAGAAGAACATCGAGCCCCTCTTCGACGAGCTTCTGCTCGGAGCACTCCACCGTGATGAGGCCGTTGGCTCCGTTCTCGTCGCAGGCGTCGCCCCCCTGGCAGCCCGCACCCGACAGGGCGAGCAGCGTACTCAAGAGAACGAGGGGCACCGAGACTCCGGGGTAAAAAAAGCGGTTGCGCATGGCCTCGGGAGGTACCTAAATTGACGCAATTAGTCAATTTTGAAGGTGAAAAAGGGGCCCCCGAAGGAGCCCCTAAATTCTTGAATCAATTATTCTTTTTATCCACGAGTTTCGCGATACCCGTGCGGACCAGCACGCGGCCATCGGTCAGGGTGAAGCGGCCTTCAACCCGGCCCTGGAAGAACACGCGCTGGTAGCGATCAGCGTATCGGGTGCGCACCAGATTGAAGCGGAACTCCGCGCCGGTGCCGGCCTTCACCGTGAACTTAACACGCCCACCGAAGGGCTCGTAGCTCGTGTCGGTGACTTCGTAGGTCACACAACGCTCGTCCCACTCGCCTCCGAGGTTCGGGTCCACGACCACGTTCTCCTCCTGGAAGGCTTTGTAGAGCAGGCAAACGTCCCATTCCTTCACGGAAACGTTGACGCGGTCATCGCCCAGGAACTCGATCCGGATCGACTCGGGCTGCTGCGAGTAGAAGTCCACGACCTCGGTGAGCTGATCCACCTGTGACTGGCCAAGCGCGGTGTTCTCACCCACTTTGGCCTCGATCTCCGCGATCTGGGCTGCGACCTGCTCGAGGTCGAGATTGGCCGCGGCGGCGTCCGCCAGCGCCTGATCGATCTTTGTCTGCGCGGCGGCCATCTTGCCTTCAGCAGCGGTGATCTGGTCGCGGTACTGCTGCACCTTCACCTGGTCCTGCTGTTCGGCCGGTTTGGCAAGCTCAGCGTCCAGGCGGCGCTTGGCGGTGTTCCGCTCGCGCTCGGCGCGGGAAAACTCCTCGCCGCCTTCCATCCAGCGCAGGTAGGCGCTGTCGGCCTGAGTCTCAAGAGCCAGGCGCTCGGCCGTGAGATCGAAGCCCACGTCATCGAGGCGATCGACCTCGCGCGAGATCACCTTCACGGAGCTTACCTTGGTGGGCTCGGGCTGCTCGCCCAGCCAGAGGAACACCTTCACGTTCCGAAGTGTCACGGTGGGGAGCCCGGTCGAAGGCTCCACCTGGTAGTTGGAGGGAGCGAAGGTCTGGATGTTCACCGCCTCCACGCCGATCCGCTTCACCTTGGCGGGCGTGACTTCCAGGCAACCGCCCAGGAAGGCCGCGCCCGCGATCGCCGCAACACTTTTCAGGATAGAATCGCGCATCGTCAGTCTCCCGCTCAGAAGAAGAGCACCAGCTCGGCCGACACCACGTCAGCCGTGCCTACGTTTCGGCCCGCGAAGGGCCGGCTCCAGGCAAGCTGCGCCTGGAAGGGATAGAAGAACTTGCCCTCTTTGAACCACTCGATCGTCGCGAAGGTGGCCATCAGCGTGGCGCTGTGCACTTCCTGCTCCGGTTGGTCGAAGTTCGAGAGGTAACGGTAGCGCGCGACGCTGTACTTCGAACCACTGTACGCCACCTCGCTCATGAACTGGTAGGTGTAGCCGAGGCCGAAGGAGAAACCGCGGCGGGTGTTGCCGAAGGTCACCGACCCGCCGGCGCTGAGCTGATCGCCCAGATCGCGGTCCACCACTTCCTTGTCCTCGGAGAGGCGATCGTCGGCGGACTCGGGAATCCGGCGCTCGATCGAATCGGCGAACTGCACGTTGTACCCACCGAAAGCGGCGAGCTCCACCTGCGGCAGGATGCCTGGGGTCTTCGGGAACAGGTAGGACCCCACGATCGTGGCGCCCGCGTCCCACTGGCCGTCGCCGGTGGGGATGTCCACGGCCTTGTCCACGTTCGGAGCGGTGCCCGTAGGCGCGGTCACTG
>JADZFF010000135.1 GCA_020850015.1 Bdellovibrionales bacterium | reverse complement strand
TACTCAATGATCTCAGCCACGACGCCGGCGCCGACGGTGCGGCCGCCTTCGCGGATGGCGAAACGAAGCTCTTTCTCCATCGCGATCGGAGTGATCAACTCCACCTCAATCGCGATGTTGTCGCCAGGCATCACCATCTCCACGTTTGGCGGAAGCGTCACCACTCCCGTCACGTCCGTCGTCCGGAAGTAGAACTGAGGGCGGTATCCCTTGAAGAACGGAGTGTGGCGACCACCCTCCTCTTTCTTCAGAATGTACGCAGATCCCTTGAACTTCTTGTGCGGCGTGATCGAACCCGGCTTGGCCAATACCTGACCCCGCTCGACCTCTTCCTTCTTCGTGCCACGCAGAAGCGCGCCCACGTTGTCGCCCGCCTCACCGTAGTCCAGAAGCTTCCGGAACATCTCGATCCCCGTCACGACCGTCTTCGTCGTCGGACGGATCCCGATGATCTCCACTTCCTCGCCTACTTTGATCGTTCCACGCTCAATACGACCCGTCACCACCGTGCCGCGGCCGGAGATCGAGAACACGTCCTCGATCGGCATCAGGAACGGCTTGTCCTTGTCGCGAACCGGCTGCGGAATGTAGCTGTCCACCTGCTCCATCAGCTTCAGAATCGCTTTCTCGCCCAGGTCGCCCAGGTCGCCTTCCAGCGCCTTCAGAGCGGAACCCCGGACAATCGGGATCTTGTCGCCAGGGAACTGGTAGCTCGTCAGAAGATCCCGGATCTCCATCTCGACCAGATCCAGAAGCTCCGGATCGTCCACCATGTCGCACTTGTTCATGAACACCACGATCGCAGGAACGCCGACCTGGCGGGCAAGCAGGATGTGCTCGCGCGTCTGGGGCATCGGACCGTCGGCGGCCGAAACCACCAAGATCCCGCCGTCCATCTGCGCCGCGCCCGTGATCATGTTCTTCACGTAGTCCGCGTGCCCAGGGCAATCCACGTGCGCGTAGTGACGAGCCTTCGTCTCGTACTCCACGTGCGACGTGTTGATCGTGATCCCACGCTCTTTCTCTTCGGGAGCGTTGTCGATCTGGTCGTACGCGCGCGCCGTGGCGCCGCCCGATTTCGCCAGCACGATCGTGATCGCCGCCGTCAGCGACGTCTTCCCGTGGTCAACGTGACCAATCGTTCCGATGTTGCAGTGCGGCTTCTTCCGCTCAAACTTCTCTTTCGACATGAGTTGTCCCTTCTGATGACAAAAAAATAGACCCCGAACCTAATGCACCCGGAATCGTAAAATCAAGCAGTACTTACGGGTTGCTGCAGTCAGTCGAAAGGTTCTACAGAATTCCGGCCCGGCGCTTGATGTCGTCCCGCACGTTGGGTGGAACCGGCTCGTAGTGCGAAAACTCCAAACTGAAGGTTGCGCGCCCCTGGGAGGCCGATCGAATCGCCGTGGAGTAACCGAACATCGACGAGAGCGGCACCTCCGACTTCACGACCTGGAGGCCATGCCGCTCTGAGATGCTCAGAATCTTCCCCCGCCGGGAGTTGAGATCGGAGATCACCCCGCCCACGTAGGCTTCGGGCGAGACGACCTCGCAGGACATGACGGGCTCCAGGATCACGGGACCGGCCTGCACCGCCGCTTCCTTGAGGGCCATGGAGCCCGCGATCTTGAAGGCGATATCGGTGGAATCCGTTTCGCTGAAGGAGCCATTCACGAGCTTCACTCGGATGTCCATCATCGGGTATCCAACCTCAACGCCGGTATCCAAAGCCTCTCGGACACCCTTCTCGATCGAGGTGATGAATTCCTTGGGAATGACCCCGGGGGTGATCGCATTGATGAACTGGAACCCCTTGCCCCGCTCCATGGGCTCGACCTCGACCACGGCGTGCCCGTACTGACCCTTGCCCCCCATCTCTCGGACGAACTTGCCCTCTCCCCGACCCACCTTGGTGATGGTCTCCCGATAAGCCACCTGTGGCTTCCCGACGTTGGCCTCGACCTTGAATTCGCGTTTCAAGCGATCCACGATGATTTCGAGGTGGAGCTCGCCCATGCCGCTGATCAGGGTTTGATTGGTCTCGGGATCGGTTTTCACGCGGAAAGAAGGATCCTCGACGGCCAGTTTGGCGAGAGAGCCGGCCACCTTTTCCTCGTCGGACTTGGTTTTCGGCTCGATAACGATGGAAATGACGGGATCGGGGAAATCGATCTTCTCGAGCAGCACCGGGTGCTTCAGGTCGCAGAAGGTATCGCCTGTCGTGACGAACTTGAGCCCGACCGTGGCGCAAATGTCGCCCGCTGAGATCTCGTTCAGGTCATCACGCTTATTGGCGTGCATGCGAAGGAGACGACCGAGGCGCTCCCGTTTGTCTTTGGTGGCGTTGAGGATCGTCTCTCCTCCCTTGATCCGTCCGGAATACACGCGGAAGTAGATGAGCTGCCCCACGAAGGGATCCGACTGGATCTTGAAGGCGAGCGCCGCGAACGGAGCATCGGGATCCGGCTTGCAGACGATCTTCTTGCCCTCGTGCGCGGGGTCGAGCCCCTCCAGCGGCTTTACGTCGAGGGGGGAGGGGAGCAAATCCACGACCGCGTCGAGCAGGGGCTGTACCCCTTTGTTCTTGAAACTCGATCCGCAGAGAACGGGTACGAGCTTCATCTCGACGCAGGCCTTTCGCAGGCCGCGACGCAGGTCCTCTTCCGAAAGGTCCCCTTCGGCCAGATATCTCTCCGTCAGAATGTCGTCGGCTTCCGCAACCGCCTCGACGAGCCGAGTGCGGGCGTCGATGGCTTGGTCCGAAAGCTCAGAAGGAATCTCGCGGTCTTCGAATTTCGCGCCCAAGTCCTCGGAGACCCATTCCACCGCTTTCATGCGGACGAGATCCACAATTCCGCGGAAGGTGTCTTCGGCGCCCCAGGGAATCTGAATAGGCACCGCATTCGCGCGGAGCCGCTCACGCATCTGCTGAATGACATCAACAAAAGAAGCACCCACCCGGTCCATCTTGTTGACGTAAGCGATCCGGGGAACGTGGTATTTCACTGCCTGACGCCACACCGTCTCGGACTGCGGTTCCACGCCGCCTACCGCGCAAAACACGGCGACCGCACCGTCGAGCACACGAAGCGACCGCTCGACTTCGATCGTGAAATCGACGTGTCCGGGCGTATCGATGATGTTGACCTGGTGCTCGCGCCAATAGCAGGTGGTGGCGGCGGAGGTGATGGTGATGCCGCGCTCTTGCTCCTGCGGCATCCAGTCCATGACGGTATTGCCCTCGTGTACCTCGCCCAT
>JADZFF010000134.1 GCA_020850015.1 Bdellovibrionales bacterium | reverse complement strand
TTGCGCCCCTTTCCTCCGCATCCTGCTACGGAACAGCCCGCAGGGCTGACAGAGGCTCGGCTCCTGCCTCGCCTCCTGGCGCTCGCAGGACGTGAGGGGCACGTGTTTGCCAGAGGCCCAGGGAGGGGGAGAAATGATGTGAAGCGTGGGACTTGTCGGCCCCCCCGCTAATTGGGACACTGCCCCGCATGACGACCATCGAAAACGCGCCGATCCAGACCTCCTTCACCGAGCTTCTGGGCTGCCGGTACCCGATCATAGCGGGGCCGATGTTCCTGGTGAGCGACGAGAACCTGGTCTCGGCCGTGTCGAACGCCGGCGGCATCGGAGCGGCGCCCTCGCTGAACTGGCGCACGCCCGACCTGTTTCGCGAGGCCGTGCGAAAGATCAAGACCCTCACCGACCAGCCCTTCGGCATCAACCTCATCGTGAACCAAGCCAACCCCCGCGTGGAAGCCGATCTGGCCGTCTGCGTGGAGGAGCGCGTGCCCTTCGTCGTCACCTCTCTCGGGAACCCGAAAGAGGTCATCCGACGCATGCACGAGGTGGGAGGCAAGGTGTTCTGCGACGTCACCACGCTCGAGTACGCCCTGAAGGTGCAGGAGCTCGGCGCGGACGGCGTGATCGCCGTATCCGCGGGCGCGGGCGGGCACGCGGGGCCCACCTCTCCGCTCGTGCTCATCCCTTACCTGCGCAAGCACCTGAGGATCCCCGTGGTGCTCGCGGGAGGAGTGGCCACGGGCGAGCAGGTGGCGGCCGCGATGCTGCTCGGCGCCTCGGCCGTGCAGATCGGCACGCGCTTCATCGCCACGAACGAGGCCAAGGTCGACGCCAAGTACAAAAATGCCGTGTTGGAGGCGGAACCCGACGACATCGTGATGACCTACAAGCTCAGCGGCACTCCGGCCGCCGTCATCAACACGCCTTACGTGAAGAAGTCCGGCCTGCAGCTCAACCCGATCGAGAGCTTCCTCATGAAGCGCAAGAGCACGAAGAAGCTCATGAAGACCATGCGATTCCTCATCGGGTCCAAGATGCTCCAGAAGGCCGCCATGCTGCCCACCTGGAAAGAGGTGTGGTCCGCGGGCCAGGCCGTGGGGCTGATCGAGGACGAGATTCCCGCAGGCGAGGTGGTGCGCAGGCTCGTGTCCGAGTACTACGCAGCCTTCCGTGGCTTCGACCCCCAGACGCCTCAGGCGAGCAGGGGCGGTGCTCGGGGGGCGGCCACGGCTCGCGCCTCGGCAACGCCCTGAACGCCTGATTCTCGCCAATTTTCCTCAGAGCTCGAGGACATCAACCCAACCTATCTTTTAGGTATCCGGGCCGGATTGCCCGGATGGGAGGATCGCGTATGTCCAGCCGCACTCGGCTCGCCCTGCTTCTCGCGGGCATCTGTCTCCGGATCGCCTCCCCGGGCATCGCGCTCGCCGACGGGCTCGTCTGCCAGCCGCCGGATCCGGGCGGCGAGCAGTTCCGGTCGAACCTGGAGATGCTGCGTGAGGTGTTCGACGCGGGCGCGGGCTGGGAGGTGCCCGACCCCGACCAGGAGAGCGGCCCCGTCGTCTGCGCCCCCTGCAGCGAGCATACGGAGGTGGACCTTCGAATCACCGGGATGGAGGACTCAACGAAGTGGAACATCACGGACGCGCGAGCATTCGAATACCACCACCCCCATGGCCTGCCCCGGGAAACCTACCGCGTGCAGAGCACGCTGCAGATCCGGAGCGTGATCCGAAACCTCGCGGCCGAATGCAAACACGTGCGTCAGCTTACCCTCGGATCGCACGGCTCCGCGGGCGCCCTGGCGCTCGGGAACGAGGGGCACGTCCTCGATCACCTGAATCTCAAGAGCGCGTTTCCCGACGGCTCGGACTGCGTGTTCGCTCCGGGCGCCCAGATCAACTTCGTTTCCTGCAACGTGGGCCTGGGCTGCCAGGGCACCTTTTTCCTGAGCGATCTCGGCCGCCAGGTGCTCAAGAAGGGCGGGAAGCTGGTGGCCGCCACGCAGTACATGAGCACCTTCGCGCCCGGGATCATTCCCCACTTTTCGATAGACGGTGGACACCAAGAGATCACCCTCAACGGTTCGGGCGAGGTCACCGAGGTCTCGGGCGAGACCTGCCGTGACGAAGCCAACCAGCTTCTCCGCCAGGTGACTCTGGCGAGATTACGGATGAAAGACTGCGAGCTGCCCCCCGAACACCGATCGCTCCCTCGCCGGTTCATGGAGCACAGCGCGGCGCTGTTCGAGATCTCGGGAAACGACCTCGAGGATCAAGCCCTGGCCCTCAACCCCTGGGACTCCGAGCGGTACGGGAACCTGAAATACGTCGTCGACCGGGATCTTGAACGCCTGAGGCCGCTCCTGAAGGAGATCGGATGCCTGAAGTGAGGACTCGATCGCGTTCATGCAGCCGGTGTCGAGCCTCTCGCATCAGGTCGCGCGGGCGCGGGCCTCACTCCGCCCCGGAGCAGACGGAGCGCGAGGCCAGGCCCACTGCGGTCTCCAGGCGATCCAGGCTGAGGCGCATGCGGACGCCGTCGCCCTTGGCCGCGAAGCCGAAGAACGCCACCACCTCATCCGCCGCTCGGGAAAGATGCGGCCGCGCGGCCTCCGCCTCTGGATGAGATTTCAACGCGTCCATCGCGTCTTGCACTTGTTCCAGGCGATCTTCGGCCCAATCGCGCCAGATCTCTCGCTCCGGCTCCGGCAACGGGTCGCGTCTTAAGGAGGCCGGGCTGCGTCCCTCAGGGACTGAGAAACCCTGGAGCTGCCCCTGGGCCGCAGCGAGCTCGGCCCGCCAGCTCGGGAGTTCGCGTCCACAGACGGCCTCGGGTCCTCCTTTGCATCCCGCGAGCAGGGCTCCGCCAGCCGAAACCCAAACCAGGCAGACGATCGCGCGAGTGCGGCTTCCCATCCCTCTCTTCTTCGGGAATCGCCCGGCAAGGATTGACCACCGGCTGAACTTTCCTCGCTCTGGTGCCGGACGTCTTCACTCTGGTCTCGCCGCAAAGAGAACAATCCACTTCGAATTTCTTGTGATCCGCTTCGCCGCCGCCAGCGGCTCGACACCCGATAACTGCTCGCAGTCCATGGAGAAAAATCCGTCACTCGATCATTGTCCGACAAATTAAGTCAACTGTAAGTAGTTGATCTAACTACTTTTTTTAAAGTCGCCGCGTCGGCCCCCCGATGAGTGCCTTGAACACAACACCGGCAGGGATTGCCGGGAGTTCTTTTCAAGGAAGGAGCACACACGACACAGGAGGAACTGTATGGGTCTGCGTATTGCAACGAACACACAATCTCTATTCGCCCAACGGGCGATGCACGGGAACCGGTACCTTCAAGAGCGCTCGCTCGAGAAGTTGTCCTCGGGCTCGCGCATCAACCGCGCCGGCGACGACGCCGCTGGTCTGGCGATCAGCGAAAAACTCCGCGCTCACATCCGGTCGATGCAACAGGCGACCCGGAACGCCAACGACGGGATCTCGATGATCCAGGTCGCGGAGGGCGCGATGAACGAAATCTCCAACATCCTGATCCGCTCGCGAGAGCTGTCGATCCAGGCCGCCTCGGACACCGTCGGTGACACCGAGCGGGGCTTCATCGACAAGGAAGTTCAGCACCTCAAGGCTGAGCTCGACCGGATCGCCGCTTCTACCGAGTTCAACGGGATGAAGCTTCTGAACGGGGAAGGCGGCGAGCTGGACATCCAGGTCGGCCTGAACAACGACCCCGTGCAGGATCGCCTGAGCTACGTCACCACCGACTACCAGACGTCACTCGACAGCCTGGGTCTCGGGGATGTCTCGGCCGCGTCGAAAGAGGCTGCCCAGGGCAACCTGGAGCAGATCGACCTCGCGATCACGAAGCTCAACGAAAACCGTTCGGGTCTGGGCGCTCTGCAGAACCGTCTGCAGTCCACGGTGAACAACCAGCTGATCACCACGGAAAACTTGGCCTCTGCCAACAGCCGCATCCGTGACACGGACGTGGCCGAGGAGTCGACCAACATCGCCAAGCAGAACATCCTCATGCAGTCGAACGTGGCGATGCTGGGTCAGGCCAACACTCAAGCCTCGCTCGCCCTGAACCTGCTCGGCGGGTAAAACCCCGGGTTCGGTTCGGTTGGCTAAAGGCAATACGCAGTTCGTGTGAGGGGGTCCGGTTACGACGGCCGGGCCCCCACTCCTACGGCGCGGGGCCTGGCGCCTGAGGACTAGCGCCGCCGAAGCAGCATCGAGTGGATGGGCAGGCCATCCCGGATGAAGAGGCGCTCGAACAGCGTCACGTCAGGAATCTCCAGGGCCAGCGGACTCGGGTGGCCCGCATGCAGATCCCGAGTCAGCTCCAGCGTCTCCCAAAGCTCTCCGCACCTTCCCAGGTGACCCTCCATCCAGTCGAAATACCCCGCGTGATCCGTCTTGATGTGCAGCTCGCCCCCGGGCCGTACCACGCGCGCGGCCTTCCTGAACCAGTCTTCCCTCACGGTGCGGTTCTTCCACTGGGACTTCTTCGGCCAGGGATCCGGGAAATACACCGCCAGGCGGTCCACCTCCCCCTCCCCGAACAGGTAGTCGATCCGGTCGGCGTGGTTGCGCACGTAAAGCGCGTTCGCGAGCCCCTTCTTCCGCGCCTTGTCCGCCGCGAGAAAGATCTGCTTGTACTTCCAGTCCACGCCCACGAAGGCCGTGCCGGGCTCGCGCTCGGCCCAGCCGTTCAGGAGGTGCCCGCCGTTGCAGCCCACCTCCACCACCAGCCTCAGTTGAGCGGGCAGTCCGGGCGCGCGGGCGCGGAACAGATCACGCCACTTCCCGCGCCGCTCTTCGGCGTCGTGGTCGAGCGCGGCTCCTCCGTCGGCCAGATCGCGGATCTTGGCGTAGTAGGGATTGCGTGTTTCGTGAAATTTGAACCCGGGGTGATCCACCGGCAGGCGGCGGGGATCGTCGGGCGCGAGTCTGCTGGTCACGGCAGGGTCTTACCGTCTGGGTATCCGATTCCCAAGTGATACACGCCGCGTCACCCAGTGACGCGGCGTGTATCACTTGGGAATCGGATACCCAGACGCGGTCGGCCTTACCCTCAAAGCGCTTTTTTCAGCGCCTCGCACACGATCATCTGGGTCTCGGCCGTGAGATCGGGACCGATCGGGAGCGAGATCACCTGCTGGGAGGCAAGCTCGGCCTGCTTCAGCGAACCTTCCGCGTAGCCGTACATGGGCAGGCGGTGCAGCGGCATGGGGTAATACACCATGGTCTGCACGCCTGAGGCCGTCATCTTGTCCTGCACGGTCTGCCGATCCGCGGAGGTCAAGCGCACCGTGTACTGGTGGTACACATGCTTGCAACCCGAGGCTTCGATGGGCGCCACGACGCCTGGGATCTTCCCGAGCAGCTCGCGATAGCGGATGGCCGCTTCGCGCCGGCGCTCGTTGTAGGCGTCGATGTTTTTCATCTTCACGCTCAAGATCGCAGCCTGCACGGCATCGAGGCGCGAGTTGTAGCCCAGCATCTCGTTCAGGTACTTGTTCTTGCCGCCGTGGGCGCGCAGCTTACGTGTGAGCTCGGCGAGTTTGTCGTCGTTCGTAGTGAGAAGCCCGCCGTCGCCGAAGGCGCCGAGGTTCTTCGAAGGGAAGAACGAGAAGCAGCCGATGTCGCCCATCGTGCCGGCCTTCTTTCCCTGATACTCAGCACCCCAGGCCTGGGCCACGTCTTCCATCACCTTGAGGCCGCGTTTCGCGGCAAGCTCCAGGATGG
>JADZFF010000133.1 GCA_020850015.1 Bdellovibrionales bacterium | reverse complement strand
GCCGGAGCAAAGCAGGCCGCGAACAACATTGTGAAGCACCTGTCGGACCATTCAAAGCACCGTTCGCATTCGAGGCATGTTCATGTCGAAGACTGTAAGGCGATTGGCCTTAAGGTCTCAGAGCTTGAAAACGATCAGAACCTTCAGGATCTCGTACTTACTGTGCACCATGCGTATATTCATACGCTTTCAAGTTCTCTTGCCTACAAGATCACCGAGAACCATCTTGGTGAAGCGATGGTCCTCCAAGTCACGCCGGTCCAAAAGGGCTGACGGTGAGGCTCAGTGTTCTCTTGATACTCGGGTACATCCTGTCCCCGTCGCCAGCGAGTGCCTTCTTTGACCGTTCTTGCTCGCCCGAGCGCGAACAGCTTGAACGAACGCTTTCGCGCCGTGCCCTGATGTACGTCGCCCTGGGCACCATCACATCGAGCGTTACCTATGGCGCAACCCGGCAGGCCTACCTGAAAGACGCAGGAGGCAAGAACGCCGGTTGGGGGGCACTTTCCATTTCAGGGATTGTTGTCGGCGCCTTCACGATGATTGGCACTGGTGGCGGCTGCGTATTCAAGACCAGCTCGGAGTCCGAGCTGGAGTTTGGCCCGAACGAGTACCGCGCGAGCAACCAGACCTACCTCTGGGGTTCGCTGATCAATTCGGGGCTGAACGTCTGGATGTGGAGCGATACAAAGTCCGTTGGAGCCCGCTGGGTTTCTGGCGTCGCGACATTTGTTCCCGCCATTGCTGCGTTCTTCTATCGCGACCACTTTCGGACGGACCGGACAGTTCGGGCGAAGGAGCTGAAGATCGAAACCTCAGCGGTCCCTGACGGGCGAGGCGGCCTGGCAGGCCTGTTGGCGCTGCGCTACGAGTTCTAACGGCTGGACCTCCAGTACCCCCTCCACCCCACCCCCCTCGTAGGGCCCCCTGTAGGCCCAGCGCGCGCCTGATCTTCCCGCGATCCCGCACATCTGCACCATGACGCGCACCCCACGCCGCTGCTGACCCCACTCCCTCCACGATGTTGCGTGACTGGGGTCAGCAGCGGCGTGGGGTGAAGTCGTTGAGGGGAGGGAAGAGGCGCGGGCGGGGTTGGGTGCCCTAAGGGTAGGGGGGATATTTTTGATGATTCAGATCCAGGCGAGGGATCGGGAGATTCTGCGCGTCATCTACGAGCAGCAGTTTTTGCGGCCACGGGAGTTGATGCGAGGTCCGTTCAAGGGCGTGCATCGGACCGAAGTCTATCGGCGTATCCGGGAGCTGGAATCGGCGGGCTACATCAGCCGAAAGCAGTACGTCCCCGGCGGGTACACGTTCATCCGGCTCACCGATCCGGGGTTGGAGGTCGCGCGGTCGGAGTCGCGCTGGGACTTTCACTACAACCGCAGGCTCAATCTGGACTGGGCGCAGCACGATGCGCTCGTCACCCAGATCCGCTTCCGGCTCGAAGCGCTCCTCGGCGGCGACTGGATGCCAAGGGCCGTGCTGCTTCGCGATTACACGGGCGAGAAGGGCTCCAGTGCCGCGATCGGCGACGGCGCCATGGTCTTTGCCTCGGGAAAGCGAATCGTGGTGGAGGTCGAAGAGCTGGCGAGGAGGAGGGATGTCTACATCCGCGTGCTTCAAGCGTGGGCGCATCCCGCTAAGGCGACGGTCGTCCTCTTCGTCGCGGACGGCATCATCTACCGCAAGCTCCAGAAGCTTCTCCCGCATGCGCCGCCCCAACAGCCCTTTGCGCTCACCACGCCTGAGGAGCTGTTCCGTGATCCTCCGGCACCTCCGTGGTCGATCCGAGGTCCGTTGCCTATCTATGAGAGGGGAAGATTCTGATGGTTGAATTTTTGGACATTGCGCAGGCCGCCGAGTTCCTGCGCGTAAAGCCTTCCACGCTGTACGCTTGGGTGCACCAGCGTCGAATTCCGTTCCGCAAGCACGGGAGGCGGGTGGTGTTCGATCGGCAGGACCTCGCGTTCTGGAGCGACTCCCAAGCCGTCCAGCCCTTGGGTGGGGGCGGCGGTTGGAACGCCCGAGCTGTGCATGATAAAAGGCGGTCTGATCTTTGAAAATCAGACGCATCGCGAACGCCGCTGACTCTCCAACCCAAGGAGAATCAGATGGCCATCATTGAAAGAAAAACAGACGCAGGCCGGACCAAGTATCTGGTCCGGGTGCGTGATCCGTTTGGACGCTGGTTTCCGTCCAAGACCTTTGATCGAAAGATCGAGGCCGAGCAGTACGAGCGAAGCCTCCTGATCCAGCGGGATCGGGGCGGGCTCGCCCCGACGCAAGAGTTCCGTGAAATGACCTTCGCGGAATATTGGGCCAAGTGGTCCAACGAGTGCCGAGGGCGAGTTTCGGAAGGCTGGCGGCGCACGCAGGACATGGTCACGCGGAAGCACCTCCTGCCCATGCTGGGCCACCGACGGTTCAAGGAACTGCGCTCGGTGGACATCGGGCAGCTCATGGCTGCACTAGAGCGAAAGGGGCAATCGCCCCAATCGGCGCTGCACCTCTACAACATCCTTCACAAGATGTTTGAGGATGCGGTGGAGTTCTACGAGATCCTGGATCGCAACCCGGTCAGGCGGAGGTTCCGCCCCAAGGTGCGCAGGATCGAGCGGGACTTTCTCTCGCCAGCGGAGAGCTGGAAGCTCCTCGAATCCGTCCGGCACCACCGGCTTGGGGGCGCCATATGGATCGGGCTTCTGGCGGGGCTGAGACCGGGCGAGACTCAGGCGCTCCGTTGGAGCGCTGTGGACTTCGAGCGAAGCCAGATCCTGATTCGCGCGAGCTTCAACAAGAAGCTGCGGGTGATTCAGGATCAGCCCAAGCAAGGAGACTGGGGGCGAGCCCCCATGCCTCCGGTTCTGGCGGCCTTTCTCCAAGAGCACGCCAGGGGCAAGCGACCCGAAGACTTCGTCGTGCCGAATGTGAACGGCGGGATGATGATCTACGAGTCGTTTGTCACGCAGATCCTCCCCAGGCTCTGCCGCGAGGCAGGGGTCAAGGAGGTCACACCGCATGAGCTACGCCACTCCTGCACAGAACTCTACGTGCAGCAGGGCGCGAGCGCGGAGGACCTGCGGCGACTCCTCAATCACAAGAGCCTCTCGGCGACGGTTCGGTACATGCACCGAACGGACGAGAGGTTGGCGGGGATTGCGGGGAGGGTTGGTCGGAGTCTAGCCGTCGATCCAGGTAGCAATCCGCTGAACCACGAGAAACCAGTCGAGCATGAAAACGTAGACGTATAGGTAAAGGACAACGACCAGCAGGATGGGGATCGAAAGAGCCACTATCTTGTTGGTCGTGATCTGCGCCTCGGCTTCGTTCTTGGAGCGGGCTTTGACCCACTTGGCAATCAGGGGCCGGAGAACAAACGCGGGGAACAGCACGCACCCAACGCCGACCAGACCCGAGAGAGCAAGGTTGATGTACGTGGCGGTCTTCTGCTCGGGGGCAACTTTGCCGGAGAGCCAGTGACTGTAGAGGCCGAGCTCAAGGCTAAATAGCAAAGCAAAGATGGCTACGATGATCAGCGAGACTTTCCGCCGCCCAGTCATGACCGAAAGAGTGCTCTCAACTTCGGCCCGACATCGAAGTGACCCAGGGCAACGAAGACGGCGAGTGAAGCGAGAATGAGATAGGTCGTCAAGTTCCATACTCGTTTTGAGAGCAGGGGCGGAATGGGACGCTTCTTGAAGTAGATCAGAAGGAGAAGGTGGTGGAGGCCGTACATGACGATGGTCGCTGACCCCCAACTGGTGGCTAAAATCAAACTCACGGCCGAGTTTGGTTCAAGGGCTCTCGCTAGTGGCTGAACCAGCCAGAACGCGAGCCCGGCCAGCCAAACGAACAAGGCTGGACCAAGCGTGATGGCAAATAGTCCGTAGATGAGGTTTGGCCGGACGTACATGATCTCATTATGCCGCAAACCACTACGACGGCTAGGGGATCAGTTTGAGGGGAGGCTGCCACTGTGCGGTAAATCCGTCGGGCAGACGAGAGGTTGGCGGGGGTGCGGGGAAGGTTGGGCTGAGTGGATTATTGAGCGATCAGAAGGATGCCGCTTCCAGAGCCAAAGAGGCGGGCCTTGTAGGCCGCGATCAGGAGCAGCAGCCCAATGAGCGTCGCCCAGTAGGTGATCCGGTTGGCAATCTCGGTCATTCGCTTGGGGTTGCCGGACATCTTCCTCGAGAAGGGGATGGCCAGCTTCCTTAAGAGATATGAGATGGGCCAGGCGACGAGGGCAACCAGGCACACGCCTCCCAGAAGGATCGTGACCTCTGCTGCCGTCCCTGGTCCAACGAACTCGTCGAGTGACAGCAGGCCGAGGCAGACCGCCAACAAGGCGTAGAGGGCCAGGATGTACCTCTTCGGCCAGGCGTCTTTCCCGTACTTGCCTTCGACCCATCTTACGAAGGGTCCGAGGATCAGTTCGGGCAAAACGAACGGGGGAAGCAGGAGGAGCAGAACTAAGAGGGTGACGAGCCAATTCGAAACCATTCAGATCCATTATGCCGGACTTGTATGGCCTTCGATCCACCCTGTTCACTTTCCGTTCACTTCGCAATGTAGACGGCCCAGGACGGGCCACCCTCAGGGTTCGGGCCCATTCTCGAAGTCATCAATCTGTAAGGGAAAAGATGGCGGAGAGGGTGAGATTCGAACTCACGGTACTGTTGCCAGTACACTCGCTTTCGAAGCGAGCTCCTTCAGCCACTCGGACACCTCTCCGCATCACAGGCTGTAGGTAGGAAGGTATCCACCATAACGCGGGTCGGAGGGGCGGGGAAGGGGGAATTCCCAGGGGCCGTGGGCCCCAATAACGGGCAATCAAAGGCGCCGCGTCGGGCTCGACGCGGGATCGGGCTGGCACCTCCCTTGAGGCACCGAATCCTTCATGGGGTCGCCTTTCCCGGTTGGGAGGAAGACGTCTTCGGCGAGACGCTCCCGAACCCGACGAATCCCTCAGGATTCGCAGGCACCAGGGGCTGAGCAGCCGCGCTCAGACCCTCAAGACCGACTCAGCTCTCCAGCACCAGCGGCAGCGGACCGGCCTGCATCGCTTCGCCAATGACGGCCGTGCGGGGGAATCGCTCGCGCAGCCGCGACACCGCGTCCGCCGCCTGGGCCTTCGGCACCGAGAGCAGAAGCCCGCCCGAGGTCTGGGGGTCGAGCGCGAGCCAGCGCAGCTCCTCGGGGAGCCCGGGCGCGAACTCGACTTTGCCCTCGGCGTAGGCCGCGTTCGTGCGGTGCGCGCGGTTCAGAACACCCGCACGCAGGCACTCGAGCGCGCCCGGGAGCGTGGGGGCTTCAGACATCCGCTGGCGGAAGGTGCACTGGCTCGCCTGCGCCATCTGAAGCGCGTGCCCGGCAAGCCCGAAGCCCGTGATGTCGGTGGCGGCGTGAACCTCGATGCCCCGGCCCGAACCCTGGGCGCCAAGCAGATCGGCTGCGCGGTTCAGGGTCATCATGCTGTCGATCGCGCCGCGCACCCAGTCCTCGCGCGCCTCCTTCTTCTTGAGGGCCGAGGTAATCGTGCCCGTGCCCAGGCCCTTGGTGAGAATGAGCGCGTCGCCGGGGCGGGCGCCGGCGTTGGTCCAGGCCCTCTCTTTCGCCACGAAGCCGCTCACCGAGAAGCCGAGCTTGATCGTGTCGTCGTCGATGGTGTGGCCGCCCGCCAGGCAGGCGCCGGCCTC
>JADZFF010000132.1 GCA_020850015.1 Bdellovibrionales bacterium | reverse complement strand
GGCTCGTGGATCGAGCTCGACGCGGGCGACACGGTTGTGCTCGCCTCTGACGGACTCTCGGACAATCTGACGCTCGACGAGATCGTGACGTCCGTGCGCGCGGGCTCGCTCGATCAGGCCGCACGAAGACTCGTCGAAACCGCCTCCAAACGCATGTCGGGCGAGAGCAGCTCTCCGTTCCACAAGCCCGACGACCTCACCTTCCTGCTGTACCGCCCCTCGACACGCATCAACTCAAGGAATTGAGAAAACCGCCCGCGCCTGTTACCCTGAGCGCAGCATGGCCCGAGCCCCCAAACTTCCCGTGCTCGTAGTGGACGACGACCCCAGCGCCTTGAAATTCGTTTCCACCCTCCTGAAGAAGGAGGGCATCACGACGGCAGAGTCGGACAACGGATACGCGGCCTTCACCTACCTCAACAAGCAGCTCGAGACCTCGGGCGAGATCGGAGTGGCGGGCGTCATCTCCGATTGGAAAATGCCCGGCTGGGATGGACTGAAACTCCTCGCCGAGCTTCGCGGCCATCCCGTGCTGAACGCCATCCCTTTCATCCTCGTCTCGGGCGCCGTCACGCGCCCCGAGCTCGAGAATGCCGCGCGCCAGGGCGCGAACGGCCTCCTCCTGAAGCCCTTCGACCACGAAAAGCTGCTCACCAAGGTGAAGGAGCTCTTCTTCAAGCCCTGAACTCCGCGAGCTCAGGTCCAGCGCGCCTGCTGCGGCACCGCGATCTCAGGCTTGTGCCGCTCGATCTTGCCCGTGACCATGTAGATCACGTCCTCGGCGATATTGGTGCAGTAGTCGGCGATGCGCTCCAGGTGCCGAGACACGCTCAAATACTGCATGTAGCTCTGCACGCGTGCGGGGTCGGCTTCGATGGCCTTGTACACCCGGGCGTACATCTCGCGGTTGATGGCGTCGACCTCGTCGTCGGCGGCGAGTACGCGCTTGGCGAGCTCGATATCGCGCTGAATGAGCGAATCCAGACAGCCCTTCAGCATGCGGCGGGTCTTCTCGGCCATCTCGCGGAAGTCGAACGGCGCGTCCACGCGAGGGAGCTGACTCAGGAACAAGGCGCGTTCGGCGATGTTCACACCCAGGTCGCCCACGCGCTCGAGGTCGTTGTTCACTTTCAGTACGCCCACCAGGAAGCGCAGGTCATTCGCCACCGGCTGCTGGGTGGCCAGCACCTGCAAGCAACTCTCTTCGACCTCCACCTCTTCGCGATCGATGCGGTGATCCGATTCTATGGTTTTCCGGGCCAGGACGGCGTCGAGAGTATCCACGGCGCGCACGGCGTCGCCGAAAAGCTGCTCCACCTGGGTGCTCACGCTCAGGAGCTGGTCCTTGATCACGTTCAGCTGCGCTTCAATCGTCCTCATGGCTTCCCCGCTCCCTCAGCCGAACCGGCCCGTGATGTAGTCTTCCGTCTGCTTCTGCTCGGGCGCGGTGAAAAGCTTCTTCGTCGGGCCCGTCTCGATGAGCTTGCCCTCAAAGAAGAAGGCCGTCTTGTCGGAAACGCGCGCGGCCTGCTGCATGTTGTGCGTCACGATCGCGATCGTGTACTCCTGCCGAAGCTCGGCGATCAGCTCCTCCACCTTGGCGGTGGAGCGCGGATCGAGCGCCGAACAGGGCTCGTCCATCAGGATGACCTCGGGACGCATCGCAATGGTACGCGCGATGCACAGACGCTGCTGCTGGCCGCCTGAAAGGCCGAAGGCCGAGTCGTCGAGCCGGTCCTTCACCTCGTCCCAAAGCGCGGCCTTGCGAAGCGAACTCTCCACGAGCTCTTCGGACGCCTCTCGCCCGCGGGCCACCATGGCGTTGATCCGGGGGCCCCAGAGGATGTTCTCGGCGATGCTCTTCGGGAAGGGGTTGGGCTTCTGAAACACCATCCCGATGCGCTTGCGTACCTCCACCACGTCCACGCGGTCTCGGTACAGGTTCTCGCCGCGAAACAGGATGCGGCCGTCGGTGCGCAAACCGGGCACGAAGTCGTTCATGCGGTTCACCGAGCGCAGAAGCGTGCTCTTGCCACAGCCCGAGGGGCCAATCACAGCCGTGACCTGCTTCTCGGGAAAGCCCAGGTTCACTGAACGCACGGCCTGCTTGTCGCCGTAGTACACGCTGAACTCGCGGCACTCCACCACCGTGGGGTGGGCCGCGTCCGCCGCCAAAGAAGCCTGGGTATTCGGGGTAAGATTCACTGGCGATGTCTCCTTTGGGCGCGCTGGCGGATCATGATCGCGGTGAGGTTCATCAGCAGCATGGCCGTGAGCAGCACCAGGATGGCCGCCGCGGCGATCTGCTGGAACTCCACCTTGGGCCGGCTCGCCCAGTTGAAAATCACGATCGGAAGCGTGGTGAACTGGTCCATCGGGCCCGAGGGTGCGAACGCCACGTAGCTCAGGGCGCCGATCACGATGAGCGGGGCTGTCTCGCCGATCGCGCGAGAGAGCGCCAGGATGATGCCCGTCATGATACCTGGAATCGCGGCGGGAACCACCTGCCCACGCACCGTTTGCCAGCGCGTGGCACCCACGGCGTAGGCGGCCTGACGGATCGTGTGCGGCACTGCGCGCAGCGCCTCGCGCGACGCGATGATGATCGTGGGCAGGATCATAAGGGTGAGCGTAAGCGCACCGGCCATGAGGCTTCGCCCCAGCCCGAAGAAGCGCACGAATACCGTGAGGCCCAGAAGCCCAAGCACAATCGACGGAGTGCCCGCGAGGTTGGCGATGTTGAGCTCCACGATGCGCGTGAACCGCCCGCGAGAAGCGTACTCTTCAAGATAGATCGCGGCGGCCACCCCGAGCGGGATGGAAAACAGTGCCGTGAGGCCCATGAGCCAGGCCGTGCCCAGGAGGGCCGGATAGATGCCGGACTTGTGCGCGAATCGCGAGGGCGTGCCCGACAGGAACTCCAGGCTGAGCCAGGGAAGCCCATCGGCCGCGATCCGATACAGAAGCGTGCCCAGGATCAGGATCACCGACCAGGTCACCGCGGCGGCGAGACGCCTGAAAAGAAGCTCACGCCGCTTGCGGAACACGAGATTTCCGGTGGTTTCCAGGGGGGCGGCTTCGGCTTTTGTTGGGTTGGCGGGGATCGCCCCGGCGCGTGTGGACTCCAACATCAGGTCACGGCCCCCGCGTCCTGCGACCGGTATACGAAGTGCTGGGCGAGCAGATTGAGGGCCAACGTGATCACGAAAAGCAGGGCTCCCACGGCGAAGCTCGTGAGATACTCCACGCCCCCGTGTTGCACGTCGCCCATGCTCACCTGAACGATGTAGGCGGTCATGGTCTGGATGCTCTCCAGCGGATTCAGCGTGAGCTTGGGCGAGGCGCCGGCCGCGAGCGTCACGGCCATCGTTTCGCCGATGGCGCGCGAGAGCGCGAGCACCACGGCCGCGAGCACGCGGGCGCGCGCCGCGGGCAGCACGATCTGCCAGATCACCTCAAACGACGTGGAACCCAGCGCGTATCCGGCCTCGCGCAGGCTCCGCGGCACCGCCTGGAACGCGTCGTCGCAAAGCGAGCAGATGATAGG
>JADZFF010000131.1 GCA_020850015.1 Bdellovibrionales bacterium | reverse complement strand
CTTACTCAGGAGAATGCACATCGAATCTCCGAGTTCTTCGAGCTGGCGAGGAATTGGGCGGTCCCCTTCATGGGATTCACGAGATTCGTGTCCGTGGGCTACGGCAGGGCCGCCCGTGCCAACGGAAATCAAACTCCCCTGGGACCCCTCGAACTCAAGGCGACCTTTGAAGCGATCTTGAGGGAGTCCGCCAGGACGGGAGTACGAACCCACACCGGAATGCCATTGATGCATCTCTTACACCCAACGCTAGGCGGGAGCGGGCGCTTCTGGGAAGCCGTTGTAGTCGACTATCAGGGCAAGCTCCTCGCCTCGAGCCGCTCCCGAGTTGTGCTGGGCGACGTGCGGGAAAGCGGCCTCGAACAGCTGTTTCTCACTCATCCCTTGCTGCAACGGCTCCGGTCCGGACGCGTCAGTGGCTGCGGCACCTGCGAACACTACCGGCGATGCGGCGGAGACCGGAATGCCGCCTACGCCGAGCACGGGGACTTCTTGGGCCCGGATCCTGGGTGCTGGCTTTCAATAATATCCTCAAGAGAAAGGACCGAACATGACGATCTCGTTTACTCGTTGGTTTAGGAGTCGGGCGCTGTCGCTGCTCGCGCTCATGCCCATTCCTTCTGTCGCTTTTGCGGCAGAGAGCGCCCTCACGGCCGAGGCAAATTCGTTGGAGCGATCGAAAGCCCTGAATGAGATCGCTGCGCGCGCACTCGGCACGACAGGTTCGTGGACCCTTCTCGATCCGCGGATTCGCCGCCTTCGCGAAGATGTCCTCCCGCCACTGACTGTGCGCACCACTCTCGAGCAAGCGCTTGCGAGATTCCGCCTTCGACGGCCAGAACTCAGCGGCGCCGAGGCCGACTTAGAGTTTGAAGCGGTTGTGGCGCTGCTGCGCCAGCGAGGGATGATTACGGTTGATGAGAGGGCGTTGGTGTCGCATGGCGATAGCCGAATCTACCCGCAAGAGTAGCGCACTAGCGACTCGCATCCCGTCCCATCGGACAACTTCGATTATACTGACAATGCTCCTTATAGGTGGCTGCAACATGAACAAAAAACCTCTGATAATCGCGCTTGGAGGCCCTTGGCGCAGCCTTGACCCCGGCCTTCAACACACCTACTGGGCGGACGTACTACTCAAGAACCAATTTGAGCCCCTCGTGGGTCGCACGTTGGGGGGCATTCCAGCGCCGTCTGTTGCGCGGACATGGTCAATCGACGCAAGTTTCCGCAAGTTTACGTTTCGGCTTGACCCCAACAAGAAATTTTCGGACGGATCGCCGGTCCTCGCGAGCTCATTCAAAGTTGCATGGGAGCGCTCTTTGCGATTGGTTCCTAATGTCGACAACGGCAGCCTACTCGACATGGCCTACATGCTAGAGGGGTTTAGCGAATTTGAGTCACGCGGCCATATCTCCGGTATAGTTCCTGAAGATCCGACCACGTTGACAATTCACTTTAGCCGGCCCTTTCGTATGGCGCTGTTCTACTTATCGGGCAGCCGTGCCGCAGTCTATAAGACCACCCCGGGCGGCTTCCTCGGATCTGGACCTTATGAAATCCACGAACTTGCCCCGAATCGGGTCGCGCTTAGACCCAATCCATACTTTGCTGGAACACCCCCCGTCCCGGTTGAGGTTTATCACGACACGCCACAGAGCATCCTCACCCATCTAGAGGACGGAGAGACAGATGTGATTTCCGCAATAACCGGAAGCGCAATTCCGGAATCGACCTGGCGAAGCCACCAAGTCTCTGCGATTCCGGGCCCCTTCTCTTCACACAGGGTCGGATATGTAAACTCTCATACCGGAAGCAAGTGCTTTAGAACCCGAGAGCTTAGACAGGCGTTCCAATACGCTGTTTGGACTGCTTTGCGCGAATCGCCGGTCTCCATCGGCACACCGGAACTTGTTCCATGGGATCCTCAGATATACCTCCAGGGACAACATGGACGCTTACCGGAGTCGAAGGCGATCGAACTCGTAAACAAAGGGAAGGAGCACCTGGTTCACTTGGTTGAGTGCACTCGAGAGCGCCCATTGAGATTGTGGATGGACGACAATCTGAGATCGATCGGATTAGGGCTGAACAGGTTAGGGGTTCGAACAGAAGTAAATAGAGTTGATATCGGGAACTACTTCCCAATACTTGCTAGTCCAGAGCGATGGGACGTCATATTTGGCGGGTTCAGCATTCCCCACGCGGACCCAGACGGCGTATATCATGCACTCGGCAGAAATGGTTCGATTCTTGAACGAGTGACATATCAGGACTCGGTTGGGGATCTACTTGAAAGTGGCCGGTCGCTACTATCTGCCAGCGAAATGGACGGCCACTATCGCTCCGTTGCAACTGAGGTACTTCGATCGGTCCCAATCGTGCACCTTGGATTTACGAGATCGGCCGCACTAATCCGATCTGACCGCGTTGACGTAAGAAACGAAGCGCTCCAAAGAGGCGAAGCTCAGTTTGATGCGTTCTCTCTTAAGTAGGGGCTGTCGATATGCTACTTCGCACTTGGTTTCTCCGAAACGCTGCGCTTCCTGTCGGAAGCGCTATCGCGGTCTTGAGCTTTGCCTCCGTAGCTCTTGCGTGGAACCACCTCAGAATGGTTCGATCAGGTCAGGACGCCAGTTTTGATCAGGCAATAAATCTACTATCGCTTTCCCTCGCGCAACGAAATCTTCCGCTCCTTGAGGCAACGGTAGACGCAACCCGTTGGCAGCTTGGCAGCCTTGGCGCCTCAGTGTGCCACGGAGACCGCCTTGTCGCCAGTTCGGGCGGATTGAGTACGCGCTGTGACTATCGACCCGTAAGTCCGCTGATCAGAGTACTTGAGGCGCCTGTATCTGGATTCGACAACTACCGCCTCCAATTGGCGTTGCCAGCGCTGGGTGCCGACCACACATGGCTGGTCGCAATCCTATTCGCCCTAGTTGCGCTATCCGTCGCCGGCGGGTCTGTTTACTGGATTGTGAGACGTGTACGTTGCGATCTCTTGCGACCTCTTGAGAGTGGATTTTCAAGTGATGAAGAAATCTCTATCGCCGAACTCGAAACGCTCAGACTCGCTCAAATTGAAGCCACGAGGGCCAAGATACAGGGGGCCGTTGTGGAGGCCTTACTACAACGGGACAAGCAGATTGCGCACGACATCCGCGCACCCATATCCGCACTCGGAGTAATCTTGACGTCCGTCGCTTCTATGGAAGACGAACAGAGAGCGCTCTCAAAGATGGCCTTACAGAGAATTAGGAAGATCGCTAATGATTTGTCTCATCATCACGCCGAAAGCTTTCGCACACTAAACGTTCGAGCCTGCAACCTCGTCGAGGCACTAACCCCCGTAATCGCGGAACAACGCGCTCGCCATATTCATCGGGCCGAAGTCGCCATTCTCACGCGTTCTCGAGCCACTGGCGCATTCTGCGCGCTGGTAGACCCACTAGAGCTGCAGCGCGCTGTGTCTAACCTCATTGACAATGCGGTGGAGGCAATTGACTCCGCAGGACACGTCGCCGTTGATCTTGTGCCGAACAACACTTACATCGATATTGTGGTTCGAGACAATGGAAGGGGAATTCCACCCGACATTCTGCCCAACCTAGGTAACAAAGGGGCAACTTTCGGCAAGGTCGGTGGGTCTGGCCTTGGCCTGTTTCATGCCAGGAAACTCGCCGAGGCGTGTGGCGGTAGGCTTTCCATTGATTCCGAACCAAATACCGGTACCACCGTGAAACTCCAACTCCCACTCGTTAGCATTGACTCGATCAACGATATTACCGCAGCTTCTCTCTAGCAGGCCGTTGATAAAGGCGCACTCCGCGCGCCACATCTCCTGATTTTTTAAAAATCCTGATCGCGCGCGGGATTTCTGCGGGGCGCGAGCCCCGCCCCGGGGCCATCGCCCCTTATGCGGCCTGTGGCATCGCCATCAGTCGGACGATTCTGAGCAGGTTGTACGCCGCCAGCGCCATGTGGCCCTGTGCCTCCGTCCGACGACGCCCGAAGAATCTCGATTTGTAGAGCCCTCCGACCGTCTTCAGCCAGCCAAACTTCTGCTCGATCAGCTTTCGCTTTCGTTGGCTGACCGCGTAAGACTCGTGCCGCGTCGTCCGGGCGTCAAGACCTGGTACGCTCCTCTTGCTCTGCTCGGCCACGTGCGGGGCGATATTATTTTCTCGGCAATAACCGACGAAATCCCGCGTGTGGTACGCCTTGTCCGCGCCCACGGAACTGGGCTTGAAACCGCGTTTTGCGAGCCTCTTGAGCAGCTTCATCGCGCCCTTTCTCTCTGTCTTTCCATTTGCGCGGTCGAGCCGGAAGCCGACGCAAAGCCCATTGCGGTTCTCCATGACGGCATTTCCGATGTAGCAGAGCTGCGACGACGTGCCGTTGCTTTTGCGATAGAGGCGCGCCTCGGGGTCCATCACCGACCGGTGGGTCTTGTTGCTGCGCTTCTCGCCGTGAAAGTTCACCGTCGGATTACCGGGGTCGTCGTCCGACGGCGGCTTGCGATCTTCCGCCTTTTTCGGCTGAAAACTCTTCATGGACGCCAGCGACTCGATCAACGTCCCGTCTACCGTGAAGTGCTCGCTCGACAACAGCTTCTTGCCACGCGCGAACTCGACGACTTTCTCGAAGAACTTCATGGCGACCTCGTGTTCAAGAAGACGCTCGCGGTTGCGCGAGAACGTCGAGTGATCGATGGACGTCGCGTCGATATCCATATCGAGAAACCAGCGGAAAAGCAGGTCCGTGTCGAGTTTCTCGCAAAAGAGTCGGTCCGAACGCACGGAGTACAACGCCATGAGCAGCTGCGACTTGAGCAGAGTCTCCGGCGGCGTCGACGGACGCCCGATCTCCGAGTACATCGCCGTGAAGGTCCGGCTCATGCCCCGGAGTACCTCGTCGGCGACCTCTTTGACCTGACGGAGGGGGTGATCCTTGCGAATCCTCTCCTCGACCTGAAACATAGCGAATAACTGGGGCGACTCGTTGACCTGTCCGCGCATGCCGAGAATTTAACTGAAGTCGGCGTGGCTGCCAGCCTTTATCAACGGCCTGCTAGCGCCGCTTTTTCCATCTTTCGACCCGGGCGCTCTATCACCAATTCTTCTTCGCTATGAACCCGAATCAATCGGTAGCATATCATAGACTCGCAAACCGTTACGGACCACCATTACCGTTACGGCGCGAATCGCTTCTGATCTGCTACTTATTGGCAATGCGAGATACGAATGACTAACGATGGCACCCTCCCCACCTGGAAATTGATCTATGGTCTAGCTTACGGTGCCCTAACTGCTGGAGTTTACCTGGGCCTCAAGATGGAGTCTACCGCCGGCGGCCTGCCTGCATTTGCGCTGGGATCTGTCGTCGTCTTTCTGGTCCATATGCTGGCTTTCCCCGGCCGCACCATGTCTGCACTCGCCAATTATCGCCTACTAGCAAGAGGCGCCCTCTTCGCCGGATCTCAGCTCTGTATCCTTAGGGCACAGTCCACGGCAGCCACATCTAGCGCATTCGCTGCCGCAATCGCCGGCACCGTCTCCATCTCATTTGGCGCGCATCTCCTCTTGAGGGAATCGCCTACAAAGTTGGAGCTGTTGGGCACGCTCAGCTGCGTCCTAGGTCTAGCAACGCTGCAAAGAGGAGGCGAGCTCAACGCGTGGGCTCTCTTTGGCGGCCTTCTTCAAGGCACGTCCGCTCTCGCGGCGCGCTCTCTGATGGTAGGCCAGCACAGCAAGCGAGCCACAGTGGGAAGCGGCTCTCTTATGTCCGCACTGGTTTGCATACCTAGTCTACTATTGCTTGGCGAAGGTCCCCATCTAACCATGGTCACGCCCTCGGCACTTGCCATCACGACACTCGCAATAGTCCTCGTTCAGTATACCTTCATGCAGCTATACACTCTCCTCGATGCACAGAAGGCCACTCTGCTTTCACTTTCTCGTGTGCCCTGGGCGCTTTCCTTCGAGGCCGTCCTGACACTGACGCCACTTCCGCTATCTAAGCTCATCGCAGCAGCAAGCATACTTATTGGCGCACTACTCCCGTTGATTAGGAAGCCCAGCAAACGCAAGGAAACGCAACATGCCGCCGACGACGCCCGTTAACGCCGCCCCGAGAGCCACTACCGCGAAAATAGCAATGCACCCACAGTACGTTTCAGACTGATACGCATAAGATCAATATTCGACGGTACCACGATCTCATTCTCCACCATGTAGTCAATGACTGGACCGTAGAGCTGATTCCAGGGCTTGATACCGATTCCTCTACCCAACGCAACCTCGTGTGTATCCATCATTATAAGCTCATGCTCGATTCCATCCAAAGCCAGACTCCGGTATCTTACGCCGACCGGCTTAAACCCAATCTTAGCGTAAAACTCCACCAAACTGCCCGCGGCACCACCCACCACAAATCGTCTGCCGTGCTTAATCGCAGTTAGCAATAGGTGAGCCATAAGCTGATACATAATGTCCGCCCCACGAAACTCTGCATGTGTACAAACACGCGTCGCTTCAACTATCTCCGCAAATTTCGGAAACTCAGCAGGAAACCTCACGTATCGTCCTATATCGCTCTGCTCTGGCGAGTCGTGAAACATGGCGCGCAACGATCCGACGATCTTCCCCTTATGCTTTGCAATTAGGATCTGTGCGCGACTGTCGAACTCGTCGGCCATATCCATCACCTTCTTGTCCGGAGAGATCTTGTTTTCCGCCAGATACGTCGCATGCCGCAAATGCAACACCGACTGATACTCCTCCTGCGTTTTTACATATGTGAAGTCGAGCCATTTCGAGGCCCTGCGGATGGGATACCCATCCCTCATGAGAGAGCCTATGGTCACATTTTCCGCAAAATTAAGAAGATACTCAGCCAGACTCATTTTGAAGAGATCGCCTGGACTGACGAATTGCGTACCCAGAACAAGCTCCTGCTTTCCTTTGATCGCCTTTGTATCAATAGTTTTGATGACTAAGGTGGCTTGAACACTACCAACCAAGGGTAGACTTATTGTGCAATCCAGTCGCTGCCCGACTCCAAGAAGCTTATTTCTCATGCTCGTAACAATCCGGAGCCCACCAGCAGAAACGTTCTCGATCCAAAAAAGTATGAAATCGTTGTAAACTAGCGGATTTGCCGCTCGACCACGCGGAATGTAGTCGTCTGAGCAGTTCCAGCGTATGTGTTGACGTCGATCGCCTTGCAGCTCGCCCGTGACCTGCGGCCTGAACGTACGAACTCCCACAAGTAGCATGTCACGGTGTTTGTAGAGATGATCCACCACGAGCCCACTGAAGGTCGTTTCGTCGTCGCCCAAGCGCACAACCACGGACACCTCGCTGCCCTTATCCAGTTTTGTATCTGGCGTATTGACGAATTCGATGCCAAAGGGCGAGTACCTCTTGACCACAACATCTCTCGACTGCGTACCTATCAACACCCTTGCTTTGACGGGATCCCTTTCTGTGAGCTCCAGAGGGACAACTGCTCCGTGAATTCTTGCCGCTTCTGCCGGCACCTCATCGTTCAACTTAATAGCCATTAGCATTCACCTCTCACCCAAAGCTGTTCGATAGCATTAAGCCGAAGGATTTGATTTAGGAGAGACAGATTCGTCTCGTCGGCAGTAAATAGAAATATTCGCGTCTCATCTGCGTATGACTTCAGCTGCAACCCCAAGGTTTGCAACTCTACTGCGCGCAACTTCAGATCCCTGGAGAAAGCCTTCAACACTTCACCGGCGGCGCCAGACAACAGAATTGTCGGGCGGTCATGTTGCAGTAGTATCTCCTGGAGGGTCTTCTGCCTGGTCAACGCGTCGATTCTTGCTGCAAGGTTAGCGGGTTTACCTATCACAGTGGGTTCGTAATGTTGCACTGACGCCATATTTCCCACAGTCGCAATACCTATTGCGATGGAAAAGAAGCGTTCAGGATACTCTCTCGCCAAGCTACGCACTCGGTCCGCCTCCAAACCTGCGGATCGCAGCCCGTCACGTACCGCTCGGAGAAGACTCAGTTCCGGATCTTCGAGGTCGTAATAAATCAAGACTGCGTCACCAATTTGCTTCGCAATTCCCTTGTTTTTCTCGGCCTCGTCGATAATTGAAATCGCAGATGGAATTAGCTCCTTCTCCACAAACTCTCGGTCTTCTGATCGCTGAGAGAAATCCTTTAGATCAGAAAAGAGGACGACAACCTGCTTTCGAGTGCGCTTTAGGACCTCGTCCACGGGCTCGATTGGAGATTGATGCTTCTCCCTTTGTTTCTCAATACGCTCAACCAAAACAGGCGCGATAAACTTTCGCATCTCCTTATAGAATATGCGCTCTTGTTCGCGCAGCTCCTCGGTAACTAATTCAAACATGTGATAATTGATCCCGGATATTATCCAGATTCTTCGTGCGATCTGAGCGAACAAAAGCGCTACGAACGCGATTGTAAAATCGCTAAATAGCGCCCGCGTTACTAGTTCCTTGCCTTCCCAATAGGGCTGCGTGACTGCCACCAGCGCGCCCAGCCACGCCACTGAGAAGACCAGCGAATTGGATGTGACGATAAAGACTAGGGCCGGGAGCCAAACGATCCATTTGATCGTAATCGCGGGACCAAGCGTCATAGACCATGCTTGCACTACGGAAAGTAGGGTCGCGAGAACAAGGAAGCACGCTCTCAGAACTCCCACTCGTTGCCTGAATATAACCGCTATCGCTCCTATACATAGGATCGCTGCAGCCATCCCAAAGCGATACCTAAAGTATAGTTCGAGTGGCGTCTTCTGCTGATCGTTTCCAAAGTAGTGGGCAATGTAAAGCGCAGCAAAAGACGGGAACAGCAGAAGCGCCCAACCCCCTAAGTAGCGCTGATTCTGCTGCGCGACGATCTTCTTCCCTACGCGAATAGGCAGGGATTGGTGAACAAGTACCCCGAAAAACTCGAGAGCATCGTCCCATCGACTTCGATGGATTCGCCGATGCTGCCAGTCAAAGAGGGTCGCGTTCGCGGCATCCATTCCGAAAACTCTCCCACGCGTGCATCCAATGTTTCAGCACTATCATCTTACTTTGCTGCGCCCCAATGAGACCAGCGGTTTGCACCAAAGTTCAAGGTGACGATTTCTCGGGTTGCGGGCGGAAGCGCGCGTGAGTCCCCTCCGATCCTGTAGAAGTCGACCTAGGGCACGTATCCAAGAGTCTTCCGTCTTAGCCTCCCTTAACAGAGGGCACGGAGATCGTTACACCAACGAGGAGAAAGCGCCCTGGTCGATATTGGCCTACCCCAAAAACTCCGCCACAAACCGGAACAGGAACTTCCGGCGGACGCGGTAGGCGAACTCTACGGTGACCTTGGCTTGCTCACCTGAACCAGAGGCTTCCACAATGGTTCCGCTGCCATAGGTGGGGTGCTTGAGCTTGCGGCCCAAGAGGTCGGTGCCGGAGAACGAAACGTCGGAGGGAGCGTCTTGCGAATACTCGTCGCGCACCACGCGGGTGGTGCCCGCGGGGCCCGCCAAAGACTTGGCGCGCGCGGGCGAAGCCGACGAACGGCTGGCACCCTCATCAGGCGAGTAACCGGAACCCGACCAGGTAGGCTTGGGCCTACCTCCGTACGAAAGATCCACGGCCTCGATGAACTCAGAGGGGATCTCGTCGAGAAACCGCGCGGGCTCCTGGTAGAGAAACTGACCCCAGAGACGCCGAGCCACGCAGTGACTCATGAAGAGGCGCTTCCGCGCGCGAGTCATGCCCACGTAACAAAGGCGGCGCTCCTCTTCGATCTCTTCAGGCGGAGTGTCTTCCCAAGGACGCGTGGAAGGAAACAAACCCTCTTCCATGCCCACCATGAACACCACCGGGAACTCGAGGCCCTTGGACGAGTGCAAGGTCATGAGCTTGATCGAGGCGGGCTGGAACTCCTTGTCGGCCTCGGAGGCCAGGGTGCTGGTTTCGATGAAGCGCTCAAGAAGCGCAGACTTGGCGGCCAGGTAAGGCTCGCTGCCCACCTCTCCTACGTTGCGAAGCTGATCTTCTTCGAATTCCTGCAGTAGGGTGTCGAGCTCCTCCAAGTTCTCCACGCGCGCCAGCGACTCCACCGTGTTCTCTTCCTTAAGCGAACGCACGTAGCCGGTTTCATCGAGCAGGAGGTGGTAGAGCTCGGAAAGCAGGAGCTTGGGCTGCTCTTCCATGAGCCTGCGCACGATCTTCACGAAGGCCTGGAGCTTGGGCACGGCCCCGCGGCCCACCTCGTGCTGCCCGGAGGTGACCTCGCCCAGGAGCGACCAGAGATCCGAAGCGCCGCCCTCGCCAGAATCACCCACAGAGGCACGCGAGACGGCCAGGAGATCGTCGAGCCGCTCGAGCGTGGTCTTGCCGATGCCCCGGCCCGGCACGTTGATGATGCGCATGAGGCTCACGGAATCGGACGGGTTCAGGATCACGCGGAAGTACGAAAGCACGTCCTTGATCTCTTTGCGGTCGTAGAAGCGCACGCCGCCCACCACCTGGTAAGGCATGTTCTCGCGGCGGAACACGTCTTCGAACTGACGGCTCTGCGCGTGCGTGCGGTAGAAGAGCGCGAAGTCGCTGAGCGACATCCCGCCTTCGCGCACGAGCTGCGAGATCGTGGCGCCTACGTGGTCGGCCTCGGCGCGTTCGTCCACGAAGCGGATCACGCGGATGGGCTCACCCTGGGGGTTGGCCGTCCAGAGGGTCTTTTCTTTGCGCTGGGAGTTGTTGCCGATCACCTTGCTCGCAGCCGAGATGATGATCTGAGTGGAGCGGTAGTTCTGCTCGAGCTTCACAATGCGAGCGCCCGGAAAATCCTTCTCGAAATCCAAGATGTTCCGGATGTCAGCCCCGCGCCATTTGTAGATGGACTGGTCTTCGTCGCCCACGACGCACATGTTGCCCGAGGCGAGCTGCATGAGCAGGAGGTACTGGGCGCGGTTGGTGTCCTGGTACTCGTCGACGTGCAGGTAGCGAAACCGGGCCTGGTAGCGCGCGCGAAGCTCAGGGTTGTCGCGCAGAATCCGGTAAGTCATCGTGATGATCTCGCCGAAATCGAGCGCGTTGTTGCCGAAGAGGGCCCGTTGGTAAGCTTCGTAGATCTTTTTGGCCTGCTTTTCGAACAGGCTGAACTCGCCGGGCTTGATGTCCTCGGGCTCGTGGGCGTCGCACTTGGCGCGGTTGATGAACGCCTGCACGCCCTTGGGATTCACCATCTTGTCGTCGATGTTGAGACCCTTCATCACCGACTTGATGAGCGAGAGCTGGTCGGAGTCGTCGTAGATGACAAAGGGCTTCGTGAACGGCGTGAACTCACGCTCGCGTCGAAGCAGACGCACGCAGACGGAGTGGAAGGTGCCGATCTCGGGCTGGTGATGGATCGCCCCGAAGTGCCCGAGCGAGCTGCCAGCCCCCCCGCCCAGCACCTTCGTCACGCGCTCGTTCATCTCGCGCGCGGCCTTGTTGGTGAAGGTCACGGCCAGGATCTGCCAGGGCTGAACGCCCAAATGGCCCACGAGGTAGGCGATGCGCGAGATCAGCATCTGCGTTTTGCCCGAGCCCGCTCCAGCGAGCACGAGCAGCGGACCTTCGACGGCGAGCGCAGCTTCGCGCTGGCGCGGATTCAGGGAGCGCAGATAGGGAGGCAGCTCGGACTCAGGGGTCTGCATCGTGAGCGGGGCCTGCCCCGCCGGAGCGCCCGATGCTCCGAAGGAAGACGCCCCCGCGAAGCGCCGCGCGGCGCCCGCGCCCGATTCCGGTGCGGATTCGAAGTCGATCAAAGGGGAGTGCTCCTGGCTGAGTTTGGCGGACGCTCAGGGCGTGACGCGAAATGCCAAAGACCGCCGCGCCACTTCCTGTTCGTAGGCAATACGAACGTTGTGGTCGAAAAGCAAGCCGGCGACCCGGAGCTCCTCTCCCACCACGGGCACCACGGGTGTGCGGTGAAAGACGCCCGATGTCACAACCAAGGAATCCTCCATGCGCACAGGCTGAACGCGCACGCCGGCTCGATAGATGAGATCCTTGGCCTCGAGAAGTTCCTGAAGCGGCGCGCCGCCCTCACGCGAGGGTTCGCGCGCGGCGGCATGAACGACGTCGGCCGTGAGGAGCCCTACGTACTTGCCGGCCGCGGTGATGACACAGAGGAACGGATACTTCGAGTCGGCCAGGATCTGCTGGAGCTTGGCCACCGGCTCATGCTCACCCACCACAGCATGATCGGCAACCATGGCCTGCCTCACCTTGAGCGCAGAGAGCACGGCGATGGAGCGGCCATCGCGCACCTCGATGCCAAGTTCCTCGAGCACACGTTCCACGAGCGGCCCGCCCACGAGCTTCTGGCGCGCCTCTTTGGCCAGCCAGGCGCAGGCCAGGCAGCCCGCGAGCACGCCGGGATCACGCGTGAGCTCAAAGGCGATGAGCGCGCCCGCCACGGGAGCGCCGATGGCGGCCCCCCAGAGCGCAGCCGCGCCCGCGAGCGCGGGGAAGGGGCCCGTGACACCCGTCCACGAAGCGGCCAGCCAGCCGCCCGCAGCGCCCAGTGTGAAGAGCGGCCAGAGGATGCCTGCGCTCCCAATCCCGGCCGACGCCATCACGACACCTAGAAAGATCGCGGCCACGAGCGAGCCCAAGAGATCCGGGTTCCAAGCCTCGGAGAGCACACGCGAGAGCGCCTGGGGCGCGGGCAGCAGACTCGGGGGAAATGAAAGATACAAGGCCACGAGCACCACCGCCGGAACCGCAGCACCGAGCAGTGGCCGGCGTGAGGCGAGCGTGATGACGCTTTTTGCAGCCTGCCCGTGAAAGAGAAGGAACGCGCATCCGAGCACGAGGCCCGCCGCTGCCGCGGGCACGAGGCTTACCCAACGATCAAGCTCCCACTGGAGCGCCGAAAGCTGGGGGCCCGGAACGCCGGCCGGGAGAAGAGGTGGAAGACCCGCCAAATCCCAAAGCGCGCGCGACACGAGAAAGGATACGAGCGCGCCGCCCACGGCGGGCAGCATTCGGCCGCCCACGCCGAGCTCGAGCGGCACCATGACGGCGGCGAAGGGCGCGTGGAAAGCCGCGGCCACGCCGGCCGCGAGCGAGGTAGCCACGTCCGTGCGGCGAAAGGGCTCGAACCAACGCGCGGAACTGCCCTGAAGCCGCGAGGCGAAACCCTGGCTGACCTCGATCGCGGCACCCTCGGGGCCCACGGACCCGCCCGTGATGGCCACCATCAAAGAAAGGAGGCTGCGGCGAAACCAGGACTCCGGTTTGCCATCCGACGGAGACGCGTGCACGTGCCGGAGCAGCCCGGGCAGCCCCTGGAAAGGCCTGCCCCCGCGCCGCGAAGCCAGAAGTACTGCGAGCGCGGCCACGAGCGAGAAAGATGCGACGTGAACAAGCCCGCCCTTGCCCATCGGCGTGCGCCAGAGCCACTGCGGCAGCACCGCAACGGAGGCGGCGAGGGCACCGATGGCGAGGACGCGCAGAGGGAGCGGGTTCACTCGACAGTCACGCTCTTGGCGAGGTTCTTGGGCTGATCGATGTCCGTGCCCTTCAGGAGCGCGATCTCGTAGCTCAGGAGCTGGATCGCCGGAGCAAGCAGGAAGGGGTAGAGGCTCTCGTCGAGCGACTCGCCCCCCACCGGCATGGGCAGCGGGATGAACTCGTCCGAGAAGCGCTTCATCTTGTCGTCGTCGGGATTGCCGATGCCGATGATGCGCGCGCCCCGGGCCTTCACTTCCTGGAGGTTCGACACGGTCTTCTCATGCCAGCCGTCTTTCGGCGCCAGCACCACCACGGCCATGTCTTCATCAAGCATGGCGATCGGGCCGTGCTTCAGCTCGCCCGCCGCGTAGCCTTCGGCGTGGACGTAGGCGATCTCTTTCAGCTTGAGCGCGCCTTCGAGCGAGATGGGGAAGCTATAGCCACGGCCCACGAAGAAGAAGCCCTTCTGGGCGACAACCCGCTTGGCGACTTCCTTGATCTGCTTCACGAACTTGCCGTCCTGCTGAAGCTGGGACTCCAGCATGTGCGGCACCTTGAGCAGCTGCTGGAAGATGTGCGGGATCTTGCTCGCGGTGTCGCGCCCGCGGCGCAGGCCGAGGTAGCCGGCCATGATGAACACGGCAAGCATTTGCGCGTAAAAGGTCTTCGTCGCGGCCACGCCCACCTCGGGGCCGGCCGAGGTGAAGAAGGTGGCGTCGACCTCGCGGGACATCGTGCTCCCGCGAACGTTGCAGATCGCCATCGTGGGGATACCGCGACGGCGCATGTCGTTCACGGCGGCGAGCGTGTCGGCGGTTTCGCCGGACTGCGAGATGCCGATGATCACCGTGCCCCGACGCACCACCGGGTCGCGATAGCGGAACTCGGAGGCAAGCTCCACGCTGACGGGGATACCCGCCCAACGCTCGAGCCAGTACTTGCCGAGCAGCGCCGCGTGCCAGGAGGTGCCGCAGGCGATGAAGATGATCTCTTCGGCCTTCTCGAGAATCGCCAGGCCCGGCTGCTGCGCCATGGGGAAAGGATCGGTGCGCGCGCGATCGAGGAGCCCGTTCAGGGTGTCGACCATCGTGAGGGGCTGCTCGAAGATCTCTTTGAGCATGTAGTGCGGGAAGCCCTGCTTGTCGAGCTTGTCGGCCGACCAATCGAGCAGGGTCTTCTCGCGTTTCACTTCCTTGCCGGTGCGGATGTCGCGGAAGGTGATGCCCTTCTCGGAGCCGATGGCCATGTCGCCGTGTTCGAGAAAGAAGACTTCTCGGGTGTACTCCAAGAGCGGCTGCGCGTCGGAGGCGAACACGGCGCCGCCCTGCGGATCGAGCGCCACGACAAGCGGCGAACCGTTGCGTACGCCGACGATGAGGCCCGGTTGCTTCTCGGACATGACCACCACGGAGCAGGCGCCCTCAAGGTGGCGAAACGCGTTCTGCACGGAGGTGGGGAAGTCGGTTCCCTTCTTCTCTTCCTCGAGCACGAGAAAGCCGAAGAGCTCGCTGTCGGTTTCCGAAGCGGGCGAGTGCCCCAGCTTGATCATGTCCGCGCGAATGGACTCGAAGTTCTCGATGATGCCGTTGTGCACGAGCACGATGTGGTTGGTGCGATGCGGGTGGGCGTTCTGCGTGGTGGGGCGTCCGTGCGTGGCCCAGCGGGTGTGGCCGATGCCGCACTGAAGACGATCGGCGGATGGATCCCGCTTCACCATCTCTTCGATGTTTCGGAGCTTGCCTTCGCTCTTCTTCACCTCGATGTGGGCACCCTTGAAGTACGCCACGCCCGTGGAGTCGTATCCGCGGTACTCCAGGCGGCTCAACCCTTTGAGGAGCACGTCCCCGACTTTGCGTTGACCGACGTAACCTACGATTCCGCACATAAAATTCGTTCCTTACTTCTGCTCGCGCAGCTTTTTCGCGTAGCCCGGCTTGTTCACCTGCCGGCTGCGCGCGATCGCCAGGGCGTCCGCCTCGACGTTCTCAGTGATCGTGGAGCCCGATGCAACATACGCGCCCTTACCCACCTTCACTGGCGCCACCGTCTGGCAGTCGCTTCCCATGAAGACGTCGTCCTCGATGATCGTGGAGTGCTTGCGCTTCCCGTCGATCACTCGGCCATCGTAATTGCACGTAACGAATCCACATCCGATGTTAGCACGGGATCCCACGTCGGCGTCACCGAGGTAAGAGAGGTGCGACACTGCGGTCTTTGCCCCAATGCGGGTATTCTTGAGCTCCACGAAGTTGCCGAGCTTCGCCTCGGGCCCGACGTGTGAATCCGGCCGCAGGTGTGCGTAAGGGCCCACACTGGCGCCCGCAGAGATGTGTGATTTTTCGCACACGGTGCCGGCTTTGATCACGGCGCCCGCTTCCACGACGACGTCCGCAAGAATCACGTTGGCCCCGAGCTTCACGCCCTTGCCCACGCTGGTCTTGCCAGAGAGCACACAGCCGGTGCCCACCTCCACGCCCTCGGAAAGCGTCACGCCCTCGTCGACGAAGGTGTTGTCTGGGTTTTGGAAGCGCACGCCCTCCACCGCCCAGCGTTTGAGCAGGCGGCGGTTGTAGCTGCGCGCGGCAAGGGCGAGCTCCCAGGGGTCGTTGATGCCCCGGAGATCCACTTCGTCGGCCCAGGCCAGCACGGCCACGTTGCGGCGCTGCTTGCGCGCGATTTGCACGAGATCGGTGAGGTAGAACTCGCCCTGGGAGTTCTTGGTGTCGAGCAGGCCCAGTCCCTTGTCGAGGAATGCGCCGTCAAAGAGGTAAATGGAGCAGGCCACCTCGCGCACGGTCTTCTGGCGCGTATCGGCGTCACGCTCCTCCACGATTCGCTGAACGGGGCCGCCGCGGCCTTTGCGAATCACACGGCCGTAGCCGGTGGGATCGGGGAGCTCAGTGGTGAGCAGCCGAAGCGCGTCGATGCGACCCAGCGGCTTGGCGAGCTCGGACACCATCTCGGCGCGGATGAGCGGAAGATCGCCGGGGAGCACCATCACGGCGCCACGCGGGCGCGCGAACTTCTTGCCCCAGGCGGTGGCCATCACGCACTGAACGGCGTGGCCCGTTCCGCGTGGGTCGCCCTGATCGATGAACTCGATGCCGAGCTTCGCGAAACGCTCTTCCGCGCGCACGGAGGCGATCACGTCCTCCTTGCGGTGGCCCACCACGACGGCGATCGGCGCGCCGGGAACGGCCGCGATCACGCGGTCGAGGATGTGGTGGAGCAGAGGGCGGCCCGCAATAGAAGAGAGGACTTTCGGCAACGAGGAGCGCATCCGCTTGCCATGGCCGGCAGCCAATACCACCAAGCCGGGCAGTCCGCCGGAGGGGGCTGAGACGGTTCTTGACATAGTGCTTCAGGAATTACTTTGAAAACCCGAGCGGCGTCAACGGGAATTCAGATCTTAGCTAATTCCTTATATTCTCTTAGGAAAATCAGATTGCCAAAATGTCCGACCCGACTACACTCCTGAGTTCTGACTGGGAACCATCCCAGTCAGTGACATGGGGGGAATCAGGACATGGATGCCAGAAAGCTCGCGAAATTCCGCAAGCTGCTCACGGAAGAAAAAGCCCGTCTCACGGCCAGCTCCCGCAGCGCTCTGAAAAATGAGGCGCTCAACATCTCGGCGGACGACCTGCCGGATGAGACGGATCTCGCCGCCACCGAGGTGAACCACCACCTGCAGTTCCGCCTTCGAGACCGCGAGCGGCGGCTGCTCTCGAAGATCGAGGAAGCCCTGTCCCGTCTGGACAGCGGCTCCTTCGGCACCTGCGAGGACTGCGAGGAGAACATCGAGCTGAAGCGCCTCGAAGCGCGCCCGATGTCCACGCTGTGCCTCTCCTGCAAGGAAACGCAGGAACACAAAGAGAAGGTCTACGCTTAAAGCAAGGCAGGAGCCGAGCTTCCGCCAGTTGAGTTCGACGAACGGGCGTCTCTCGGGGCGCCCGTTCCCTTTTCAGGATTTCCGAATTCCCCGGAAAAGCACCACGCCCGACGGGTTGGCCTTGAAACCGCGCAGACGCGGGATCAGCGCGAACACCTGCTCGTAGTGGAAGAGCGGGATCACCGCGGCTTCCTCTTCGATGAGGATCTTCTGCGCCCGCTCCAGGAGCTTCGCGCGCTCCGCGCCCCGTCGAAGCTCCAAGGCCTTGCGAACGAGCGAGTCGTACTCGGCGTTCCTGAACTTCGAGTGATTGTTGCTGTTGTCCGAGAGGAACACCTGCATGTGCGACGAGGGATCGGCATAGGGCGCCATCCAACCGAAGCGGTGGATCTGCGAGGGATCATCGCGCATGCGGCGCACGTAACCCTTCCAGTCCGAGCTCTCGAGCCGGAGCTTCAGGCCGAGCGCTTCCGAGACGTCCTTCTGCACCTTCTCCAGGATGAGCTGGTTGCGCGCGCTGGTGTCGTAACTCACCAGCACCGCAGGCACGGCCTTGGGCGCGGCGGCGATCGCCTCGCGGACCTTCTTCATGTCCTCCGCGAACCTGGGCGCGGGATCGCGATAGGGAATGTGACCCTCGAGGCCGCGCGGCACCCAACCCCAGGCGGGTGCATCGCCCGTCTGGAGCGCCTCGGTGATCTCGCGCCGGCGGATCGCGCCGGAGACCGCGCGCCTCCATTCAGCCCGGTCGAAGGGTGGCTTCGTGACGTTGAACCCCAGGTAATAAGTCCCCATGAAGGGAGACGAGTGCAGCACGCCCTGGCGATGAAGCGAGGGAATGTCAAAGGTGGGCACGCGGACTAGGATGTCGAGCTTGCCGTTCTCAAAGAGGGTGGCGCCGGTGGCCTCGTCGGCGATGGAGAGCAGGCGGACGGGGAGCCGATCCTTGAACGCGGACGCGTTCCAGTAGCGGGCGTTCGGCACGAGAAGGATGTGCCGGTCGATCTTGCGCTCGAGGATCCGATAGGCGCCCGTGACTGGTGCCGTGACGGGCCACTCGCCACCGTTCGCCTTCAGGACGTCCGCCCTGAGCGGCGCCGCGAGCGGGAGAGTGAGGGCTTCTACGAAGTAGGGCGCCGGGCGCTCCAGCTCGAACACGAGTTTGCGGCCATCAGCCCGAACGCCGAGACGCGAGGGAGGCATGCGTCCCTTCAGGATCGCCTGGAGGTTGCGGATGGGCATGAGCGTGCCGCCCAAGCGTGAAGCGGTGCGGGGATCCGCGGCGCGGCGGAATGAGGTGATGAAGTCGTCGGCCGTGACGGGTTTCCCGTCTGACCACTCCGTGCCGGGCCGAAGCGTGAACTCCACCTGCCGGCCATCCGGCGAAAACCGGTACGACTCCGCGAGCTGAAGCTGGAGCGTTCCCTGCTCATCGTAGCCCACCAGCCCGTCCATGACGTTCATCAGGACGCGCAGGGCGTGTCCATCCTCGGCCCGGGAGGGATCGAGCGTGACAGGCTCGGCCGAAAGCTGCGCGACGATCTCGTTCGCCGGGGTTCGGCTCCGCGGGGACCGGTCGCAGCCGGCGGCGGCGAAGGCGAGGAGGCAGAGCGCCACATGAAAAAACCACGATGTAGAGCGGACGCGGCGCATGGTCCAAAAGTAGCAAAGGGCCATGGCCCATGCTAGCCTTCTTCAGCACATGCGCGCGCCAAGAAGACTCATGGTGGTGATCCTCGCCGCTCTCACGGGCGTCGTCCTGATGCTGCTGCAAGCGCGGCAGTTCTTCCGGCTCCGTTCGGGCACGGCGGACTTCAACTCCTACTGCTCATTCGGTACCTTCGACTGCCACGCGGTGGAGGTGAGCCGGTACGCCGAATTCCTGCCGGGCTATCCGCTCGCGGGGTTCGCGGTGGCATACCTGGCCGGCCTGGCGGTGATCGCCCTGTTCGCGCGCGACGTATATTGGAGGCGCGAAGCGGTGCGCGTGGGCACCCTGTACGGCGCCTTCGGCGTTCTCTTTTCGGCGAGCTACTTCGTCATCATGGCCACCCAGCTCTCGGGTCTTTGTGCGTTCTGCCTGGCCGTGGACGGAATCATCGCCACGAGCTTCGGGATCTTTCTCAGCATGGGGCCTGAAAGCCCCAAGAAGCATGCGTTGGACAACCCCAAGTGGATGACCATGGGGAAGACGCTGGCGGGCTCAAGCCTCGCGCTCCTCATCCTCGTGAAGCTCCTCGACTCCTCACCCAGCATCCCGGCCGAGCAGGCGCGGCGAGCGATCGAAGGCGTGATGAACGCCCCCGTGACGCCGGTGCCGATGCTTTCCGAGGCGCCCTCTTCCGGCCCCGCGGAGGCCGCCATCACGATCGTGAAGTTCAGTGACTTCCAATGCCCGGCCTGCAAGGTCGGCGCGCAGTCCATTCATCCGCTCTCCCACCGCTTCCCGGGAAAAATCAGGATCGTCTACCGGCATTTCCCGCTCGACCCCGCCTGCAACCGGGGAATGGACCGCCCTCTGCATCCGGCCGCCTGCCAGGCCGCGCGCGTCTCCCACTGCGCCTTTCGAAAGGGCAAGTTCAAGGAGGCCTACGAAGCCTTGTTCGAACATCAGGAAGATCTCGTGAAAGACGGGCCGGCCGCGATCGCGGCGAAAGCCACCGGGATCCCGATCGCGGAGCTTGAAGCCTGCGCCACCGGTTCGGATGCCCAGACCGCCATCGCCCGCGACGTGGAGGACGGCATGGCCCTCGAGGTCAGCGCCACGCCCACTTTCTTCATCAACGGCCGCAAGGTGCCTGGCGGGCTCCCGACCGACCTCTGGATCGAAGTGATCGAGAAGCTGCTCGCCGCGGGCAAGTGAGCGCCGCGCCCGTGGCCCTGGAGCTTGTCGATACCCACTGCCACCTGGACTACGAGTACGAGGGTGGCCGCACGCCCGCCGACCTGGTGCGGGACGCGGCCGCCGCGGGCGTGACCCGCATGCTGACCATTGCCACCGAGGCCGCCCGTGTGCCGGCCGTTCAGAAGATCTCGGACAGCTTCCCCGGCGTGTTCCACGCCGTGGGCGTGCATCCGCACGAGGCCGCAAAGATGAAACTCGAGGACCTGGGGCTTCTGGAGCGCGCGGCGGCGCACCCAAAGTGCAAAGCCATTGGGGAGCTCGGGCTCGACTACTATTACAAACATTCGCCGCCCGAGGCGCAGGCCACCTGCCTGGAAGGACAACTTGAGCTCGCCACCCGGCTGGGCAAGCCCGTCGTGGTGCACGCGCGCGACGCCGAGGCCGACCTCCTCATGCACCTCACGCGCTACGCGAAGGGCCTCGCTTCGGGACAGGCCCCGGGAGTGATCCACTGCTTTTCCGGGACGCGCGCCTTCGGCGAGGCCTGCCTGGAGCTGGGGTTCCACCTGAGCTTTTCTGGCATCCTGACCTTCAAGAACGCCGAGGAGTTGCGCCAGGCTGCGAAGGCCGCGCCCGCTGACCGGATTCTCGTGGAAACCGACTCGCCCTACCTGGCTCCAGTCCCGCACAGGGGCAGGAAGTGCGAACCCTACATGGTTCGCAACACGGCTGAAAAGCTCGCGGAAGTACGAGGCGTTTCGATCGAGGAGATAGCGCGGATCACCACCGCGAATGCGACGCGGCTGTTCTCGCTCAGTTGAGCGACGTGGGGCCTTGGCCTTCAATCGCCCAATCCGGCTTGTAGAAGGAGCGTTCAAACTGGCGGTTCAACCCCGTCCAGCGGCCGGGCGTCTGATCCGCCTCGACCCACTTCATGACGGCGTTCACCTTGCTGTCGAGGTCGTCGATGGCGTGAACGATCACCGCTTCGAGGCACTTCGGACGCTTCGGCGAACCGTAGTCCAGGCGCCCGTGGTGCGAGAGGACCACGTGCTTCACGAGGAGCTTCTTGTCTTCGGGGAAACGGCCAGGCAGGCGGCCGTTCTGCGACTCTAGTTCGCGGATCTTGCGATCCACGAGCTCCACGCCCATCACCAGGTGCCCGATCATGCGGCCCTCGTCAGTGTAGTCAGTGACGCGGTCGTAGCTGAGCTCCCAGAGCTTGCCGATGTCGTGGAAGAAGCCGCCCAAGAACAGCAGGTCGCGGTCCACCTTCGGGCCGTAGTGCGCGGCGAGGAAGTCGAGCGTGGCCGTGATCGACACCACGTGCTCCAGGAGGCCCGTCTTGTAGGCGTGGTGCATGGCCTTCGCGGCAGGCGCCCGCTTCACGCGGTCCATGATCTCGGCGTCGTCGCGGAGCACGGACTCGGCCAAGGCACGGTAGTAGGGGTCCTGCATGGAAGCCACGTAGCCGAGCAGGCGCGCGTAGAGGGCCTCGGCGTCGAGCCCGGTGTCGACCATGAAGTCTTTCACGTTCACGTCGTCCTCGCGGAGCACACGCAGCTTTTTCACCACGAGCTGGCGGCGGCCCTGGAACAGCTGGATCTTCCCCTCAGCAAGCACGAAGGCGTCGCGCACGGCCTGGCCGGCGTGGCTGGCCACGTCTTCCCACACACGCGCTTCGATCTCGCCGCTGCGATCCATGAGCACGAGGTTCATGTAGGGCTTGCCGGTCTTGCCCACCTGAACGGCGGCGAATTTGACCAGGAACGGGGCCGAAACCTCGTCCTTTTCCTTGAGCTCACGCGCGAACTGAGACTTTTCCATTGCGGCGCACCCTAACCCTGGCGGCGCGAACCCGGCAAGCGCGCTTTACTCGTTTAGTCGGTTTAAGTACGTTACCGGAATGACTGGGGTTTGGTGGAGAATGCCCGCGCCCGCCGGCTGGGCGCTGACGCACGTTTCGGGGGTCGACGCGCGGGACTTCCTGCAGCGGATCACCACGGTGGACCTGCGCAAACTCGGTTCGGGCGATGGCAGGCCCGGATTCATCCTCGAACCCACGGGGCGCATCCGCGCGGCCTTTCACCTCTGGTGCCTCGGGCCCGACGAATTCGCGGTGGAAACCGAAAGCGAGGACTGGACCCGACGCCTCACGGAGGCGCTCGAGCACTACCACTTCGGCGAGAAGCTCAGCGTGGCCCCGATGCCGAAGGACTCCCTGGCCAGCGTCTGGGCCCTGGGCGACGGGCCCGCACCCGCGACGCTCGCGGCAGTATCGCCGAATCGTACCGAAGCGCTCGACGACGAGATCCGCGTGTTTCACCACGGCTCGAGCCGCTTCGGCCGCCCCTGGATTACGGCCTGGGGGCGACCCATGCGCATCGCCCAGTGGGCGGATCATACAATGGAGAACGTCGGGCCGCCGCCGCCGGGGGCCTTGGTGCGCCTTCGCGTGGAGGCCCTGGGGCCTGTGCCGGGCCGCGAACTCACGCCCGAGGTGAACCCGCTCGAGGCAGGCGCGCAGGAAGGCGTGGCCGAGGGTAAGGGCTGCTACCCGGGGCAGGAGGTGATCGAGAAGCTTTTCGCTTTCGCCGAGCCGGCGCGAAGGCTCGTCCGGCTCAGGCTCGGCGGGCCTCCCACCACCGAAGGCGAGCCCGTGCTGAACCTCGCGGAACCGCCTCTTGAGGTGGGCCGGATCACGACGGTGGAGCCCGTGGAGTCCGAGAGACCCTACGCCGCGCTCGCCGTGATGAAGAAGATCCACGCGCGCGAGGGCCTGGAGGTCCACCTGGGCTCAGGCGCTCGCGGGACCGTGGAAGCGCTCTCGGAGAGACAGAAGTGAGCGCGGCACGCGCGCTTGCGCTCGTGGCGCTGCTCGGCCTGGGAGCCGGCGGGGCTCAGGCCTCCTTCTACGGCGATGAGCTGGGGATCTCGCCCTTCGAGGACTGGCGCACGCTGAAGGCGGGCAACTTCGACGTGCATCACCCCGTGGAACTCGCCGCCACGGCGACGGCCGCCGCCGAGGCGCTCCAGGAAGCGCACGTGATCCTGAAGGACATCCTGCTCTGGGAGCCGCGCCACCGCGTGCAGGTGATGCTACTGAACAGCACGGACGCCGCCAACGGAAGCGCGGGCCCGGCGCTCCGCTTCGGGATCACCCTCAACGCCACGCCCCCGGAATCCTGGTTCAGTATCGGCCAGGCCGACGACTGGATCCGCCTCCTAGCCGTGCACGAATACGCGCATTACCTCAACATGGACGCGCTCGACGGCGGGATGTGGGCCTTCTGGGTGGTGTTCGGCGACGCCGTGAGGCCCAACGGCCTCTGGGCCCCCTGGATGCTCGAGGGCCTTTCGGTGGTGATGGAGACGCGCCATACGCGTGCCGGCCGCGGCCGCAGCGCGGAGTACGACATGGTGATCCGCGCGGCCGTGCGCGACGGCCTGCTTGGAGACGCTGACTTCATGACCCTAGGGAGGATGGGCGGACGCAACCCCTGGTTCCCCGACGGCGAAACCCCCTACATGTTCGGCTTCCACCTCATGAACGAGGTGGTGCGCGGAATGGAGGGCAAGGCGCGCACGCACGATGGGCGCGAGACGCTGAGCTCGGGCGAGCAGGCCCTCGGGCGCCTGTCGGTGCGCTCAAGCGGACGAGTGCCCTTCTTCGTGAACGGGAACCTGCGCGCCGTGACGGGCCGCCGCTGGCACGATGTCTGGAAGGACTGGGCCAAGGGCGCCACGGCCAGGGCGAAAGATCAGCTGAAGCGACTGGCGGCCGCACCCCTGACTCCGATCGAGCGGCTTACGCCCGCCGCGCAGGAAGTGCTCGGTCCCCGGCCCTCGCCCGACGGAAAATTCCTGGCCTACACGGCGGCGACCGACGACCGGGGAAGAAACGGCCTCTACCTCCTGGATCTCTTCAGCGGAGAAACCCGACGCCTGGGATCGAAGCGCATGGGCGCGACGCAGGCCTTCACGCCGGACGGGAGGTGGATTCTCACGAGCTCGCTCCACCCGGTGGGACAGTACAACCTGTACAGCGATCTTCTGGCCGTGAACTCGCACAACGGCCGCGAGATCTGGCTCACCACGGGACTGCGCGCCAAGGATCCCGCGATCTCCGCGGATGGGCGAAACCTGGTCTTCACGCGCTCCCGGGGCGCGACGGTAGGCGTGGCGGCTGGGTTGATCGAAGTCGACGAAGACGGCGAGCCCACGCTTTCCCAGGTCCGCGATCTCTACGTTCCGCAGCCCCACGAACGCGCCTCGCAGCCCACCCTGAGCCCGGACGGCCGCTGGGTGGTGTTTGGCCTTCAACGCATGGGCGAACCCTCCGAAGACCTCCTGCGCGTACCGCTCGAGGGGGGCAGACCGGAAACGTTGGTGCAAACCGGCGCGCGAAACCGCTTTCCCGCCTACAGCGCCCAGGGAGAGCTGCACTACATCTCCGACATCACGGGCGTGGAAAACCTTTTCCGCCATCGTCCCGGAAGCACCCCCCTCATGGTGACCCACGTGGATTCGGGCATTCGCTTTCCGGTCTTCTCGGCGAAGGACGAGCTTTTTGTCTCCCACTTCAGCTCAGAGGGCTGGGCCCCGGCCAGAGTGGGCACCATCGGCGCGAAAGAGAGCTGGAAAGAGCTTTCGCTGGAACGGCCCTCGTTCCCGGAGAGCGAGCTCATGGGTTCGAGCGGGGTCCGGGAGCGGATCCCGAGTGGGAAACCCGTGGAGTCCGCATATTCGCCCTGGGGGACTTTTTTCGTGCCTCGGCAGTGGGCACCATACATTCAAGGCAGTGGCTCGGGGTTCTACCTGAGCGGTCAGCTTCTGGGATTCGATGCCCTCGATTTTCATGAATATGTGCTCAGCGGGGCTTTTGACTCCTACGTGGGCCTGGCCGAGGGCGCGCTTCAGTACGCCTATCGAGGCATGGGTCCGACGCTGAGCCTGGGACTGTCGCATGAGACCACCTTCGTCTTTCCGGGTGGCGCATCCGGCCCGGAGGAGTTCGACCGCCG
>JADZFF010000130.1 GCA_020850015.1 Bdellovibrionales bacterium | reverse complement strand
GTGCTCTATCCGGGCCTGGAGTCGCACCCGCAGCACGCGCTCGCCAAGCAGCAGATGTCGGGCTTCGGCGGCATGATCACCTTCTTCCTGAAGGGCGGCCTGGCCGAGTCGCGCCGGTTCCTGGAGTCGGTGAAAGTCTTCACGCTCGCCGAGAGCCTGGGCGGCGTGGAGTCCCTCATCGAGCACCCCGCCATCATGACCCACGCCTCCGTGCCGGCCGAGACGCGCAAGCAGCTCGGAATTCTGGATACCCTCGTGCGAGTCAGCGTGGGGATCGAGGATATCCAGGACCTTCTGGCCGACCTCGAGCAGGCGCTTGGGAGGGCGTAGGCGGCTTTCACCCCTCTAAATAACCGGAAGCATTGGCATTACGCCAAAATTCGGGCGTTGACGGACGGAGGGAACCCGACTAAAACCAGTGGATATGCGTCGCTTTAAGAAATGGCTCCGCCGCTACCTGGCGGTCACGTCGCCGCTCGCGCTCGCCTAAGCCAGGCGAAGCACGTTCGACTCGATGTCCATCACGAGGCCCGTGCAGTCCTGCGCGGGAAGCTCTTCCGTGCTGGGCAGCTTGGATTTCACTTGGAACGCAAACTCGTTCAGAAGATCTGCGGGTTCGCGGCCTGAGAGTTTCCGCATGAGCGACGCGACGCCCTCCTGCCCACCCACCACTTCCTGAAATCCATCCGAGAGCAGCACCAGGCGATCCCCTGCTCCCAACATCAGCTCCGCCTCCGAGTTCACGTCGGGCAGGCGGCTCCCCTGTTTAAGCGCGGGTCCTAGAGCCTCCAGAGGCCGGGGCTGGCCGCCCCTCGGGACATGAAACACCGAAACCGTACCCAGGCAAAGGTATCGCAGCTTCCAGTCCTTTCGCGACAGCACCCCAAGGAACATCGAGAGGCTGTCTTTGTCGCCGAGCGCGAGCCCGATCTCGTCCCGGATGCGCCGAACCATCGAAGCCACGGCCCCGGGGCGGTCGCCCGCGAGCTTGAGCGCCACGCGCATGAGCACGGAAATCAAAGCGCTCGAAAGCCCGTAGCTTGAGCTGTCGGTGAGCAGGAACGCGAGCGACCCGCCGGGGCTCGACTCCACGACGTCGAAGTGGTCGCCGCCCGACTTCAGGCCCGCCAGGTATCGCGACGCGAGCTGCACGCCCTTGAGCTGCGGAAAACGCACCGGCAGATGCGCCTTCTGGAGCCGCTCGGCCAGGCGCAGGTCCTCGCGGAAACGGCTCACGAGCTCCTCGACGGAGGCATTGAGGTGCTCCACCTCGTCCCAAAGAAGGAGCCGCTGATACAATCGCAGGCGGCTCAGCACCTCGAGTGCCCGGAAAGGATGCACGAGAACGTCGTCCGCCAAGCCCCGGGTAAGAGCCTCGGGCGCGGGCTCGTTCTCACCCACGAGCAGGAACACCGCGCGGCCCTTGCGGTCAATCCCCGTGAGCAGGCGCTCCAGGTCCCCCCGCCGCGAGTCCACGAACACGATCTGGCCAGGCGCCTCGCGTTCGCCGCGGAAGCGCGCCTCAAGCCCGTCGAGCTGGCTCAAAACGCCCTTGAGCTCACGCGAGAACCTCTCGCGGCGCTCCTCGCCCTCGGCGATCACTGTGAGTTCAAGTTGCATGTCTAGAAAGCCCTGATGATGTATTGGAACGCGAACTTGGCGTCCCGCTCGTCGTGGTAGCTCGTTCCGATCTCCTCGCTGTACCAGCTGAGCGAGAGCTCGCTGTGCTCGCGCATGATCCCGAGCCCGATCGACGGGTACCCCGAGCCCCAGCCAGTACGCACGAAGAACTTCTTGCGGAAATGCAGCTCCACGCCCAAGCTCGCGCGGCCCATCAGCGAGACGTTGGACCGGTTGGTGACGTCGCGAAGCTCTAGGACCGCGTTCATCGCCCCGCCGTTTCCCATCTTAGGCGCGATACCGAACGAGGCGTCGAAGGTCATGGGCTCATCGGGAATGCTCCCCGTCTCGCTCGTGGCCAGTCCAAGGAGGGGCGCTCCGTCGAAGCTCATGCCGCCCAAGTTGCGAAGTACGAGGTTCAACGAGTATCCCAGTCCTGAGGGCGGCGAGAGCGCGAAGCCCAGATTGTGCGAGAGCCCCGAGCCTTCCGCCAGCCGCGAGTTGTAGGCGAGGTTCGTGGACGCCGCGGGCCGGGTGACTTCGCCCGAGGCCTGCGTCACCCACTGCAGGCTGTAACCGATGCGCACGATGCCACGAGCCAGGCGAAGGGCGCCGCCCAGGGCGGGAATGAGCTGCCGCTTCGTGATGTAACGGATCTCGCCGCTGTCATGGCGAGCGACGGAGTCCGTCTGGTAGAGAATGCCGAAACCGAAGCCCCGCAAGGAGAAGTTGGGATAGATGCTGCCTCCCGCGCCGATCCAGGTGGCCGAGTGCCCCTGCAGGTGCGGAGCGAAGTTCTGGAGGTTCACGACCTTCAGGAAATTACGGTCGATCGTGGTGACGTAGCCGTCGTTCACGCGCACCTGGAAGTTCAGCGGCTCGGCATGGGGGCGCGCCAGCTTGCCGATGGCCGCGGGCTGGTAGAACAGCGCGGAACCTCCGTCGTCGGAAACAGGGATAAACGCGTTTCCCATGCCAGTGGCGCGCACCGAGGAGTACCGGGAGCCCGGCACGAGATCCAGGTGGGCCGCCGCGCCGGCGGGCGCGAGCAGGACTGCCGTCAAGATCATGGCGATGAAGCGGTTGCGGACGCTCACACCCTTCGTATCGGAGGTGCCCGGCGCCATGTTGAGGATCGAGCGAGCGAGGGAGTGGCCTATTCCCCGTCGCGCAATACGCGCTCCGAAGCCTGCCCCACCAGCTCCTTCCGGATGCTGAAACCCTTGAGCTCCGGCGTGATCCACCTGTCGAAGACGGGATCGTTCGGGTTTTCCGGCTTGCGGAGCTGGTTCGCGACATTGGAGGCCACGCAGATCAGGCTCGAGAGCGCGTGTGCGTTGCGGTTACCCATCCGGATCAACTGGTAGGGCGCATGATGGTAGAGCACCGCCTGCTCCAACTGCTGATGCGTGACGGTGGCCCGGCAGATCAGTGAGGAGAGCAGAGGATGCCCCAGGCCGAAGCGTTTCTGCTCGGCGAACTGGCGCACCGCTCGCGGCAGCTCCCGCTTGCGGGCCTCGTCGTAGAATTCGACGTACTGCGGAGCGAAGATCGCGAGCGCTGCCTTCCCAACGTCGTGGAGGAGACAGCCCGAGAAGACGAACTTCTTCAGCGTGAAATCAGGAATCTGGTCGGCGAGCAGCATGCCCACGCGCGCGGACTTGAGCCCGTGGGCGAAGAGCTGTTCGATGAACAGGAGCACGGCTTTCGGGTCCTGCATCTGCTTCGTCGCGCATTGAACGAGATAGTCGAACACGAGGCCGGCCGAGAAGGCGGTGCTGGAATAGGAGTCCTTGCGGCCCGCCATCGCCTCGTCCGCCTTGAGCGCGAACTTCAGCACTCCGGCTGGGTCCAGCTGGAGCTTGCCATCCGTGTCCCAGTCGGCGTGCGTGCCCAACACCGTGCGCATGAGCTGGAGGGCCGCGAGGAGATTCCGGGAGTTCTCCATCCCCCGAAGCACGATCGCCGAGTCGAGCGAGGGCGCATCGCCCTTCCCCCCCCGGAAGGCCTCGACGTGCTTCAGGAACTGGTTCTGGTAATAGGGATTGCCCGAGAGCAGCTGCTTCACCTTCGCCGCCCGCTCGTCGGTGTTTGAAAACACCAGAAGCAGTTGCTGCGTCGTGTGACCGAAAGCCAGGGCCGGCAGGAGCCTCGCGCAAAACTCCTTGAACAGGGCGGGCTCGTTGATTTCCTTCACCCAGCTTTGGGCGACGAGCTTGTCCTCGAAGGTGGCGGCAGCGGGCGCCGGCTCCTTCGCCTCCTTGTCCGGCTTCGCGGAATCACCGGCCTTCGCGGCGAGCGAGGCGTTCTGCCGTTCCGCCATGCTCCCCGTGGAAAGGCGCGTTCCCACCTTTCCGGGCTGACCCGCCGGGGCCTTGGGCGCGGCCCTCGGCGGCGCCTTCGCCGCAGGGGCGGGCGTGGGCTTCGGTGCGGCGCTTCCAGGAGGGGCCGCGGCCGGGGGAGCCTTCTTTGGGGGCGGTCCCTGAGCTGCCATACTGTCTTTCAGTGTGGGGAGCAGGAGGGAGAAAAAGCAAGGTGACTGTTCCTTGGCTCCCGAAACTTCCTCGCCTCCCGGTCTTAACATAGTTACAATTGTTAAAACCATGAAGCTCAAGCTTGAGAAGAAGGACGAAATTCAGATCCTGGTGGTGACGGAAGACTTCCTTGTCCCTCACGCCGCCATCCTTCGCGTGGGTCTCACGAAGATGCTCAAGACAGGCATCAAGGAGCTGATCGTGAACCTCTCGGCAGCCGCGCCGATCGCGCCCGAGGCCGTGGAGAAGCTCGGTGAGTCGCGCGGCGACGCCGAGGCTCACGACGTCAGGCTCGTGTTCGTGGCGCCGAACGCGGACTGGGCGGATTGCCCTTCGGTAGACGAGGCGATCGCCCGCCTGAAAAGCCCCCTGGGGGATCTCCTCTCGGAGGAAGCCAAGCTCACCTCGCAGCTTCGCAGGCTGCAACGGCGCAAACAGACGCTCGAGCAGAGCCTCTCGGGCGACAAGGCCCAGGACGTGAAAACCCTTCGCCGCGAGAACTCAGACCTCAAGACGGCAACGGCGTGGCTCGAGGCGCTCGTCGAGCCGCTCTCTCGGGCCCGCCGCGAGCCCTCGCTCGTGGCATCGACCGAGAAGAAGATCGCCCGAGTGAAGGAGATCCTGTCGGCCGTGCTCGAGCAGGAGGGGCTGCTGCCCTTGAAGTGATGGCTGACGATCAGGCTAAGAAACCCGCCGACCAGCCCGCCCCGCCCCCCGCCGATCCGGGCGCCGAAGCCCGGGCCCGCGTGGATCAGCTTCGTGCGGACACCGAGGTGCTCGCCAAGGAAGTGAAAATCCTTGAGGGCCGCCTCCGGAACCGCGATCCGGCCGCGATCGCCGAGATCCAGAAAGAGAACGCCGTGCTTCGCGAGAAGGGAGCGAAGCTCCAGCGCGCGCTCCACGCACTTCTCGCGGATTCGTTTCAGGCCCGGCAGGGAAGCGACCTCGAGCTCGAGCTCGAGGCGATCCGCGAAGCGGCGGTCTCGTATCTAAAGGCGGCGGGCATCGAGGAAGGAATATGGAAAGACATCGTATCTTAGTCATCGAGGACAACGCCGACACCCGGAAGTTCCTCGAGGTCATGCTCGGGAAGGAGTTCGAGGTGATCTCGGCCGAGAACGGCGTGATCGGGATCGACTTCGCGCGGAATCGCGCGCCCGATCTCATCCTCCTTGACATCATGCTCCCCATCCTCAGCGGCTACGACACCTGCAGCCTCTTGAAGAAGGACGAACGCACGAAACACATCCCGATCATCTTCCTCTCGGCGAAGAACACCGTGACGGACATCACGCACGGCCTCACCCAGGGCGCCGACGACTACATCCCAAAGCCCTTCGACTACAAAGAACTGCTGGCGCGCATCCAGGCGCGCCTCAGGGCGCAGGACGGTACGGCCACCCAGCCGATTCAGGTGGGGGACCTCAAGATCGACCCCGCCGCGCGCGAGGTCAGCTTCGGCGGGAAACGAGCGCAGCTCACCCTGACCGAGTTCGATATCCTCCGTTTCCTGGCCTCGAAGGCCGGCCAGGTCGTCACCCGGGACGAGATCCTGAAGGAGGTCTGGAAGGACGGAAAGACCAAGACGAACGACCGCACGATCGACGTCCACATCCGTGCGCTGCGGAAGAAGATCCCGCCCCTTCAGCGGCACATCATCAGCATCTATGGCGAGGGCTATAAGTACGAATGAAGCGCCGCGGGGGCGTCAGACGGTGACGACAGTGACCGTGAAGAGAGCGACGACGCAAACCGCGAGCACGAGCCTGAGCATGGGAAAGGTCCTCCTGCGAACGTTCAACGCGACCTGATTCCATTATCTCTCATTGTGACGCTATGCGCTATATTTTGGGCGCGGCGGCGTGTCGCCAACGACACGGCCTTGGATTCAGCGGCCTTTTCCGAAGAATTTTCCGATGTGGAAAAAGACCATCCCACCTTGGTCGGGCGACAAGGACTTCGAGATCCCGCCCGCGAGGTAGATCCCTTTGGCGCTCTGGTAGCTCAACCCGGCGGTGCCGTAGAAATGCGCCGTTCCGGCGTCGATCGTGAAGTCCCCGTTGCCGCTTACCGGGCTGCTGTAGGTGACGTCCGACCCCGAAACACGCGCGTAAGAGACCCCAATGAAAGGGCTGAAATTCCATTTCGGGACCTGGAACTTCACGCCTCCGCCCAGGCTGGAGGCGCTCTCCTCTCCCATCACGATGCCAAAGCCCGCGTGAATGGTGATCATGCGGCTCAGGTGGTAGGCCAGATTCAACCCGTAGGAGCTGGGGAAGGGCTCGCCCTGCACGCTCAGGATGACTCCGAACCTCCGCTTGGTGCGGTTATTGGACGCGGAGGCCGCGGAGGCGGAGTCCGCGAGCAGAAGGAACGCGGGAATCAGGAGAATGAGCCTGGCCGCAAGCGAAACCATCACCGTTACCGCTTGATCTCCAGGCGCTCGCTGAGCGAGACGGCCCTGCCTTCCTCGATCGTGACGTTCACGACTTTCTCCATCCCGAGCACCGTGTTCTCGAGCACGATGTTGTATACCCCGACGGGGAACTTCTCGTTCTCGATGGGAGTGCGAAGCGTCCAGGGAGCGGCGTCGCTCGCGAGCCCCCGGGAGTTCTCGTCCATGCCCCTCACCACCGCGTTCGCGCTGGGAGTGGTGTGAATCGTGAGGAAGCCAAAACGCACGGGCGTGAGCTGAACGTCCATCTCCCACTCCTCGAGGCCGTTCACCTGGCGCGACTCGACCACGAACTCGCGCTTGAGGAGCCGGAATCCGGGGCGCTCCGCCACTAGCTCCAGCGGCTGGTCCAAAGGGACGCGGATCATCGGTTCGGACGGATTCACGGCCACTCCGTTGATGGCGAGCTGGGTACCGGTGCCTCCGGAGGGCACGAGCCTGAGCTTGAGGAGCACGGTGTTCGCGGCGGGTGCGGCTTTGGCGGCGTGGTTTCCGTGCGGCTGCCCCTGGGAGGCCATGCCGCGTCCGTTCTGATGGGCGCCGTTTTGGTTGCCCTGGCGTGATTTGCCGCCGAAGTCCGGCCCGAACAGCGCCAGCACCGCGAGAATCCCGGCCGCCGCCACTCCAACCTTGAAGAGCCCGCCGCCGCCGCCTGATTTCCGGCGTGGGGCCACCTGGGACTGCGGGATCGTGGGATGCGGGGCGCCTCCGCCGGCACGGCCGGCACCGCCCCCGGAGGGCCCACGCTGGGATGCATGCCCGCGGGACCCCGGACTGGGGGTGTTCCCCCGTTGGATGCCGCCCGCCGGCATCTCGATCTCCACCTTGGTGTTCAGCCCTTCCACTCCGAAGGTCGACACGGGCTTCTTGGGGGAGTGCACGACTGTGGTCGTGTCCTCCTTCTTCACGGGAGCCCCGTGATGCTCCTCGACCGGAGCCGGCATCTCGGGAATGTCGGTGGACATGAGCTGCTCCACCTTGCCGTTGAGCTTCTGGAGCTTCTTGCGGTCCTCGACGATGTCGTTCTTGAAAAGATCCTTCGCGCAGTAGGCGAGATCGGAGGGCGAGAAGTCGGGCGAGTAGGCGTAAAGAAACTTATGGAGCGTGCGCTGCAGCTCCTCGGCGGTGGCGAACCGCTTGTCGCGCTGCTTGGCCAGGCACTTCAGCACGATGTAATCGAGATCCTTGGGCACCTCGGGATTGTAGGTGGAAGGCGGCTTCACGTAGGTCTGGCAGCTCTCGATGAGCTTGAGCACCGCGAACTCGTTCTCTCCCGGGGCCGCGAAGAGCTTGCGGCCCGTGAGCATCTCCCAGAGCACGATTCCGAGCGCGAACATGTCCGAGCGGCCGTCGAGCACCTCCCCGGAGATCTGCTCGGGAGAGAGGTAGCTGGGCTTGCCCTTGATCACGCCGGCCCGGGTGGCCTCCGAGTTCGTGGCGGCCTTCGCGATCCCGAAGTCGATGACCTTGGCGTTGCCCTCGTAGGAGATCAGGATGTTCTGCGGGCTGATGTCCCGGTGGACGATGCTCAGAGGATCGCCCGTGATCTTGTCCTTGAAGCTGTGCGCGTAATGGAGGCCCGCAGCGCACTGCTCCACCACCCAGACGGCGAATTCGATGGGAAAGAGCTGCTTCTGCTCCGCGAAGCGCGAGATGAACTGGCGCACGTTGCGGCCATCCACGAACTCCATGGCGATGTAGGGTTGGCCCTGTTCCTCGCCGAAATCGTAGAGCTGGACGATGTTGGGGTGGTTGAACCCCATCGTGACCTTGATCTCGGACTTGAACATCTCGAGGAATTCGGCGTTCGTCCCGTAACCCGCCATCACCCGCTTGATGACGAGCAGGCGGCCGGCGCCGTCGGAGGCGGCGAGGCGCGCGCGGTAGATCTCGGCCATACCGCCCTGGGCGATTCGGTCCAGCAGGAAGTATTTCCCGAACTTTTTGAGGACTTCCTCACCCATCGACAGGCACGCCCCTTCTGGTCACTGATCGGACGGGGGCCTCAGTCCTTTGAGTCCGTTAACCATTTGACGGCGACGCCCCTGACGAGCACCTGTCCTTCCATGCCGTCGTCGGAGCACTGGGCGGTCTTGTGTGTCTGCATGGACCCATCGAGGTAGAAGGTCACTGAGCGGACCTGGACAACGGCGTCGCCACCCTTCTTCCTGGCCTCAGTGAGCAGCTCGCCTACGGCGCCGTTGTAGTAGTTGGCGCAGAGGGCCTTGTCCTCCTTGGCGGGATCGAAGGTGGCGAAGTTCACCTTCGACCGGACCACACCCAATACCTTGAACTTCCGGTCCTTGGGTGGCGCGCCCAGATAGGCGTTTTCACTGGGGAACTCGTGTTTCGTGAACTCGGCCTCCGGGATCGTGGCGCAGGCGGCGGCCAGGGCCGCCCAGACGGCCGCTACAATCGCGCTACCCAGAAGCTGCCGATTCTCGTGGAGGGACACGCACATATTGTCCGCCGCCCGCGTGCGCGCGGCAACCCCATGAACCGTCAAGCTGCAGACGCTCGGAAGCTCGGCTCCTGCCTCGCTTCAATCGTTCGCCGGCTCCTCGTACACGTACTTCTCGTTCTTGAAGTTGCGCAGGTACCACTTCCGGCCCTCGTGCTTCTCCAGGTACTTTGGAAGCATCGGGATCTTGCCGCCGCCGCCGGGCGCGTCGATCACGTAGTGGGGCACGGCCATGCCGGAGGTCCAGCCGCGCAGGTTCTCGATGATCTCGAGACCCTTCTCCACAGGAGTGCGGAAATGGCTGATGCCCTGGCTCATGTCGCACTGGAAGATGTAGTACGGCCGCACGCGCATCATCAGAAGCTTGTGGTTGAGCTCCTTCACGATCCGCCAGTCGTCGTTCACGCCCTTGAGGAGCACCATCTGGTTGTTGATCACGCAGCCGGCGTTCGCGAGGCGAGCGCAGGCGTCGAAGGCCTCCTGCGTGCATTCCTTCGGATGGTTGAAGTGAGTGTGCACGAACACGGGGTGATACTTCGAGAGCATCTTCGCGAAGTCGTCCGTGATCCGCTGGGGCAACGTCACGAGGTTGCGCGTTCCGAGCCGGAACACCTCGATGTGGTCCATCGCGCGCAGGCGCGAGAGGATGTACTCCAGCCGATCGTCGGAGTTCGAGAGCGGGTCGCCGCCTGAGATCACGACGTCGCGGATCTCCTTGTGGGAGGCGATGTAGTCGAGCCCCATCTCGAGCTGCTTGTTCGCGGTCGCCGAAGAGGGATCAGCCACCTTGCGCTTGCGCGTGCAGTGGCGGCAGTAAACGGGGCAGTTGTGGGTGGTGTAGAAAAGCACGCGGTCGGGGTAGCGATGGGTGATGCCGGGCACCGGCATGTCGCGCTCCTCGGCCAAGGGGTCTTCCATGTCTTCAGAACGGATCGTGAGCTCGCCCTTCTTCGGAACGGATTGAAGGCGGATCGGGCAGTTCGGGTCGTTCGGGTCGATGAGCGAGGCGTAGTAGGGCGTGATGCCCATGTTGAACTGCTCGTGCGACTTGGCGAAGGCCTCTTCCTCTTCGGGGGTGACCTTGATCACCTGCCGAAGCTGATCCATGGACTTGATGCGCTTCTGCTGCTGCCAGATCCAGCTGTTCCAGCTGGTCTCGGGCTCGTCGCGCCAAATGCCGGGTTTGGCGTGGGACGCGAAGCGGCGCGCGCGGACGGTGTTCACGGTATTGATCTCGAAAGCCATGGCGGAAACTCCCCGAGCTGCAAGCAAAGCACTCGATATTGCACTGAAACTTTGGCCCACCCTGCCAAAACCCGGGTTTAAAGTAAAGTTGAGTGGTGGGCCCCTGGGTTCGACAAGCCCAGCGGCCGAGGTGTACCCTAAGCGCCATGATCTCCGAGCTCTTTCTGAAGGTGAGTCTGCTGGGCGCCGAGTGGGTGCTTTACCTGCTGGTGCTGATTTCGATGCTTTCCGTGGGCTTGATCGCGGAGCGGGC
>JADZFF010000129.1 GCA_020850015.1 Bdellovibrionales bacterium | reverse complement strand
GGGTGGCCGTCGTGCTCATCACGTCTCTCCTGGCCGTGACCGTAGAGACCGCCCTCAACGCCGCCGGAGCCCTGACCTGGGACTACTCCTGGTGGGGCTGGCCGAATCTCTGGAGCGTGATCCTCTTCGCCTACGCCCCGGCCACGGCCTTTGCCGTTTGGATCCACGACCTCAGGGACCAGCGCCTCCGTCGGTGGATCATCGGCGGGCTTTTCGCGCTCGACGCTCTCTGCCTGGCGCTGTTCATCGGAGTCCTGCGCTGGATCTAGGCCTGAGGCGAGAGCCGCAGGACCGTGAAGCCCTCGCGCGAAAGCGCCGGATGCACGCGGAGTTTCGTACGCGCCTGAATCGCACGCACCCACTCCCGCTCGAGCTTCTCCAGGCAAAGAATCAGAGCCTCGCCTCCCGCCTCCAGCCTTGAAGCCAGGAACCGCAGCTCCGCCTCCGCCACGGCCTCGCCTGCGGAAGGCGAAATCTCGCCGACCGCGAGCCCGAAGCGCTCTCCCGGCTCCAACGCGTCCGGAAAATGCGCGTGTTCGCGGATCTCCAGGCGCGGGCCCGCGAGCCCGAGTTTTTCGGCGTTCCTGCGCGTGAACGCCATGCCAAGCAGATCGCGGTCCACGGCCAGGACCCTCGAGTCAGGCCAGCGCGACAAGGCCGCGAGCGGCACCGCGCCGTACCCGATTCGAAAGCAGAGCGCGCGGCCGGCGAATTTCCGCGGCAGGACATCGAGCAGCACGGGAATCCCGTGCTTCAGGCGCTTCGGATCGTCGCCCCCCAGATCGAAGGGACGGTCCAATTCGAGCCCCCCTGAATCGACCCGGTCGCGGAGGTAGAGATCGGCGGGCTCCTCCAGGATGGGCGCGCTCTCCCCGCGCGGAAGCGCGTAAACGATGTGCCTCGGCCCGCGGCCCGCTTCCACGAGCGCCCAGCCTCGCTCATCTCGGAGCTCCTCCACGATCGGCCCCAGATCCCGGATCACCACCACTCGCAGCTCGCCGCCCGGGGCGAGAAGCCCGAGACCTGCGCTGATCAGATGCCCGGTGAAGGGGCGCCCGATGCGCGCCGGCACGTTGCAAAGGATCCAGTCGTAAGGCACAGGGACGCCCGCGCGCCCTCGCGCCAGGTCCCGATACCCGAGGCTCCCATAGGCCTCCGCGTTTCCGAGCTTGTTCGCTCGCGCGTTCCGCGCCGACCACTCCACCGCCAGCAGGTCTCGGTCCACCATCTCCACGCGCGCCTCGGGGAAACGCGCGGCGACCGGCAACCCGAGCGCCCCGTATCCACAGCCCAGATCGAGCACCCGTTTCGGCGCGGGCGCGGGAAGGTGGTCCAGGAGCAGGAGCGTGCCCTCGTCGACCCGCTGTGTGGAGAAGACGTCGTGAGGAACCGCGAGCTTCAGCTTGCGCCCGCCCGCCTCGATCGCCTGCTCGCACTTGAACCAGGGATCGCTCACGGCTTCAGGCTCTGACCTTCACCTCGCCGCCCACGAGCCGCGCGATGACGAGATCCCCGCTCACGTTGATCGCCGTGCGGCTCATGTCGAGCAGTCGATCCACGCCGAGGATCACGCCCATGCCCTCGGGCGGGATCCCGACTTGCTGGAGCAGGATCATGATCAGAGGGAGAGAGCCGCCTGGCACTCCTGCCGTGCCCACGCCCGCCAGGATCGACATCAGCACGACTTGGAACTGCTGCCCCACGGAGAGGTCCACGCCGTAGAGCTGCGCGAGGAAGAGCACGGTGATGCCCTCGAAGAGCGCCGTGCCGTTCTGGTTCGCCGTGGACCCCACCGTGAGCACGAAACGCGACACCGGGGCGGGGATCTTCAGCCCGTGTTCGGCCAGCTCGAGAGATTTGGGGAGCGTGGCGTTGGAGGAGGCCGTGGCGAAGGCGTAGACGTAGACGTCCCGGCAGCGGTGGAAGAACGACAGCGGCTTCTCGCCGCCGATGAACTTCAGCATCGCCCCGTAGACGACGAACTGCTGGATCGCCAGACCCACGAGCACGACGGCGACGTAGGCTGCGAGCGAGAGCAGCAGCTCGTGCCCGAACCGAAGCGTGCTCATGAACATGAGCGCGAACACCGCGTAGGGCGCGAGGCGCATCGCGTACTCCACGATCTTCAAGCAGCCGTCGAACACCTCTTCGAAAATGGGGATGAGGCCGCTTGGGCCCATCTTTCCGCCGCCGCGCACGCGGCTCAGCGCGAACCCGAAGAGGAGCGCGAAGAACATGAGTGCCAGCATCTCGCCGTCGAGCGCGCGCACGGCGGCGTCGAGCGGATTCTTCGGGATGATGTCGAGCAGCGCCTGAACGACGGGTTTGGCCGCCTGCGCCTGGCCCTGAAGCCGCTCCACAGCGGCCGCGGCCGAGCCGGCGACGTCGGACTGCATCGTCACGAGTTTACCGGGGCGCACCAGGCTCACGAGCGTGACGCCGATCACCACCGATGCTGTGCTCGCGATCAGGGTATACAGCAGGGTCTTCTGCACCACCTTCCCCAACCCGTGGTGCCTTCCAAGCTGGTACACGCCGAGGATGAGGCCCGCGAGCACCATGGGCACGACGATCATGAAAATAAGCCGAAGGAATACCTGCCCGAGCGGATCCATCACGTAGGTGGCCAGGCCCGAAACCCAGGGCGACGCGGCGTAGGGATGAAGCAGGGTTCCCAGCAAGGCCCCCAAAAACAGACCCAGGAGCAACTTGTAGTGGGTTTTCATGGGGTGGGAGTTCCTTTCAATGAAATCAATAACATAGACTTTCCGATTTCAGCCAATTTTCGCAATTAGCGCATCCGCGTCAATTCCCTTACACTCTAAGGGTATGGCTTGGGGGCGCCACTTTCTGATGCTTTGGGTTGCCGCCCACGCGCTTCCCGCCCAAGCGATTGATCCCCAGTGCGTCACTTCGCCGATCTGCCCCTCGGGCTATGCTACGACGCGGATCTGCCGTCGGCCTTGCACCCCTCCAAACGCCGCGGGCACTTACCGGTACTCCCTCGGAACCGACTGCGGCGACGCCGCCGAGCCGGTGGACGGCGTCTGCGCCCCCCACGCGGATGCGGCCGGCCCCGAGGGATTCCGCGCGGGCGGCGGCAGCGCCGCGAAGGTGCCCGGATCCACCGCGGTGGGCGTGGAACGTGAACGTCCGGTGACAAGGCCCACGCAGGGCTGCACTTTGGCTCCGCCGAGTTGCCCGGCCAACTTCGCCACGACCGAGATCTGCCGGCGGCCCTGCATCGAGGGCGGATACCGCTACCAGTACGGGGCGAGCTGCGGCCCGGGGAGCGAGCCCCAGGACGGACGCTGCGAGTCCACCTCCACGGGGAGCACCCGATTCTTCCCGGGGGGTAGCACCGCCCGGATGGCTCCGGGGGCCGCTCGGGCGGGCCCCGCCTTCGAGGCAAGCGAGTTCACGATCAACTGGAGCTGCCCGCTCGTGCCCGCGGGCGCGAACCCGCCCCCGGCCCCGCGAACCTTCCGCATGACCTACTCCCGGCGGCCCTACACCGCAGGAGCCCCCACCACGATCCCCGAGGGCCACCTCGTGGACCACGACGGGATTCGCGCTTTCATCGATGGGCTGGATACCAGCCGGTACAACATCCGCAGCTGCCTGCAAGCCCTCGATCGGGAGCTTTCCTGGGACTTCGCCGGGGCCTGCCAGACGGCTGAACGCACGGCGCGCGCGCCGCTCGGCCTCACGGGGAGCGCCGAGTCCGACCCCAGGGTCACCTTCTGCTGGGGCCCGGCCACCGATTCGCTTCTCCTGCCCACGCTCGCCGCGGTTCGCCGAAAACGCGTGGCGACCCACGGCGGCGGTGGCCGCCCGAACTTCATCCCAGGCACCGCTTTGGCGGCTGACTTCATTCCCAACCTGAGCGGCGAAACCAGGTATGCCGCGAATTCGATGGGGGTTTGGTGTCGGATCGAGCCCAGCGCCACCGAAACTCGGCGGGCCATCTACCTCTCGACGGATTACCTGGAGAACCGCCTGCCCGGCGTCATCCAGAACGCCGACCCGGAGTGCCGGAGGCAGATCGTGAGCAGCTATGTCGACGCGCTCGCGAACTTGCAGGGACGATGCGAGCTCTCGCCGCTGCCTTCCTACTGCGCGCAGGTGGAACAGGGCACGCTCCGCGCGCTCGAGCTCGTGGGCCGGGCCGCCGCGGCCGTGCCCACTCCCGGCAGCTGGGCCGGGCACGAATCCGCGGTTCTGGCCTGCGTGCGCGACGCGGCCGACCCGGCCGCCGCGCTCCGAGGCCTCGAGCTCGGTGTGAACCTCGCGGGCTCCTGCGTGGACCTGGGTTTCCCGCCCGCCGAAAGCCGCGTGGTGGAATATTCGGGATCGAGCTCCCCGACCGGTGTGCGGCACTCCTACCGGCTCTCGCGCACGAGCTCAACGAACTGGCGCGCCGAAGTGAACATGCTTTTCAACCCCGCCGACCGCCGCGCCGCCATGGAAGCGCGCGTGCGCGGCTGTTTCACCGGCGCGAACCCCAGGCTGCGCGGCCCCGGAGGCCGCACCCTGGAGCTTCGGCTCAACACCGCCGCTCCCGCGGCCGGACAGGAAGCCATTCCGGCGCGCAACGTCACGATCCAGCCGGACGGGTTCCGCTCCAACGCGGGCAACTGGGAAACCGACATCGACTGCAACACCGTGGTGCACGAAACCATGCACCTCCTCGGTCTCGTGGACGAGTACCAGGAGTCCGCTGACGGGTACCTCTACCATGCGGGAACGGGAGCGCTCCGCAAGGTGTCCGACCACGGCAAGAGCCGGCGGGACGGCGAAACCTTCCTTGCCGAGGACGATTGCCGCACCCTGGGCCCCATCAATTCCATCATGAACCAGCAGAGCGAGGCCCTCCGCGGATCCCGCTCCGCCCTCTATCCGGCCCACTTCAACGCGATCACACGTCCCGGGTGTTACGCCGAGAACCGGCTCTACTACCTCTGCAGCCGATACGCCTATGAAACGAGCGCCAACCGCTTCGGAGAGGGCTGCCACGCGGGAAGCGATCCGGCCTGCGTGAACGGCGCGGCCTGGTTGGGCGGAGCGCAACCACCTTGAGACGCGCGGGCGTCAGCACGTGCTTTGGCGCGATTCTGGGCGCGCTCCTGGCAGGGGCGGCCTGGGGAGGGCCCGTCTTCGCCGAAACGCCCGGCGGCCTCCCGCCAAGCTTCACGGCGCTTCGAGAGAGCCCCGAGGGCCGCGAGCAGGTCTCGCTCATCTTCCGCGGGGCGCAGGTGGAGCTCGTCGCGAACTCCGATTTCCTGATCCCGTCCGGTGAGCGGCGCAAGGCGCGCGTGCTCGGAGTGCTCGATGCCCCAAAGGCGGCATGGTCCGAGCGCGCACTCGACCTGGCCCGGGAGACGGAGCGTGAGCTCGAAGCGCGCGTGAAAATGGAGGAGCGCATGAACGCGGCCCTCGGCAAGGCCGCATCCGAGATGGGCGCACGGGCGGGCGCGAAAGGCTCGCCTCACCGCATCCGGATCTTCGTCGGGAAACTCGAGCTTCCCGAGACTTCACCTGACTTCCCGCGCGTGATGAGCACGCTGTGGCAGGCCCAGGTCCGCGAGGGCTGGATGCCGCGCGACGCGCTCGAGATCCGCCCGACAGGGGCTCAGAAAGTCGAGCTCACCCCGTTGGGCAAAAGCTCCGCGGGCGGGGGCGAGTTCACGCCCGAGCAGCTGGGCTGCGCGCCGGGCGGCCCGGGCGAGCGCCGACGCTGCCCCATCCCGGGCTACGGAACTCATTGGTTTCGGCCCTGAGCCCGCTCACTTGAAGAGCGCGAGCTTCGAGGCCGCATGCCGCCGGGGCAGGACCTCCTGCGGATCCACCGGACGCGCCCCGCGACGCACCTCGAAGTGGAGGTGCGGCCCCGAGGCCCGCCCCGACTTCACGGAGAGCGCGATCTTCTGCCCCCGCTTCACTTCCTGGCCTTCGTCGACGAGGTTCCGCGAGTGGTGCGCGTAGACGCTGAAAAGCCCCCCGGGGTGCCGGATCACCACCATTCGCCCGTACCCGCCGATCCGATTCCCCGAATAGACGACCTCGCCCTTCTCCGCCGCGAAGACCGGCGTTCCCACCCGGGCCTTCAGATCGATGCCCTCATGAAATCGGCCTTCGCGCCGCCCGAACGTGGAGGTCACCGCGACCCGCGACAAGGGCCAATCCCAGCCGTTCGCCCGCTTCGCCACGTAGTCGAGATCCTCGCCCGTGGCGGCTTCCGTGGGACGCGAGGGCCGTAGCCCCATGCCGGCGCTCTTCAGGGTCACCAGGCGGTCGAGCAAGCCCGCCCGCCCGGACTGGTAGGGGTCCACCTTCGAGATGTGGCCGCAGGACGAAAACAGAAACGCCGCGAACCAGGCCGCGACCCCCTTTCCGATTCCGGCTCTTTTTTCGACTCCCTGGCGCCTTCCGTGGTCGGCCATTGAATCCCCTTCCGCCCAGCCTCAGTCCGAGGCCGCGGGCCAATACTCCGTCAATCGCTCATGGTACGAGGCATCCGTGCAATCCAGCTGAAGCGGGGTGAGCGTCGCGTAACCCTGATCGACCGCCTGGCAGTCGCTCCCCTTGTGCGCCTTGAAGCCTTCGTACTTCCCGCCCACCCAGTAGTACGGGCGCCCCCGGTGATCCTGCCGTTTCAGGATCGCGCCGGAATAGTGGCGGAACCCCTGCGTGGCAACGCGGAACCCCTTCAGCCGCGAGCGCGGCAGGTCGGGAACGTTCAGGTTCACGAGCGTGCCCTTCGGCATCTTGCGCCAGTTCATGGTTCGGATCACCTTCACCAGCGCCTCGGCCGCGGTCTTGTAGTGCATCTTCGAATCGTCCGACGCGTGGTTGAAATCGATGCAAAGACTCACCGCGAAGGCCGGTATGCCCATCATGCAGGCCTCGCGCGCCGCCGAAACCGTGCCCGAGTAGTAGACGTCCTGGCCCAGGTTCGCTCCTCGGTTGATTCCCGAGATCACGAGATCCGGAGGGCGCCCCTTGAGCGCCTCGCGGATGCCAAGATACACGCAGTCGGCCGGCGAGCCGCTGACGCCGAAGTAGCCGTTTTTCATCGCGTGCATGCGCAAGGGCTTGTGGAGCGTGAGATTGTGCCCGGTGGTGCTCTTCTCTTCCATGGGCGCCACGACCGTGACGTTCGCCACGCGGCTGACGGCCTTCTCGAGGATCTCGAGTCCGGGCGCGTGGACCCCATCGTCATTGCTCATCAGAACCCGCATTCAACCCCCGACTGACTCACATTCTACACTCCGTGCGCCCGCCTTCACAGCCCAATGACGGAGCCCACGTCGTCGAACCCCTCGCCCGTGAGGTTCAAGGTGAAGTCGATGCTGAAGTCCTCCTTGCGGTCGACGGTGCGCGAGAGGCCCAGCGCGAGTCGGAAACAACGTCCCGGCGGCTGCCAGAGCAGCCCCGCGGAAACCTCGATGAAGCGGCTGTTGATCAGGTCGTACGCGGTTTTCACGGACGGCATCCAATGGTCGTTGAGCGAGTACCGCAGGGCGGTTCCCAGGTTGTGCGTATTCCCGTTCACGCGGTTCCAAGTGTGCGAGAGCGACACCGTTCGCTCGAAGCGCAGGATCTCCTGGTGGATCGCGCTGTCGATCGTGTAGCTCAGGCTGCTCGACACGGTATGGGGCGACCGGTCGAGCACCTCGTTGTCGGGCGTGTCCAGGAGCCGGTCGAGCCCCGGGTAATAGTAGTACTGCGAAGCCGCGGTGAGGCGGTCCAGTCTGAGGACCAAGTAGGCCTCGAAGCGCGAGAACGGCACCTGCTCGTCCTCAGCCTTTTCCAGCTCCAGGAAGTCCACGGTCTGCCCGCCCCGAAGCTCCACGAAGGGCTGATAGGTCGGCGCCAAACCCTCGTAAACCCGCTTCCGGATCAGCTGCGTGGAGAGCGCGTAGGTCAGGGAGTTCCCCTGCGGCACGAAGTAATTCACGAGGCTCGGCGATCGACCGAAAGGAACGAGATCCTGGTTGTCGAAGGCGTAGCCGTTCCGGTAGCGGACCTGGTCGATGAAGGGGTGGTCCGGCTCGTTCACCACCGGAATGCGCGAGTACGAAAGATAGGGCCGGACCACATGCTTCACGTGGGGGATCTCCGGATTCGACGTCGCGTAGACGCGCTCGAACGCGAGGCTCGCGTCGGCCCGGAGCCTGAGATAGCCCCGGTTCAGCGAGGGAAGCTCCCCGTGGAAATCGTAGAGGTACGAGCGGTACTCGGCCGATGGAACAATCGAAAGCACGTCCCAGAGCCGCATCGTGGTGTAGAGGGAAGGCGTCACCGCCACGCGGGTGGCCTCGCGGACCGGATCCGTCCCGGGTGTGAAGGGATCGTCGATCGAGGGGCAGGGGCCGGAGTCGCAGAAGTCGTGGTCGAAGGCCCCGGCGCCACGCATGAAGTTATCCAGGGTGAGGTTGAGCCCGAGCGAGAGGGGCCCGTCGAACGGCCGCGTATCGTTCAAGCTCACGGCCGCGCGCGGGAACACCTGCACCGTTTTGGGGTCGAATTCCGTGGGCTCGTCGAAATTCAGCAGGTTTCGGTAGCGGCGGGCCGAGACCTGCGCGCTGATTCCCGGGGCCTGCTTGGAGAGTGAGACATCCGACTGAAGCACGGGCTCGCGGCGCCCGGGAATGCCGTCCTCCGACCCGAATTGAACCGGGTAGAGGTTGTCGCTGACCTCCAGGATCCTCAGCTTGTAGTCCACTCCCCACGGGAGTCTGTGCGCCTGCCGCAGGCGCCCGGCCCAGCGGTTGCCCGTGGGGGCTCCGTCCTTCGTGTCGCGGGTGTAAAAGACGTTCGCCGTGCCCCAGCCCGTGGAGGAGTGCACGTACCGCCCCTCCCACTCGAGCCGCGGGCCGCGCTCGCTGAAAACGCCCGCGCCGAGGGTCATGTCGCCGCTCCTGCCCAGAGTCAGAAAGAAGGGCTGAACGAAGCGGAAGCCGTGGAGATCCGAGGTTCCGATGCGCGGGAAGAGCAGACCCGTCTGGCGCTTGCTCTTGATGGGCAGGATCGCGTACGGCATCCAGAACACCGGCGTGCCCTTCACGTTCGCCGTCACATCCGACATGTAGGCGTAGCCCTCGAACTCCAGGTCCACGTCGTTGCCGGTGAACGACCAGCTGCCGGGACAGTCCCGGCAGGTCGTGTACTCGGCCTCGTGGGTCTGGTAGCGCCCCTCCCCCAATTTGTTGATCCGCTCGCCCACGAGGAGGAACTTGCCGTTCGTTACCCGGCCGCCCACGATCGTGCCCGTTCGGGTATCGAGGTTGAAATGCATCTCCCGCGCCTCGATCAGGGTGTCGGAGGCCCGGTAATGAACGCGGCCGACCGCATCCAAGGTCCGGGCATTCAAGTCGAGCACGATGCGATCGGCATCGATGGTCTCGCCGGGCTGGCTCACCTTGGCCGTGCCGATCAGGGTGACCAGGTTGTTCTTGCGGTCCCAGATCGTCTTCTCCGAGGACCAGTGGAGCGGCTGCTTGTCGGAATCGTGCACATCCGACGCCCCGGCGCGCGGAGTGCCATCCGCCACTCGGGCCTTGGTCTCCTCGGGCGGCTCCGCCCGCACCGGTGCCGTTCCGAAGGCCAGCCAGGCGACCGACAGCACGAGGATCGCCGCCCGCGCGGCCGGGCTCAGATCCCCTCGGGGAACTGGCAGGTATTTTGTCCCAGACGGATCATCCATTTTCGAAGTTCGTGCGCAAGCTGCTTCCGCGGAACGATGCGGTCCAAGAATCCGTGCTCAAGTAAGAATTCGCTTCTCTGAAAACCGGGAGGGAGCGTGGTCCGCATGGTCTGCTCGATCACGCGCGGCCCCGCGAACCCGATCAGCGCCTTAGGCTCGGCCAGGATGATGTCGCCCAGCATCGCGAAGGAGGCCGCCACGCCGCCCGTGGTTGGATCGCTCAGGATCGAGATGTACGGAATGCCCTCGCGCCGCATGCGCTGGATGAGCGCGCTCGTCTTGCCCATCTGCATCAGCGAGAGGATCCCCTCCTGCATGCGCGCGCCGCCGGATGCCGAGACCACGACCGCCGGAAGCCGCTCATCGAGCGCCCTCTCGAACATCATCGCGATCTTCTCGCCCACCACGACGCCCATGCTCCCGCCCATGAACTTGAACTCGAAAACGCCCAGGTGATAGGGAACCCCTCCCAAGACCGTACGGCCCGCGACGAAGGCGTCTCCGAAACCGGTGGACTGGGCGGCGGAACGCAGCCGGTCTTTGTAGGGTTTGATGTCGTTGAATTCCAAGGGGTCCGTGGAAACGAGGTTCTCTCCGTACTCGTCGAAGCAGGGCACCGACCAGGTTTCGCCCGCCTCTGCCGAGCCGCCACCGGCCTTGGCTCCGTTGAGCGTGAGCGTGTTGCGGTCGCTGAGCATCGCGATGCGCTCGGTGGAGCTCATGCGAAAGTGATGCTGGCACTCCGCCTCCGGGCAGACCTGGAGGTTGTCCTTGAGCGTCCTGCTCTGAAGGATCTCGCCGCAGGAGGGGCACTTCACCCAAAGCCCTTCAGGGACTTTGGAAGTGCGCTGAGTGACCGCCGTCTTGATGCGCGGCGTCTTTAGGTCGTCAAACCAGGACATGTGGGCTGGAACTTAACCCGCCCCGCCCGCAGGCGCAACGCCCCAGAGGGACTCAACCGTCGGTACCGGACTTCTTGCGCGCGCCCTCTTCCTTCGCCGCGGCCAGGGCCGCTTCGGGGTGGGCGTTGTTGGCTAGATCCGGGTCGGT
>JADZFF010000128.1 GCA_020850015.1 Bdellovibrionales bacterium | reverse complement strand
GATAGGCAGGATCATGATGGCCACGACGATGGCTCCCGCGGCCGCGTTGAAAACCTCGGTCTGAGGCAGAATGACCTTGAGCGCGGGCGTCACGGTGACGAGTGCGAAATATCCGTACACGACGGTGGGAATGCCCGAGAGCACCTCGAGCACGGGTTTGATGATGTCGCGGGTGCGAACCGAAGCGTACTCCGCCAGATAGACCGCGCAGAGCAGCCCGAAGGGAAGAGCAAGCGCCGCGGCTCCGATCACGATCAGGAAGGTGCCGGCCACGAGCGGCAGCACCCCGAAGTGCTTGGGGTCGAGGAGCGGCTCCCAGGTCGTTCCGAAGATGAAGCTCCAGAAACTGACTTCCTTGAAGAAGGTCAGGGACTCCATGCCGAGCACCACGAGGATGCCCAGCATGGCGAAAAGCGCCACCGCGGCGGCGGTGCCCAGGAGGCCACCAATGGTGGCCTCCCGGAACTTCCGTGCCCTCAGCTTCGAGGGCAAAGCCGTAACTGGAGTCCTGGCTTCCATCGAGCTTCAGCTCTGGCTCAGCGAGCGCCCACCTGGGCGCCCGTCTGGGCCTGGAACGCGCTCCAGCCGGCCTGGTATTCCTTGGCCGGCATGGGGATATAGCCCACGTCCTTCACGAGATCCGCGGCGTTTTCCATGTAGTACTTCACGAACTCACGCACCTCGGGCTTCTTCTTCGCGGCTTCCACGCTCACGTAGATGAACACGGGCCGGGAAAGCGGCGCGTACTTCATCGTTTTGATGGTTTCGAGCGTCGGTTCCACGGCGCCCTTGCCGTTGTCCACGTGGAGCGCCTTCAGCTTGCCCTTGTTTTCTTGATAATAGGCGAACCCGAAGTAGCCCATGGCGCCTTCGTCGCCGCTCACGCCGGTCACGAGCACGTTGTCGTCCTCGCTCTTGGTGAAGTCGGCGCGCGAAACATGCGACTTACCGTTCACGGCCTCGGTGAAATAGTCGAAGGTGCCGGAGTCGGTGCCCGGGCCGTAGAGCTTCAGGGCCTTGTCGGGCCAGGAAGCGCGCACCTGTTTCCAGGTCATGACCTTGGACTCGGGTTCCCAGATCTTCTTGAGCTCGGCCACGGTGATGTCCTTCGCCCAGCTGTTCTTCGGGTTCACGACGACGGTGATGCCGTCGTAGGCCACGGGAAGCTTCACGTACTTCACGCCCTTGGAGGCGCAAGACTCCGTCTCTTCTTTTTTGATCTCGCGCGAGGCGTTGCTGATGTCGGTCTCGCCGCCGCAGAACTTCTTGAAGCCGCCGCCGGTGCCGGACACGCCGATCGTCACGCGCACGCCGCTCTGTTCCTTGTTGAACTCCTCGGCGATGGCCTCGGTGATCGGGAACACGGTGCTCGAGCCGTCCACCATCACGCTGCCTTTGAGGTCGGCACTGAAGGCGGGAAGGGAAATCAGGCTGAAGGCCGCGCAGGCGGCCAGGGTACTCATACGCATTCAAAACTCCTTCTGGCCGGAGACCGGCCTGGGGTCATTGGACGATGTGGGTGAACCTTACGGGGTGAATGTTAGGGCTTTGCTAGGAGGGGACTAGAAATTCAGCCGTGATTACAAGGCGATGCGTCAGGAGCTGGGCTGAAGTTCAAGAATGAAGGTGCTCCCCTGCCCCACTTCGCTTTCCACCCGCGCGGCGCCCTGGTGAGCGAGCGCGATGTGCTTCACGATCGAGAGCCCCAGGCCAGTGCCCCCGACCTTGCGGGAACGGGCTTTGTCCACTCGGTAGAACCGCTCGAAGATCCGGGGCAGGTGCTCGCGCGGGATGCCGGCACCCTCATCTCGCACGGCGACCATCACGCGCGGGCCTTCCGCCCCCCTCGCCTCGCGCGCCGTAATCCGCACGGGGCGCTGGCTCTCCGTGTACTTCACGGCGTTGTCCACGAGGTTGATCACGGCCTGCTCCAGGAGCGGCGCGTTCATCAGGGCTTTCAGCCCCTCCGCGCACTCCAGTTCCAGGCTGATGCCCTTCTCCTGGGCGCGTGGGGCGCAGACCTCCACCGCGGCCACCAGGATCGGCCGCACCAGGCCCGCGGCCAGCGGAATCTCGTCGCGCTCGGCATCGGCCTCGATGCGGGAGAGGTTCAGCAGATCCTCCACGATGGCGTGGAGTCTTCCCGCCTGCCTCCGGATGATTTCCAGGAATCGCGCCACTTCTCCGGGCTCGCGTTTGCCGCCGTCGAGCAGGGTCTCCACGAAGCCCTGGATCGAGGTCAGAGGCGTGCGCAGCTCGTGCGACACGTTCGAAACGAACTCCCGGCGGTGGCTCTCGAGCTCGCGCAACCGCGTGAGGTCGTTGAATACGAGGAGCGCGCCGATGCGGCTCCCCTGCGCCCCGCGCAGCGCCGTACCGTGAGCCTGCACCAGACGCTCGCCTCCTACTCCGGTGCGCACCACGAGCTCCCGCTCGATCACGCGCCCGTCGCCGGGATCGGAGGCAAGCTCGATGAGCGCGTGCAGATCCGCCAGGCGGATCGTCTCTCGCACCGGGCGGCCCAAGGCCGCCTCACGGCTCACGCCGAACAGGGAGCAGGCCGCCTCGTTCAGGTGGATGATCTCTCCCTCCACGTTCACGGCGATCACGCCCTCGATCATGCTGAGAAACACGGCCTCAAGGGCCGCGTTCTGTTCGGTGACGGTGCGAATCCGCTGGTCGAGCTGGATGGCGATCCGGTTCATGGCCCGGGCAAGGCGCTCCAGCTCCAGTGCATCCCCCCGACCGAGGCGTGCGCGCGACTCGAAGTCGCCTTCGGCGACGCGCTCCGCGTGTTCGCGCATGCGCTCCAGAGGCTGGCTGATGCCTCGCGATACGCGCCAGGCCACTCCCGCCGCAAGCACGAGCAGCAGCAAAGCCGCCAAGGCCGTCTTGCCGTAGTATCCCGAAAGGGCCGACTCGAAGGCTCCCAGGCTGATCGCTGCCCGCATCACGGCGTCGATCCTACCGGGCGCGCCGATCGGGATCGCCACGTAGAGAAAATCCTGGTGGACCGAGTCGCTGTGCCTGTGCGCGACCGAGGGCTCCCCCCGAAGCGCCTGAGCCACCTCGGGCCGACGGCGATGATTCTCCATCTTCGCGGGCTCACCCTCGCTGTCGCAGAGCACGACTCCGTCGGGCCGGATCAGGGTGAAACGCGTGGTGGCGCTCCGGCCCAAGGCCTGGCATCGCGCCTGGAGAGCTGCGCTCCCGGAGGCGAGGAGCGGCAGGAGATCCTCGGCCGCGAGGCTCGCGCGGGCGCGAAGCCCCTGCTCCACCTGCTGGGTGTAGGTCTCGCGGAACACGGAGGCCGAGTAGAAGGAAAATCCTGCAAGCATCCCCACGACGAGCACGACGGTGGAGACGAAAATCTTCCGAAAAAGGGGCTTGCGGTAGCTGCTCTTGCTCACTCGCTGAATCGGTACCCCACTCCGCGCACCGTTTCCACGTAGTGATCGAACTTTCCGAGCTTCTTTCGGAGCCCCACCACCTGAACGTCGATGGAGCGTTCCGTCACGGCGTAGTTTTCGCCCCGGATCGCGTCGACGATCTGCGTGCGCGTGAACACCCAGCCCGGGCGCTTGGCCAGGAACAGCAGGAGATTGAATTCCGAGGGCGTGAGGTCCAGCCGCTCCCCCCCGACGATCGCAAGATGCCGGCCGGGGTGAATCTTGAGCTCGTGGATTTCCACGGAACCGTCCTCCTTGGGCTTCGGCTGCTGGTCCGCCCGGCGTAGGACGGCCTGCACCCTCGCGAGGACCACTTTCGGGCTGAAGGGCTTCGTGACGTAGTCGTCGGCGCCCGCTTCGAGGCCCCTCACCACGTCCTCTTCGCTTCCTTTGGCGGTGATCATCACGATCGGGATGCGCCCCTTGCTTTCCTCGGCGCGCAGCTTGCGGCAGATCTCGAGCCCGTCCATGCCGGGGAGCATCAGATCCAGGAGCACGAGGCCCGGTTTCTCGGCCTGCACGGCCTTGATTCCGGCTTCGCCCGTCGAGGCCACTTTCACCGAATAACCCTGGCCCTCAAGGTTGACCTTCAGCAGCTCGGCGATGTCCTCCTCGTCCTCGATCACGAGAACGCGTTCGCGGGACTTGGGGGTCAGAGCGGCTGGGGTCATCCTCGAGGTCTCCATCATAGATTCACTCCAGAGAATCAGAATTTCAGGGTCAAATCCAGCTGGGTGCGGAAGTACTCGGCGTCGGCGTCGACGCCCTGCGCCCCGGTGATGGCCTTGGCGTCGAGCTTCACGTTCTGGGCCAGGCCCACCTCAGCGGCGAACATATGACCCACGACGTCGGTGCCGCCGCCCATGGCGTCGGAATCCGCGAGCCCACCGAGCGTGGCGTTCGCCTCAAGCCGGCGGAAGTTGTACTTCAACCCGAAGTCGCCCGGCTTGGACGAGCCGCCCCAGCCGATGCCGGCCAGAAATCCGGTGTTGTCGTCGTCGGCCTCGCCGTTCGTGACGAACTCGCCGCCCAGGCGCAGCGGCTTGTCTGCCACGGTCATGGAATACTCAAGCCCCGCCACCAGACAGCCGAAGCCCGTGGCGTAGTTGCCGCCGGCGTCGGCGGCGTTGCCCTCGAGGTCGATGCCCGCGAGCGTGCGGCCCTCCGTGTGCTGCGTGATGATGTAACCCAGGCCCGCGTCGAGCTTGGAGCCTTCCGAGATCTCGCCCTTGGCCTCCAGACGCGCCACGAACTGAATGGAGTCGGGCTCTCCGCCGTTGCGGTCGGCGAGCCAGTGGCCCGCGAGCACGGGCTTCAGCTTCCAGCCCTCGCCGAAGGATTTCGCGATCGTGATGCCTTCGGGTACGTAGTCACCGTCGTACACGAGGTCAGAGCCGGCGGGGCGGCTGAAGGGCAGCGGCTGCTTGCCCAGCGTGAGCGCGCCGTCGTCGGCGAAGTTCCAGCGCACAAAGGCGAGATCGATGCCCACGCCCTTGCGCGAGCCCGACCCGGTCAGGGTGCTGTTGTACGAAACCGGATCCCCGCCCCCCGTGCCCAGTCCGAAGGCGGCTTCCCAGTCTTCGGCGGGTTTCACGGTCCAGGCCGCCTGCGCTGCGATGCGGTGGCGGCGATCGGTCTTGGCGGCCTCGGACTCGCTGATGGTCTCAGCGCGGTAGCGCACGCGGCCCGAGAACACGGGGCCGCCGGCTTCGGCCGCCTCTGCGGCGAGGGCCTCAGCTCCCGCGGCCGATGCGACGGCAAGGGCAAGAATGGCGGCAATACGATGGCGATGGGTCATCCGGTGAATCTCCTCTTTGAGATTCCACTACCGAATCCACGTTAGGAACAGATTAAAACGAGACGCCCGCGCGGAGTCCGCCTTCGATGAAGTGGCCGTCGTCCACGCCGGAGCTCCCGTCCGAACGCAGCACGTCATAGGTGCCCGCGTTCACCCAGGGCCCGATATTGAACTCATGCCGGATCGCGCCAGGCCCCTCTTCGGTGGCCTCGCCGCGAAGCGTGTAGATGTAGTTGAGTCCGGTGTTCACGCGCCAGGGATGATTCAGGTCGCCCAGGATGTTCCCGATCAGGTCCGTGCGCAGGGAGAGATCGATCGAGTGCTCGGGCGTGATCTCGTAGCGCAGCTCTCCTTCGAGCGTGAGCTGAGCTCCGAGGATGGGAGCGGTGCCGTCGCCGTCGTGGGCCACGCCCACGGCCGCGCCGAGCTTCAAGCCCACTGAGCCCGAGAGCGCGTGGCCATGGCCATTGAGCTGGGTTGTGGAAAATCCGTAGCGCGCGGCGAAGGCGGGCGACACCTGGATGCGTCCGCGCAGATGCTCGTCCACCCCGGGCACGCTCAGCATCGCGCTCACGTCGACGGGTTCCACGGTGATGGCAAAGGTGTGATCCACGCCCGCTCCAGTCCAGTCGGACTGGTGGAGAACCACGTCGAAGCGATGGGTCTCGCCGTCGAAGTTCATCACGAGGGTGGGCCGGCCCAGAAAGAGCTCCAGGCGCATCGTGGTGTCGCCGTCGATCTCCACCTCGCCGCTGACGCCGAAATGGCCGCCTGACTCGCTCCCGGAGCCGCTCACGCCCACCGTGGTCACCAGGTCGGGGCCGGTGCTCAGCTCAGGCTCGTCGGCGTGGGCGTCAGCCGCGGAAAGGCCCAAGGCCATCACCAGGACGGGAAGGACGAAGATCAGGCGCATTCGGGGCTCTCCTCTCGAAACTCTCAGGAATCGAGGAGTTGCAGGCCCCATGCCCGAAAATGAAACTCTATCTAATTGTCATTATTGTCTTTTTTCTGTCAACTCGGGCCCACGATGCCCAGGCCCTGCCCATCTCCTGGACAGGCGTAACCCGGAACTACCGAAGCACCTCGCGCCTCACCCAGTGGGCTTCCTTCACCCAGCGGGCGCTCCCGACCCGGATCTGCGGCGGGAGGCCCTCCACGTTCTCCACGAGCGTGGAGCGCTTGTAGCGCCCCAGCACATGCCCCCCCGTCTAGCTCATGCCTGACGCCTTGACCCAGAGGGGCCTTCCTCCTACTTTCGCCGGATGCTTCACGCGAAACCTGCGCATGGCGTCATCATGACTTTTCTCCTGCTCCTGCCCGGGGCCGCTATGGGCGCGGCAGAGCTGGGCGCGGCGGATTTGAGCGCGAAAGGGCTGGATCCGCTGATGGCCTCGCTCGAGAAGGTGCCGGCGGAGGAGCGGGGCGATTTCGCGGCCTTTCTCCGAGCCGCCACGCCCCTGCTCGAGGAGCCGCCCCAGGGGGCGCTCCGCTACCTCACGGGCAGGCGCGCCTTCGACCCCGCCAAAGATGCGGAGCTCTTCCGCCTTCTCGGCATCCACGCCCGCCTGAGCGGTGAGAAGGAGCTCATCGAGATCCTGGGCAAGCTCGTGGCGATCCCCACCTACCGGAAAGCCGGCGTGCCCCAGCACCAGAACCCCGAGATCCTGCGCCTTGGGCGGCACCTGGAGCAGGCCGCGGGCGACGCGGGGCTGGGCTTCCGAAACGTCGACGACCGAATCTACGAGATCACCCTCCCCCCGACCGACCTCGCCGGCGAGACGCCCGACAGGATCCCGGTGGACCGGCTCCTGGGAATCTACACTCATGCGGACGTCGTGCCCGCGAACGCCTCTCTCTGGGTGCTGGAGAACGGCACCCGCCTGGACCCCTACAGGATGAGCATCGTCGGCGACCGCATCTACGGGCGCGGCACCGAGGACGACAAGTGCTCGGTGGCGGCGGCCCTCCTGGTCATGCGCGAGATCCGCAAGTCGGGGATCCGCCTGAAACGAGGCATCCGCCTCATCGTGGAGACTACGGAGGAGACGAGCGGCGAGGGATTCGAGCACTACAAGACCAAAACCGCGATTCCCCCGCACAACGTCGTGCTCGACAGCAGCTATCCCCTCGTCGTCGCGGAGAAGGGCTGGGGACAGATCGACTTCGATTTCGCGCTCGGCGCGGCCACTCCCGCGGGCGTGGAAATCGTGGAGATCACCGGCGGCACGGCGGTGAACCAAGTTCCGGAGGCGAGCGTGGCCCACCTCCGCGCCGACGACCTCCACGCTCTGAAGAAGCTCGTGGAAGCCGAGGCCCCGGGCTTCGCGGCCGCCCACCCGGGAGCGGGCGGCAAAACCGTGAAGATCACGGCCGCGATCGAGGAGGCCACGCTCCGGCTCACGCTGAAGGGCGAGTCGGCGCACTCGTCCTCGCCCGAGGCCGGCCTGAACCCGCTTTCCCGCATGTTGCTCTTCCTGACCTTGCTCTCGGACAAGACGCCCTTTGCCGACGGCCCCTGGCTTCAGGCCGCGAAACTCTCGGCCGCGCTCTTCGGTGCGGACGACGAGGCGAAAACCCTCGGCGTGGCCTACTCGGATCCGTTCATGGGGCCCCTCACCGCCGCGGTGACCTACATGGAGCGCAAGGAGAAATCGGTGCGGCTTTCCGTCAACCTGCGCATCCCGCGCGGCAAGGAGCTCGACGCGCTGAAAAAGGAGATCCTGGCCAAGGTGGACGCCTACCGCCAGAGCACCGGGCAGAGCTTCGAGCTCGCCGTCGAAACCGGCGCCTGGATGTTCCGAAACCCCAAGGGCCCCTGGATCAGCGCCCTGCTGGAAACTTTCGCCGCCGTCACTGGCCTGCCCGCCGACCCGGTCTCGGAGGCGGGCTCCACCACGGCGAAGCAGCTTCCCAACGGATTGAACTTCGGGCCGGCGATGCCCGGGCAGGTCTACACGGGCCACACGGAGAAGGAGTTCAAGCTGAAGAAGAACCTCCTGCTCGACGTGCAACTCTTCACCGAGGCTTTCCTGAGGCTCGCCAACCTGGAGAAGATGGAGTGAGCGCGGGCTCGGCCTCGTTCGCCGTCACCGTCACGGCGGCCCTCGGAGGGCTCACGATCCTTCAGGCCGGGCTGAACCGGATGATCGGCTCGCGATGGGGGCTCGTGCCCGCCGTGTTCCTGAACAGCCTCGTGCTGATCCTTGCGGCATCGGCGGTGTACGGGATCGCGGTGGCGCGGCCGGATCTCTTTCCGCCCCTTTTCCAGGATCGCGGGGGCTTTCGCTCGTTCTCGTGGTGGTACCTTCTGCCCGGCCTCTGCGGCCTTTGCCTGGTGATGGGAATCCCCTGGGCCATCGGGCGCGCGGGCGCCACACCCGTGTTCGTGACGCTGGTGGCGGCTCAGATGGTGGCGAGCCTCGCCTGGGACCGCATGGTGGAAGGGCAGCCGCTGAGCCCCCCGCGCCTGCTCGGAGCGGCGCTCGCGATCGCAGGCGCTCTACTCGCGGCGCGGCGCTGAGGCCCCTGGAACTCCCGCCTTACATCCAGCCGAAATAGCCGCCGAGCCGCTGCAGCCAGCCCTGCACGTTGGTGGTGGAGCCCCCCCGGGCGAAGGCCGACGTGGGCCCGTTGATGCCGGCCGAATGGCTCCGCGGGCGACGGGCGCCCCGGGCCTTGGCACCGGCGCGCGCCACGCGAGAAGATTTTTTCCGTTTGAGGGATCGCGACGCCGAAGCGCCCTGAGCTTTTTTGTGCATAGCGTTAATTCTAGCACGGGCGCTGGGTTTTCCAGCGGAATCCCCGATGATATCGCGGGGCCCCCTGCGTCCCGGTCGACACGTCGCCCTGGATCCGCGATTTCCCAACGGATTCCCTCTCCCCGTTCGCTCAGTGGGTGGTGAGATAGACGCGGTACTGCTCGGGCGTATTGAAGTTGAAGAGGACGTCCGGGTCACCCACGGCCACTCTGCTCACCGACTCCGGCGGGAGGATCGCGATCTGCCGGTCGAGCCGGGCCATGCGCGACGAGGGCCGCACACCCAGAAGCTGCGAGAGGAATCGCTCGGAAAGCCAAACCGGATGGCCGCCCTTTCCCTCGTGCGTCGGAATAAGCACTTCGGTCTCGGGCCGGCGCGCCTTTTCCAGAGCCGCGAATACCTGGGGTGCGGGCACCGGCACGTCCACGGGCAGGACATAAGCCCCGCTTCGGCGATCCAGAAGCGAGCGGATGCCGGCCTGGATGCTGGAGAAAGGCCCGTGTTTGGGCACCTCGTTCAGCGCGGGCCGCACCTTCAGGCCGTTCACCGCCTGCAGGCCCTTGAAGGCCGCCTGCAGCCAGGGCAGGCGCCGGAAGTATTCGGCCGCTCCGTAACCCAGCACCACCACGGCGTCCTCGCCTCCCCGCTCGCGGAACCGACGAAGCTGCACCTCCACCCAGGGCTCGCCGTGGAAATCCAAAAGACCCTTGGGTTCGCCCATGCGCGAGCTCCCGCCCCCGGCCACCAGAAGAAGGGGCGCGGTAATCACCACGCGCTCGCCTCGCTCAAGGGCGCCGTGGACGGCCTCGCCCGCGTCTTCGCCGCGTCCCGGGCATGGTGCAGCCTCAGGACCTGCGAGGCCAGGCTGATCGCCACCTCCGCCGGAGCTTTGCCTGCGGTCCGATCCCCGATGGGGCAGGTGACCCGCGCCACCTCCGTGGAGTCCGCGCCGAGGAACGTCAGCTTCTCTTGGAATCGTTTCCATTTAGTCGCACTCCCAATCAGCCCCAGATATTTCGCGGGCAGCTCCACGAGCCGCCGGAGTATCTTGAGGTCCAGATCATGATCGTGGGTCATCACGGCGGCATAGGTCCGATCCTCGTCCCAGGCCGCCTGTCCCACGAAACTCTCCCATCCCGCGTCCCAGCGCCGGACGGTGTCCGGTGCGGAAGGCGACTGAATCCATTCCGGCCGCTCATCCACGAGCGTCACGCGGAAGGCCGTTCCTTCCATCACTCGGGCCACGGCCAGGCCCACGTGGCCCGCTCCGAACACGTAGAGCCTAGGCCCCGCGTGCAAGGGTTCGATGAGGAGCTGCACTCTCCCGCCACAGCACTGCCCGGTGCGGGAGCACAGTGGGTACAGCGCAGAGCGCGCCGCGCCATCAGCGAGGGCCGCGCGCGCCTCCTCGAAAGCGCGATGCTCGAGCTGCCCGCCGCCGATCGTGCCCACCACGCGCCCGTCGGGGTACCAGAGCATCTTCGCGCCGGGCTCGCGGGGGCCGGAGCCCTCCACCTGAACGATGGTGATCAGGGCCACAGGCGCGTCCGCCGCCGTGGCGGCGTTCAAGGCGGTCAGCACCTCGTGAGTCACGCGCCCCCCTTCCCGGCCGCGAAGGCGACGAGGCCGTCGAGAAACTCCCCGAGGAGATTCTCCGAAACCTTCAGACGGTAAGCCCGCGTGGAACGCACGTCGCTCTGCGGGGTGATCTCGGCCGCGAGCGCGGAGAGCAGCGCCGATCTTCGTTTCGCGTCCCCGAGATCCGCGGCCGAAAGGCCCGCGAGCGAGCGCTCCAGATGCGCGCTTCGCAGGGTCACCGGCCCCACCGCGCCCCAGGCCAGGCGCGCGTCGATCACGCGGCCGCCTCTGAGGTCGGCGCGCGCAGCGAGGCAGACCTTGGAGATCGACTGAAAGCGGCGCGTGCCGACCTTGCGGAAGAAATGGAACCGGTTCCCGCCGGCCGCCGGAAGGCGGATCCGGGCGATGAGCTCATCTGGCTTGAGAACGGTGGTCTTGTACCCGGTGTGGAACTGCGCGTGAGGCACCCAGCGCGCGCCCGAGGCGGAGCGCAGCTCGAGCTCGGCGTCGTAGGCCAGGAGCGCGGGCACGGAATCGGCCGCGGGCGACGCGTTTGCCAGGTTGCCGCCGAGCGTGCCGCGATTCTGGATGGCCCAGGCCCCGGTTTCGCGCGCGGCCGCGGCCAGATTCGGAAACGTTCGCGCGAGCTCCGGATGCTCCAGGACTTCGGCGTAAGTGGTGAGAGCGCCGAGCACCCAGGCGCCCGAGGGCTCGCGCACCAGGCCCTTCAGCTCGTCGATCCGGTGCAGGCTCAGGTAGTCCGCGTGCTTCAGCTGGCCCGCCTCGAGGAGCACCATGAGGTCGGTCCCGCCCGCGAACGCGCGCCAGCGCCCGGGCTCGGCCCGAAGCTTCGCGAGCGCGTCGGCGAGCGTGCGCGGGGTCTCAAGCCGGTATTGAGGCGCGTTTCCCCTCACCTGCCGGCCTCCGGGGGGGCAGCCCTATTGCCGCCCGCCCGCATCTCACGGGCCGCCGCCATCACGCTGTTCACGATCTTCATGTAGCCGGTGCAACGGCAAAGGTTTCCGGCCAACGCCTCTCGGACCTCGGCGTCGGTGGGCTCAGCGTTCCTCTCCAGGAGCGCCGTGGCGGCCACGAGCATCCCGGGCGTGCAGATGCCGCACTGGGCGCCGCCCTCGCTCACGAAGCAGGCCTGCACCGGGTGAAGCGCGGCTCGGTCCTCCGAGACCTTGCGGCCCGCGCGCGCCGGAAGCCCTTCCACCGTGCAGAGCTCGGCGCCCTCCGCCTGCGCCAGCGGCACCAGGCAGGAGTTCACGGGTTCGCCGTCCATCAGGATCGTGCAGGCCCCGCACTCCCCTTCTCCGCAGCCTTCCTTCGTACCGGTGAGGCCGGTGTCACGGAGCGAATCGAGCAGACGCTCCATGGGATGCCCCTGAAGCTCCTGCGCCGCTCCATTCACGGTGCACTTCACCGTGCATTTCACGGGGAACGCGCCGCTCATGCGAGCCCCCCCTTCACGAAGGTCTCGTACACGCGCTCGGGCAGGAGAGGAATGGAAGAGAACTTCAATCCACCGCCCAGATCCCTGAGTGCGTCCTCCACGGCGTTCAGCACGGCGGGCGCCACGCCGTCGAGTGGCAGCTCTCCAATGCCCTTCGCGCCCTGCGGCCCGTGGGGCGTGGGGTGCTCGGCGAAAAACACGCGGATCGGGGGCGCGTCGGCGGCGGTGGGCATGATGTAATTGGTCATGCGGCCGTTCATCATGCGCCCCTGCTTCCAGACCACCTCTTCGCAAAGCGCGTAACCGATACCCTGGGCCACGCCGCCTTCGATCTGGCCGGCGGCGAGCACGGGGTGCACGACCTTGCCCACGTCCTGCACGGCCACGAAATCCTCCACGCGCGCCTCGTAGGTCGCCGTATCGACGCTCACCTCCGCGAGGTAACAGGCCCAGGCATAGGTGGCGTAGGCCTCGCCGCGATAGAGCTTGTCGTCCCAGAACACGCCGGGGGGCTGCTTGTACTGGCTGTAGACCTTGAGGGGCCCGCGTTCGGCGATGTAACGCCGCACGGCCTCCCGCACGTCGCCCACCTCGTAGCCCGCATCGAGCAGCACCTGCTTGAGCGAAAGCGCGGCCGTCTCCACGAGCTTGCCCACGATCATCACCGTGCGCGAGGCCACGGTAGGCCCGCTGTTCGGGACGAATTTCGTATCGGGCCGGGCCACCTCCACGTCCATGAAATCCACTCCGAGCGCGTCGGCCGCCACCTGAGAGAAGATCGTGTTCGTGCCCTGGCCGATCTCGGTGCTCGCGGCCAGAACGCGCACGCGCCCATCGGCCAAGCCCTCGATCCCCACCACGCTCGCGAGGTTGCGCTCGCCCGAGCCCGTGAAGCCGGCCCCGTGCATGAAGGTGGCGAGGCCCAGGCCCCGCTTCACGCGCGCTTCTGGATTTTCGCGCGCGAAGCGCTCTCGCTTCTCGGCCCAGCCGCTTTCCTTCATCGCACGCTCCATGAGCGCGTTCAGGCCCGGCTCCTCTTTGAGCACCTGCCCGGTGGCGGTGACTCCCCCGTGTTTCAGGAAGTTGCGCCGGCGCAGCTCTTCGGGCTCAAGCCCCACCGCGGCCGCCACGCGATCCAGGTGCTTCTCAAGCGCGAAGATGCTCTGAGGCGCGCCGAAGCCCCGGAAGGCACCGTGCGGCGGATGATTCGTGGCGAGCGCGGCCGAGCGGATCCGCACGTTCGGCACATCGTAGGGCCCGGACGCATGAATCGTTCCCCGCGAAAGCACCACGGCTGAAAGCGTGGCGTAGGCGCCCCCGTCGAGCAGGAACTCGATGTCCATGCCGAGGATCTTTCCGTCGGCCGTCACGGCGGTGCGATGGCGCGTGCGCGAGGGGTGACGCTTGGTGGTGGCCACCATGTCCTCCGCTCGATCGTAGATCATCTTCACGGGTCGGCCGGACTTCCGTGCCAGGAGCGCGGCGTGGCCCGCGAGCATCGAAGGGTATTCCTCCTTGCCGCCGAAGCCGCCGCCAGTTTCGAGCTGCACCACGCGTACCTTCTCGTCCGGAAGGTTGAACATGGGCGTCAGCGCCTTGTGCACGTAATAAGGGCACTGCAACGAGCCCCATACGGTCAGGCCGTCGGCCTCACTCCACTGAGCGATCATGCCGTTCGGCTCGATGTAGAGCTGCTCCTGCGCGCCGGTGCGGTATTCACCCTCCACGATCCTCACGCCCGGAGCCGCGAAGGCCTTGCCTACATCGCCCCGCTCGATCTGGAAGGACTTGAACACATTGTCCTCGCCCCAGATCACGTGGCGTTTTGCCTCAGCCTCTTCGATCGAGAACAGGCCCGGAAGCTCGTCGATCTCAACCTTCACTGCGGCGCGAGCGCGTTCGAGCAGGTACTTGTCCTCGTGGGCGATCAGCGCCAGCGGCTCCTCCGGGTGGTTCACCACTCCGTCGGCGAGCAGAGGCTGGTCGTGCTCGATCAGGGTCACGACGTTTTTTCCGGGAATATCGCGCGCGGTGACGATCGTGAATTCCTTCCAGGGTATGGAGGGATCGTCGAAGCGGAGCGCGCGCACGCTCCCGCGCGCCACGGGAGATCGCACGGTCGCGCCGTGAATCATCCCGGGTAACGAGAGATCATCCACGTAACACGCCCGTCCGGTGACCTTTGAGACACCCTCACGGCGTGGGACGGACCTCCCCACCCAATTCGACTGAATGGTTTCCCCCACCATCAACTGGAGAGGTATACCAGCGATTCGCGGTTTGGAAAGCGTGAATGCCCAGCGTTAGCGCGGGGTGACGAAGTCGAGGGCGAGCTGAAGCGCGTCACGCTCCTCCCCCACGCAGTATTTCGGCTGCAGGGAGCAAGGACGCCCCGCAACGTAATCCGCCATCGCGTCCACCTGTTTGAAGATGTGCGGGTAAAACAACATCCACTGCCCATGCTTGCGCATGATGATCTTGGCGTCCTCGGCGGTGAGGCCCTGATACTTCATCTGGTAGTAAGCGGCGAGGCGGCCCGTGCGATGGCAGCCGCATTCGCAGCGAAAGGCGATCTTCTTGCCCGTGGCCTGCGCGTTCTGCACCCATTCGTCGAACTGTCTGAGAAAGGCTTCGGTGACGGGAGTACTGGTGGACTGGCCCTCGTTGTAGATCACCTTGAGCGTCGGACACTCGTCCGCGTACTTGTACTCGTGCTTTTTCGCGGTTCCGCTCAGCACCATCATCTCCTGGATGCCCAGCTCGCAGAACTTGCGCATGTCTTTCCGCGATGGCTTGCTCGTGCGGAAGAGCGCGAAGCCGTTTCCGGGATCGGAGTCGATGAGATGCAGGTTGTTGCCGAGGCCGATGTAGAGGCGCTCCTCGGCAGCGATCCGCGCGGAATCCGCGAGCTCCTCCGCGCGGAGATCATCAGCTTCCGTCCATTCCGAAGCGCTGGCCATCCAGGGCATCCCCAGCACGGCGAGCGAGAGCAAGGCCACCACGATCCCCAAACCGATCTGAAGCTTCAGGCGTTCCGTCATATGACGGCGATTGTGGCAAAAGGCGGCCGGAATTTCATGTCGAAGCGTCTAACGCAAAGCAACGAAGGCAACGCGGAGCGCCTGCGCCGCGCGCCACACGTCCTCGAAGGAGTTATAGAGCGGCACAGGAGCCAAACGGATGACGCTGGGTTCCCGGAAATCCGCGGCCACGCCGTCCTCCCGCATGCGTTCGATGATCTCACGCCCGTGCTTCTCGAGCCGAATCGAGAGCTGGCATCCGCGCTCCTCGGGGCGCCGTGAGGTGAGGATCGTGATGGGAGCGCCCGCGAGCGCATCGAGCAGAAACTCCAGATAGCCCGTGAGCATGCGGCTTTTCTCGCTCATCTTGGCGAGATCCACCGAGTCGAAGATCTCCATCGAAGCCTTCAGTGGCGCCATCGAGAGAATGGGCGGGTTGCTCACGGCCCAGCCCGCGGCACCCGGAGCGGGGTCGAAATCCGGGAGCATCTTGATGCGCGTCTCCACGCGATGCCCATACCAGCCCGCGAATCGGGGGATCGCCGGGTCCGCGTGGTGCCGCTCGTGAACGAAGAGTCCGGCCACCGCCCCCGGGCCCGCGTTCATGTATTTGTAAGTGCACCAGACCGCGAAATCCGGGCCCGCGTCGTGGAGCTCGAGATCGAGAAGGTTCCCGGCCCCGTGCGCGAGATCGAATCCCACCATCGCGCCCGCCTTGCGGGCGGCTTCCGTCACGCCGCGAAGATCGAAGCGCTGCCCGGTGAGGTAGTTCACCTGCCCCAGCAGCACGAGCGCGAGCGTCTTCCCTTCGCGATCGATCGCGGCGCGCAGATCGTCCGGCCGGAGCAGCGTCTCTCCCTCGCGGGGAGCGACCTCGATAAGGCCCCCGGCCGGGTCGAAACCCAACGCGCGGGCGTGGAACTGGAGCTGCGAAGCCACCGCGTAGCGATCCGAGGAGAACGCCCCCTTCTCGATCAGGATCTTGAAGCGCGTTTTCGTGGGCCGGTAGAACGACACGAGCATGAGATGCAGGTTCACCGAAAGCCCGTTCATCACCCCCACCTCGTGTTCCTGGGCGCCCACCAGGCGCGCCATGGATCGAGCGATGGACTGTGTGTAGCTGAACCAGGGATTCGGGCCCTTGAAATGCCCATCCGCCGCTAGAGCCGCCCAGCTCTCGCGCACCTCATCGATGTGGCGCCGGGTGTTGACGGGCTGGAGACCCAGCGAGTGGCCGCAGAAGTAGGCAAGCTCCTCACCCTTCGGTGCGCGTGGGATCAGGAATCGCTCGCGCTGAAAACGAAGAGGGTCGGCGGCGTCGAGCCGGCGGGCGTACTCAGGTCCTTCTTGATGCGTTGTCATGGTGTGTAGACCTCG
>JADZFF010000127.1 GCA_020850015.1 Bdellovibrionales bacterium | reverse complement strand
GCAGAGGCGTCGGGCATCCACACGATTCGCATCGAGGCTCCCGAGGGGCGTTCGTTGCCCGCAATCCTTGCGCCTCAACTCAGGCTCGCGCTGTTGAGGCTGAGTCGAGTGGATGCAGCGAAGGATCTCGCTACTCGAGCGCTCAAGGTCAAATTCAACGACATCGAAGTTGGGCTTGATCACGAACCAGAGCCAGGGCTGGCCGACAACGGCGATCTGGAGTTGGACCTGGCCATGCTGCTCGAAGCGGCGGGGCGGGCGGCGCAGAAGGCCGGGACCGCTCTCGTGATCTTCATCGATGAATTGCAGTACGTGCCCGAAGCAGAGTTGGCCGCGCTCATCAGCGCTCTTCACAAATGCATTCAGCAGAGACTCCCGATCTGCGTCGTAGGGGCGGGATTGCCTCAGCTTCGCGGTCGTGCTGGAAACGCCAAGTCTTATGCCGAGCGCCTGTTCGACTATCCGGAGATCGGCCCCCTGCCAGCGCAAGCGGCACGTCAGGCGATCGTTCGTCCGGCAGAAGAAGAGGGCGTCACTTATGCCGCCGAGGCGGTGGACGGGATCATCGCGCACACTCGCGGTTACCCATATTTTCTCCAGGAGTGGGGAAAACACGCGTGGGACATCGCTACTACGAGCCCAATCACGAAGTTGGACGTGGAAACCGCCTCTGCCCAAGCTGTCGCCGCTCTCGATGAGAGTTTTTTCAGAGTTCGATTCGACCGACTGACGCCGCTCCAGAAACGCTACCTTCGGGCCATGGCCGAACTGGGCCCGGGCCCTCATCGATCCGGAGACATTGCCAGTCAGTTGGGGAGAGACGTCACGTCGCTTGGCCCGACGCGGGCCGAACTGATCAACAAGGGGATGGTCTGGAGCCCGAGTCATGGGGATACGGTGTTCACGGTTCCGCTGTTCGACGAGTTCATGAAGCGGATCATGCCGAGCGAGGATTGGAAGGAGGAGTAGCGCCCCGGCTCAATCCTGATCGAAGAATCGGAATCCGAAGACCTTCGCCGGCACACGGTCCGCGGCTGGGAAGCGGAGCGTGATGTCCTTCAGGTCGTTCGTGAGGTGGTGGAGCGCGTGATACAGCCGCGGCTCGCGCACTTCCACGTAAGGCTCTCCGGACTCGTCGCGCTTCACGTCCTGCGAGAGGTGGCTATCGTAAGCGGGCACGCCCGCCGCTTCCAGGAACACCTTTGCCGCCTCAATGGTCTTGCCTTGCGCGCCCGCGATGATCGCGAGCCCGTTGGAGGGGCAACGCACCGAAAGGCTCGCCGTGCGGTCGGAGGTGGTCACCCCCTCCGCGTCCTGGGTCCACTCGCCGGAAAGGTAGAACTTCCCCGGCTCGAAGCCCAGGCGCCCGGGTTTGAGCTTGATCGCCTTCGCACCTTTCTCCTTCCCCAGGTCGAGCTTTCCGCGGTCCACGGGCAGGCTGGGATCCAGGTCCAGTACGGGATGCAAGGGTAGGCCCGGGTCGCGCCCCCGCAGGTAGGTCTGGATGCGCGCGTCAGTCTCAGCCACGTTCCCACCATCCGTGCGCATCAACGTTTGGCCTTTCTCGATCAGAAGGCTCGTCGGAAGGCGCGCGACCTCGAGAGCGCGCGCGATCATGCCGTTGAAATCCACGGCCAATGGGAAGCGGATCCGATGAAGCGCCACGAAGGCCTCCAGGCTGGGCCGCGTCAGGTGGTGCTCATGGACGGGCGCCAAACACATCAGCGTCTGGATCCCGTAGCGCGAGTAACGGCCGTCGAGCGTGACTGCGTGCTGCAGAAGGCCGATGCCGTCGAGGGAGGTGGGGTCCACGAAGTGGATGAGCCAGGCACCTTCCTCGAATTTCGCGTGTATGGGGAACAGCCGCGCTCCGCCGTCCACAGAAGCGGCCACGAGGAGTGGAGGGCTGCCGATCCAAAAGGGAGCCACCTCGTCGCGCGCGAGCTGGATGGCCTCTTCCCGGGTGAGCTCTTTCTCTTTCGGTTTCCAAGCCATGGATCAGAGCTCCTCTGGATGCTGGTTCCAGTAAGCGCCCCGCCGCTTCCCGAGCGAAGCGATCGTGGCGAGCACGCCGATTCCCCCTGCGATCACGTAGGAGAAGCGGAGCGACTCCACGACGTTCTCACCCAGCGACCCACGCCACGCGAACACCCCCACGGCGAGGCCGGTGCCGATCACGAGGCCGAGGTTTCTGACGGTGGCTAGAAGCGCCGAGGCGACGCCGAGCTTCCCGTTCGGCACCTGCCCCATGATCGCGTTGTTGTTCGGTGTCTGAAACAGGCCGAGCGCGAACCCGATCATGCCCAGGAACACGGCGATGGATGCGATTCCCGTTCGGGCGCTGATGCCGAAGCCTCCCGCGCCCGCCATCAAGAAAAGAGTCACCGCTGCCAGCAGCGAGCCCGCCGTGCTGAGCTCCTGGCTCCCGATCTGATCGGAAGCCCGGCCGCTCAGGGGGGCCACCACGAAATTCACGATCGGGATCGTGGCCATGAGGTAGCCGGCATGGCGGGGCGAAAGGCGGAGCGCGGTTTCGAGGAAGAAGGGCATCAGGACAGCGATGAAGGAGTAGACCAGGAACATCAGGAAGCTCGCCACGATCGCGGTCCAGAAGGTGCGGATCCGCAGCAGGGAAAGATCGAAAAGCGGGGCGTCGGCGAGGCTCTCCACCTTCACGAACACAGCGCCCAGGGTCAGCACGAGCGCGCCGAGCAGGAGGCGGGGCACCGGGAAAGGCGTTCCGCCCGACACTGAGATCGACGGCGGATCGAAGAGCACGATCAGCAGCCCGAGCACCACGGCTTGAAGCACGGTCCCCGCCCAGTCGAAGGCCGCGCGGACGGTGGGCAAAGGGTCGCGCGGAAGCTGGCGCCACACGAGGTAGATGCCCAAGAGCCCCACGGGGATGTTCACGAGGAAAATGCTTCTCCAGCCCATGGTCACGATCAGGATCCCACCAAGGCTTGGGCCCGCGATCAGGCCCGCGCTGACCACCATGGCCATCACGCCGAGCGCTTTTCCGCGCTCCTTCGCCGCGAAGGTGGCCGCGATCACGGCCGGGCCGTTGGCCATGATCATGGCCGCGCCCACGCCCTGCAGCACGCGCGACGCGATGAGCGCCGTCAGGGTGGGCGCGAGCCCGCAGAGAGCCGAGGCACCCGTGAAAACCATGAAGCCCAGGACGAAGACGTGCTTTCGGCCCCACTGATCCGCGATGCGCCCGAAGGGCAGAATCAAACAGGTGATCGTGAGCAGGTATGAGATCACCACCCACTTCACCTTGGCGATGCCCGCGGCGAGATCAGAAGAGGCCAGCTCGTTCGTGAGCGTCGGCAGCGCGATGTTCACGATGCTCGAGTCCAGGGTGGCCATGAAAGTCCCGCAGGCCCCCGCGGTGAGGATCAGCCACTTTCTGGACATGGCTCACAGGGTAACATAACTCTGTGTTAAAGTGAGCGTTATGGACGCCTGGTACATTCGCGCTCACGGAGGCCCCGAGGCCCTGGAGCGCACCGAGCTTCCGGACCCGGAGCCCGGCCCTGGACAAGCGCGCGTAAAGGTGCGGGCCGTGGGCATGAACCACCTCGACCTCTGGGTTCGAAAGGGCGTGCCGGGCCACGCTTTTCCGCTTCCCATGGTTCCTGGCTGCGACGTCGCGGGTACGGTGGACAAGCTCGGGCCGGGCGTCGATGCGGCGCTCGCGGCTCGTTTGAAGCCCGGGTCGCGCGTCCTGGTGGACCCGATCCTCTCCTGCGGCAAGTGCAACCGCTGCGCGGAAGACAAACCTTACCTCTGCGTCGACTTCGGGCTCGTGGG
>JADZFF010000126.1 GCA_020850015.1 Bdellovibrionales bacterium | reverse complement strand
GTCCCGGTACGCTCCAATGGAGTATAGCGCGTTCACGCCGGCGGCCTGAACGCCGCCTCCGTCGCGGTTCACGAGCTTCGAAACCCAGTCCGACTGGAACAGGACGAAGGAGGACGCGAGCCCGGTGTCCAGCTCCGCGCCGCTCCCACCGCCGCCGTTTTGAGTGGTCGTCATCGCCTGAAGCTGAGCCTCCGTCGGCCCGTCGCCGTCGCCGCCGGAAACGCCCACGTTGACGTTGATGTCCGCGCAGGCCGAAAGAGTCAGGCCGAAGACGGATAACGACAGCAAATGACTGAAACGGTTCCTTCTTGCCGACATGCGCCCCTCCTGCATACGTTCCACCGGGACGGGCAAGTCCCTGCTCCCAATTATAACCGCGGACCCGCGGAAAAATGAGTGTGTCGGGGCGGACCGCGAAGGTGCAAAGGACCTTTGACGACTCAGCTTCGGGTGCGCTGAGCGGTGATCACGCCCTTCTTGGCCTCAAGCGCGCTGATCACCTTGTTGAGCTGCTCGGTTCCGGTGACCTCCACGTCGAAGGTGGCTACCGCCTTGCGATCTTTCGTGGTGCGAACGTTTGCTGAGGCGATGTTCACGCCGCAGGAGGCGATCGTCTGGCTCATCATGGCCAGAAGGCCCGGCGTGTCGTTCGACAGCACTCGGATCCGGGCGTGCGTGCGCACCGATTCCTTGTTCAGGATGTTCCAGCGCACGTCCACGCGCCGCTCGGTTTCGATGTCGAGGGCTTTCGGGCAGGAGGCCGCGTGCACCGTCACGCCGCGGCCGCGCGTAATGAAGCCCACGATCGAGTCGCCCGGCACGGGGCTGCAGCACTTAGCGAAGCGGATGAGCACGTCGTCGAGGTTCGCGACCTGAATGGCGTTTCGCGCCTCGCTCTTGCGCGCGGCCGAGCGAAACACCTTTTTGAGGAAGCTTTTGTCTTCCTCGGCCTTCTCTTCCTTGTGAAGGAGCGGCTGCTTCGCTTCCCATTCCTCCTTCGGAAGCACGCGGCGCACGACATCGTCCGGGGTCATGCGACCGTAGCCCACGGCCACGTAGAGTTCCTCAGGCGTGCGGATGGCGGCTGAATCCATCACGTTGTTCAGGCGCCCCGCCTTCTCGAGCTTGTTGAGGCTGTGCTCCATCCTGCGGAAGCTCTTGTCGAGGATCTCGCGGCCCAGGTCGCGGGCGCGGTCGCGCTCCTGCTTCTTGATGAAGGCGCGGATCTTCGCTTTGGCCCGAGAAGTCTTCGCGATCTTCAGCCAGTCCTTCGACGGCGACTGGGTGGCCGAGGTGATGATCTCCAGCGTATCGCCGCTCTTGAGTTTGTACTTCAGCGGCACGATCTTGCCGTTCACCTTCGCGCCGATGCATTTGTTGCCGACCTCGGTGTGGATGGCGAAGGCGAAGTCGATGCAGGTGGCGCCGTAGGGGAGCTGCTTCACCTCGCCCTTGGGTGTGAAAACGAAGACGTCCTCGGCGAAGAGGTCGATCTTCACGGTCTCGAGAAACTCGTTCGGATCGCTGAGGTCCTTCTGCCACTCCATCAGGCGCGACACCCAGGCCACGTTCTCGCGGGCGCGCGTATGGAAGCGGCCCTCCTTGTACTGCCAATGGGCGGCGATGCCGCTCTCGGCCACCTGATTCATCTCCTGCGTGCGGATCTGGATCTCCACACGCTCGCCGTAGGGCCCGATCACGGTAGTATGCAGGGACTGGTAATTGTTCGCCTTGGGCATGGCGATGTAGTCTTTGAACCTGCCTGGCACCGGTTTGTAGGTGGCGTGGATCACGCCGAGCGCCTTGTAGCACTCGGTGATGTTCTCCACGACGATCCGAAAGGCCACGACGTCGTAGATCTGATCGTAGTCCACGCCTCGGCGCTCCATCTTCTTGAAGATGGAGTGGAAGTGCTTGGCGCGGCCCTGGATGTCGGCCTTGATGTCGTAGTCGGTGAGCTTCTCGCGGATGATCTCGCAGACCTCATCGATGAATTTCTCACGCTCGCCGCGCGTCTTGGCCACGCGCTGGGAGAGCTTGGAGTAGACGTCAGGGTGGATCCAGCGGAGGCAGAGATCCTCGAGCTCGGTCTTGATCCAGCTGATGCCGAGGCGGTTCGCGATCGGCGCGTAGATGTCGAGGGTCTCCTGGGCGATCTGCTTGCGTTTTAGATCCGCGAGATGCTCCAGGGTGCGCATGTTGTTGAGGCGGTCCGCGAGCTTCACGAGGATCACGCGGATATCCTTGGCCATGGCCACGATCATCTTGCGGAAGTTCTCGGCCTGCTTCTCCTCGCTCGTGCGGAAGGTCATTTTCGAGAGCTTGGTCACACCCTCCACGAGCTCCGCGACCTCATCGCCGAACTCGCGCTTGATGTCCTCTTGGGTAGCGGGGGTGTCTTCCACCGTATCGTGCAGCAGCCCTGTCAGGACGCTCGCGAGGTCGAGCTTCATGTCCGCGAGCGTATAGGCCACTTCAGTGGGATGAATGATGTAGGGATCTCCGCTCGCCCGCGTCTGGCCCTTGTGATGGCGGTCCGCGAAATCGTAGGCTTTGCGGATCAGCTCCACGTTGACGTCCGGGTAGTACGTCAGCACCTGGTTGCAGAGCATGTCCAGGGTGGGAGTCTCGTGTTTAGCCACGGCCCGCCCCGGGGGAGCGGCCCAGCCGCGCGAGCACCCAGGCGCGCAGGGTGGCATAGGCGGCCTCGAGCTCGTGGTTCACCAGCACCTCGTCGAACTCGTCCTTGCGTGCCATCTCGGTCTCGGCGTTGCGCATGCGCTTGGCGATTGTTTCCGCGCTGTCCGTGCCGCGCCTCTCCAGTCGGACCTTGAGCTCGTCAAGGCTCGGGGGAGCGATGAACACGCCGAAGCAGCGGTCGGGATAGGCTTTGCGCAGCTGGGCCGCTCCCTGCACGTCGATGTCCAGGACGACGCTTCTCCCGAGCTGGAACGCCTTTTCTATCGTGGGTTTCAGGGTGCCGTAGAGATTGCCGTGAACCGCCGCCCACTCGGCGAATTGATCCTGTTTCACGCGCTTCCGGAACTCCGAGGCGGAGAGGAAGATGTAGTGCACCCCTTCGGTCTCGCCGGCGCGCGGCGCCCGCGTAGTTGCCGAGATCGAAAGCTCGAGCTCGTCCGGGAAATCGGCGAGGAGCCTTTGGCAGAGCGTCGTCTTCCCCGCGCCCGAGGGGGCCGAGAGGATCAGTAGTCCTGGATGCCCGGGGCGCGGAAGCCGCATCGACGCGCTCATTCCACGTTGAGCGACTGCTCTCGCAGCTGCTCCACCAGGATTTTCGCCTCCACCGCCTCCGAGCTCATCTCCAGGTCCTGCGCCTTGTTGGCGAGCGTGTTCACTTCGCGGTGCATTTCCTGAAAGAGGAACTCTAGCTTCCGGCCCACGGGCCCGCCCGACAGGAGCACCTCCCGCGCGTGGTTCAGGTGCCCCTCGAGCCGTGAAAGCTCCTCCTCCACGTCCGTGCGCTCGAGCAGGAGGGCGAGCTCCTGCGAGACGCGCGACTCGATCGCGGCCTGCAAACCCTGCCCCTGCACGGGATGCGCCTCGAAGGCCGCGCGGATCTTCTTTCCAAGCTGCTCCTGCGATCTGCCGCGGCCGGTTTCCCGGAGCTGCCGCAGTCGCTGGCTTCGTTCCGCGAGCTGGTCCAGCGACTTGACCAGGACCTGGGCGAGCGCGGCGCCCTCGGTTTCGCGCATCTTCAGGAGCGAACCCAGGGCCTTCTGAACCAGAGGCTCGAGCTCGGCCGCCTCGATCGCCGAAAGGTCCGACTCGCCCTCCCCGGCACGGACAAGGGCGTCGGGCAGCTGCATGAGCTCGCTCACACGGATCTCCGAGGTGACGCCGAGATCGCGCGCGAGTTTACGCATCTCGCCGCAGTAGTACTCAAGCGCCTGGGAGTTGATGCGCCAGTCGGTGGCCATCTGGGATGCTCCCGAGATGGGTTCGATCTTGAGGTCCACGGCTCCGCGGGCAAGGCGCTTCTGTACCCATTGGCGCGCGGCCTGCTCGCAGGAGGCGAGCGCGCGCGGCAGGCGAACCTTCACCTCGAGGAATCGGTGGTTCAGGGCCTTGATCTCGGCGCGGAAGGAGCGGCCCCGCAGCGCTCCCTCCACGCTCGCGAAGCCCGTCATGGAGCGAATGGGCGCTAGGGCGGCCATTCGCTCAGCGCCCCCTGCGGCTGGCTTCGCGCTTAGCGGCCGCCTTGGCGCTCTTCGCCTTGGCGCGCACGGCTGGGGCCGGAGCACGTGGCTTGCCCTTTTCCGCAGGCACCTTCGACTTCACGCGGGGCCTCGGCGCTTCCTCCTCGGCCACGGGGTCTGTCTTCGTGCGGCCGAGCGCCATCGCGCCCATCGCGCGGAACTTGGCGACCCGCTCGTCGGAGAAGTGGGTCGGCACGGCCTTGCCGCCGCTCAGCCGGGCTGCGCAGGATCTGCGGTGAAGCGCGATCATCGGGTCGAACCTCTCCATGAGCGCCTCCCGCACGTTCTCGAAGGCCTGTTCCCAGGAGCGGTGCGCGCCGCCCTTGGGTTCCGGGATGATGCTGTCGATCACGCCCGTCTTCATCACGTCCTCCGCGCTCAGGCGCAGCTTCTCCGATGCGCGCTCCGCCAGCGTGGCGTCGCTCCAGAGGATCGAGGCGCAGCCCTCGGGCGAGATCACCGAGTAGGTGCTGTACTCCATCATCATCACCTGGTTCGCGCAGCCGATGGCGAGCGCCCCGCCGGAGCCGCCTTCGCCGATGACCACGCTCGCGATCGGGACCTCGAGGTCGAACATCATGCGGATGCTCTCTGCGATGGCCTGGCTCTGGCCGCGCTCCTCGGCGTCGAGGCTCGGGTAGGCGCCGGGGGTGTCCACAAGCGTCAGCACCGGGATCCGCATGCGCGCGGCCAGCTCCAAGAGGCGGATCGCCTTCCGGTAGCCTTCGGGGCGGGCCATGCCGAAGTTGCGCTGCATCTTCTGTTTGGTGGTGCGACCCTTCTGGTGGCCCAGGATCAGGATCGATCCCTCATGGCGAAGATCGCAGACGTCTTTCTTCTGGGCCTGAGGCGGCCAGTGGGCGATGCCGCAGATCAGCGCGGGGTCGTCGCGGAAGGCGCGGTCGCCGTGCAGCTCCATGAAATCTGGGAAAAGGGCCTCGATGTAATCCAGGCAGTACGGCCGGTTCGGGTGCCTCGATACGAGCACGCGCTGCCAGGGAGTGAGCTTCCCGTAGGTCTCGTCGATCAGGGCGGCGACCTTGGTTTCAAGCGACGCGATCTCGGTGGCGAAGTCCATGCCTTCGCTGCGCGACAGATCCCGCAGGTCCTGCAGCTTCTTCTCCAAGGTAGCGATGGGTTTCTCGAACTCCAGGTAGGATTCCATAGGAAGGACGCCACGCTACCACGGGACTAACCCGCGAAAAAGCGCGGGATCCAAGGATGGCTCAATGCGTTAAAAGTCGTGAGTGGTTTCCCATCCCACGACCTGACCCTCTTCGAAGTATACGATCCTCGCGGCGCGCTGGGCGCCGGTGCTCGTGCCTCCGAGTTCGTAGATCCATCGCTGATTCCCGTACTCGGGGTTACCCGCCATCTGCACCCGCCGGGGCTCGCCCCAGGCTCCCTTTACGTCTTCCATGGGCATCCCGAGTTCGACGTCGGGGCTGTGGTGAAAGCCGGACAGGTCGCGGCGGGCGCCGCCCGCGGGGCCATCCCAGGGGAGGTGCGCGCAGCCCGAACCCAGGGCCGCCAGCAACGTCATGGAAACACCGATCAAGAGGCTAGGGTGCGACATGGGGGAACCTCCTTGTTCTCCATCTGCTCCATCGGCGGGTTTCGCGCTTGCCCCGATGGGCAAGGGCTGCCGCCGGGTCGATCGGTTCCGGCGCCCGGGTTACACTGTTCGGGAAGGTCCACGATGGCAGACACCCCCACACCCAGTCCCGAAACACAGGCGGCACCCGCGACGGCGGCTCCTGCCTCCGTGCCCGCGGGGCCGAAAGCTGCCGCGAAGGCGCCTGCTTCCGTGGGAGTGGCCCGCCAGGTTCCTTTCAACGTCCGGGTGGCGCGGGGAATGAACGCGCTGGGCGGTGCGATTTCCGTGCTGTTCACGGGGCTGTTCTCGCGCGACGGCTGGACGCGCGCGATGACTCTTGTCTTCTACGGCAGCACGGTGGGCCTCGTGGCGACTTTTTTCTGGGGCGCCAAGATGCTTCGAGACGGCCAGGGGACCAACCCCGGAGGCCAGGCGGAGAAGATCGGGAAGTTCTTCGAGAAACAGCGTGAGTCGGCCGGACGGGTGGAAAGCCAGGTCGCGCTCGGGAAATTCACGGTGGAGCTGAAACCTCCGGAAGGACGGGTGCCCCGGGGCGTGGTGAACCTCGCCGAGCTTGAGATCGTGGTGGCCTGCACCACGCGGGAGGCCTGCGAATTTCTTGAGGCACGCATGGAGCTCGTGCGCGATCAGGTGACGAGCGTCTTCGTCTACCTCGACCGCGAGGAGCTCATGACCTTTCAGGGCAAACGTCGGATCAAGGCTCAGATCCAACGCAAGCTAGGCAGCCTCCTGTCGAGCGGCTCGGTGAGCGAGGTCTACATCGTGAAGCTCCTGATCTCGTAGGTCAGGCGGCTCGCGGCCCCTGGACTCCGTGGCGCTTGAGCATCTCGAACAGGGTGGACCGAGCGACGCCCAACAGCCGGGCCGCGCCGGCGCGATTGCCTCGCGAGCGCCTGAGCGCGCGAAGCAGCAGGGCGCGTTCGGCCTCCCGCAAATTCAGCGGAAGCGAGAGCGGGGCGCTCTGAGGCTCGGAACCGGAAATTCCCTCCTCTAGGAATGAGAAATCCGCTGCGAGCAGCATGCCCTCGCGCGACTCACTGAGCCCGCAGGCGCGGCCCACGGCGTGCGAGAGCTCGCGTACGTTGCCAGGCCAGTCGTGGTCCCTCAGGATTCTGAGGGCGCAGGGAGAGAGGATCCGCGCACCGCTCGCCGCGTATTCGTTCGCGAGGAGGTCGATGTCGTCCGGGCGCTCCCGAAGGGCAGGCAGCCTCAGGGTCACCGAGGCGAGGCGGAAGAAAAGGTCCCGGCGGAAGCGCCCCTCCTGCACGAGCAACTCGAGCGGGAGGTGAGTGGCGCAGAGCAGCCGCACGTCCGCGTGGGAGGAGCGGTCGGAACCCAGGGGGCGGATCTCGCCGTTCTCCAGAAAGCGCAGGAGCTTCACCTGGATCTCGGGAGGCAGGTCGCCCACCTCGTCCAGGAAAAGCGTGCCCCCGTGGGCCTGTAGCAGAGCGCCGGTGCGGGATCGGTCGGCGCCGGTGTAGGCGCCACGCACATGGCCGAAGAGCTCCGAATCCGCGAGGCCCAGGGGAAGGGCGCCGCAGTGGAGCGGAATGAAGGGCCCGGAGGCCCGATCGCTCCAGGCGTGCAGGAGGCGGGCGAGCACCTCTTTGCCCGTTCCGGTTTCGCCCGCAAGGTAAAGAGGCAGGCCAGAGCGCGCGGCGCGCGCTGAATCGCGCAGGAGGTTCTCCCCGAGCTCGGTCCTGGTTCGCCAGGGCCTGAGTCCCGTCGGAACGGGCGGCGTGACCGGAGGTGCCGCGGGCTCCTCAAGCGTGAGCGCGCTTTCTCCGGCCTGCACCGGGGTACCCGGAATCCAGAAGGCCTCCCGCACGGCGAGGCCGGCGAGCTCCACGGGCAGCTCACCTAGGGCACGGATCCAGAGCCCCGGGCGGCCGTCCGGGGAGCGCCAGGCCTCGAGTACGCGGGGGGCGGAGCGGGGGTCGCGGAGTCGAACGTCGCAGGCCGCGTCGCGCCCCACCTGGAAGCGCTCCCAGGCCAGAGGCACCGGCACCCGCTCAAGCTCGCCCGAGGGCGACTGGATGAGAATTCTGAGACCCTTTGCGCTGGCTGACTTCGACATGATTGATCCTCCGTCCGGACGCAGTGCAAAGCCTGTTCCCCGCCGAGCCACCCTGGGCTAACGTGCTCCCATGGCTCAGCGGTTCAATCGTGGTTCACGTCCCCCGAAACCGGTTCCGAAGGCCCGTCCCCAACCGGTACCGCGGCCGCGGAAAAAGCAGGAGATCGAGGAGCCGCCTTCCGACGGCTGGATCGCCACGGTCGGGCACCCTTCCCAGCTCGACGAGATTCTCCAGGGCGACTGGCTCAAGGGATTCCCGGACCGGCGCGTGGCCTTCGTGGGGCGCTCGAACGTGGGCAAGAGCTCGCTCATCAACAAGCTCATGGAGCGTAAGGGACTCGCGCGCGTGAGCCGGACGCCGGGTAAGACGCGCACGCTGAATTTTTTCCGCTGGCCCGACGAAAACCTGATTCTCGTCGACCTACCCGGCTACGGCTTCGCCAAGGCCTCGCCGAACGAGCGCGACCGCTGGCAGTCCATGATCAGCGTGTACCTCAAGGCCGACCCGGGCCTTTCCATCGTTCTGGTGCTGCTCGACGCGCGCCACGGGCCCACGCCGGCCGACGTGGAGGCCGTGCGCTTCATCGCCCGGTTGGGGAAGCCCATCGCCTTCGTGTTCACGAAGTCGGATGAGCTCAAGAACCAGAAGGAGCGCGCCGCGCGCAAGCGCGAGGGCGAGGCCGCCGTCCGCGAGCTCGGCGCCGAGGGCGAGGGGGGCGCGCTCTGGATCTCGGCGCGCGAGGACTTCGGGATGGCGGACCTCAGAACCTGGCTCCGCGAGGCGGCGGTGAGGCCATGACGAGGGCGAGGAATTTGACGGGGGCTTCAGGCCCGGTGGTGCGCGTGGTGGCTCCTTCGTCGGCCCTGGGCCGCGTGGAGTTGGACCTGGGGCTCGCGCGCATGCGCGCGGCCGGCTGGCGCGCGGACGCGGATCCGCGCTGCCGCAAGGTGTGGATGTTCTACGCGGGCACGGACGCGGAGCGTGCCCAAGCCTTCGTGGACGCCGCCTGGGACGCTTCGGTGGAAGTGGTCTGGGCCGCGCGCGGGGGTTACGGCGCCCAGCGCCTGCTGCCGCTTCTGGAAAAGGCCACCGCTGAGCGTGGCCTGCCGCCGCGAAAGCTCTATGTGGGATATTCGGATTCCACCGCGCTCTTCGATTTCCTCCGCGTGCGTTGGGGCTGGGCGGTGGTGCACGGGCCGATGCCGGCGCTGCTCGATTTCGGCGGGCAGAACACGAAGGAGTGGGCCTGGCTCCGGGGTCTTGTCGAGCAGGGGGTTTCCACCCCGATCGTCGCGCCCGCGCGCGCGATGAAGTTTCTGGGCTCCGCGCCCGCCGCCCCCGTGCGGGGCCGTCTCTCGGGGGGCAACCTGACGGTGTGGGCATCCCTCAGCGGCACGCCCTTCGCCGCGCCTCGCGGGCAGTCCGAGGAGATTCTCTTCTGGGAAGACATCACCGAGAGCCTCTCGCGCATCGACCGCATGGTGCACCAGGCCCTGCAGACGGGTCGGCTCGCGGCCACGCGGGCCCTGGTGCTCGGAGAGTTCGTGGAGTGCCATGACGGAGTGCCGATGGTCTTGGCGAAGGCGCCGTCGGCTGGGAGGAAAGCCGTGAAGGCCCCCGCGAAGAAGCCGCTCCGGCCGAAGGTGTCCGACGCCAAGGGCATCCGGGAGATCTTCGGGGAGCTCGGCTCGCGCCTAGGGATCCCCGTGGCCCTGGGCTTTCCGTCGGGGCATGGCGCTCGCAATCTGGCACTGCCCTTGGGCGCCCAAGTCGAGCTGACCCCGCGTGGGGAGCTCCGGGTGGCGGAGTGGGACTGGCGGCCCGGCCCGCCGGTCGTCCGAGTGGCGGGTGGAGCATGATTCGAGGCGGGCCTCGACTTGCTGCGGGCTTGCTTTGTTTTGTTCTCTTCGTGGGTGGCGGAGCCCTCTCTTGCGGGCCCGGGCTGGTGGTGCCAGGGCGCTTGCGACCCTTCGCCGTGGTGCTCGGCCAGTCGGACTTCACGGGAAACCTAGCCGGAACCTCGGCCTCCACCTTGAACAACCCGATGGACGTCTACTACGACGGCGCGCACGTGATCGTGGCGGACGTGATGAACAACCGTGTTTTGATCTGGAACAGCCTGCCACAGACCAACGGCCAGCCGGCTGACCTCGTGCTTGGCCAGCCGGACTTCACGAGTGCGACGGCGAACAACGGAGGGCTCAACGGCGCGGCTCTGAGCTCCCCGACGGCGGTGTGCTCGGACGGCACGCGGCTCTACGTCGCAGACACCGGCAACAACCGCGTGCTCTTGTGGAACACTTTCCCCACGTTGAACCAGGAGCCAGCCTCCCTCGCCATCGGCCAGGTGGACTTGGTATCGGCGCCCGCGTCTACGACGCAAGGTGGGCTCAGCGGCCCGCGGGATGTGGCCTGCGAGGTCGGTCTCGTGGTGGTGGATCAGGGCAACCACCGCGTGGTGATCTGGAACTCCGTCCCGATCGCCTCCGGCCAGAACGCGAGCGTCGTGATCGGGCAGGCTGACTTCACCACAGCGACTCCGGGCGCGAGCACGGTTCAGATGAACACGCCTTCCTCGGTGGCTACGGACGGGGTTCGGGTCGCGGTGTCGGAGAGCTCGAACAATCGCGTGCTTCTCTGGACCTCGTTCCCTGGCTCGAACGCCGATCCAGCCGACCTCGTGCTCGGTCAGCCGGACTTCGTCACGATCATCGGAAACAACGGTGGCGTGAGCTCCAGCAGTCTGTTGGGTCCGCGCGGGGTGGCGATCGGAATGGACCGGCTCTGGGTCTCGGACACGAACAACGGCCGCATCCTGAGCTGGGACGGGTTTCCGCAGGCGAATTTCGAGGACGCGACGGGCCTGTTCGGGCAGGCCGGCTTCGGGGATGCGTTCCCGAACGGCGGTGAGTCCACGGCCCAGGGGGTCTACGACTCGGCCCGGGGCATCCACGTGTTCGGGGAGGTCTTCCTGGTGGCGGACCTGAACAACAACCGGGTGCAGATCTTCAGTCAGGCGACTCTGCTCGGGGACTAGCCAAGGGGCGGCCCCTGGGTTAATTCGAGTGGAGCAGATCCCTCGCTGGCCCCTTGGCGGAATCGGTAGACGCGCAGGTTTCAAAAACCTGTATCCTCACGGGTGTCCGAGTTCGAGTCTCGGAGGGGCCACCACTTCCAGCGCAGACTTCCAAACATAGATTCCCTTCTACTCCGGCGAAGGCCTTTCAGAGGGAGACCAACTGAGATGGCCCCTCCGAGACTCGAACGGCCCGGGAGGACTCGAAGGAGGTCCAGGCCTCCCGCAGGGGAGCCGGGTTGCCCGCCAGGGCGTCGGACAGAAGACCGCCCCAGCGGTCGAGGACGCTACGTTGGTCCGCGCTCAGGGAAACGGGCGCGTCGCGGTTGAAGTCAGCCATCACGGAGGCTGGCGCGCGCCGAGCGCCGGCCTCGGGCCTGCGGGATCCGATTCCCAAATGGAGCTTGCTGCGTCAAACGAGTCAATGATCCGCATTGGGGTTCGCTTCCACCCTTGCTTCGGGAGAGCAAAAGTATGTTTTCGCAGGGCCCGGCGTATTGTCCCCTCGTCCCCCTCCGACGCAAAGGGCCTATTGAGCCAGTGGGTCAGAAGGCAAGGGTCCTCTGGAACCCATGCGTTCAGATGATTGCCGTAGGGTTGGAAGAGGGGGAACGGAAGGACGCCATTTCCCATCAGGCCCCAAAGCGTGCTGTATGGGTAGCCCTCGACAGTGGTGCAGAGCCCAGCACGGACGGGGTTTCGGTACACGTACTTGAGGGCGTGCGCGAAGTAGATCGGGGAGTCTATGAGTGTCCAGTGGTAGCGGGATCCAAAGAGGTGCCCCGAGCGGTTGGAGATGCGATTTACCATCCGGGTGGCGGACCTCATGAAGTGCTGCATTATTGATCCGAGGTCCTCCCGGGGCGTGCTGATGAGCATGTGGATGTGGTTCGGCATCATGACGAATGCGTGAATTTTCGCCTCGAACAGCACTGTGACTTCGAAGCACTGATGCGTGAGTTCGCGCCACGCCTGATCAAGAGCGCAGGGGAAGGCCTCTCGGTTATTGACTCTCGCGGTGACGTGGTAGGCGGCGACGGTGGATCGGATGAGGGGTTTTCTGGGCATCCCCCCCAACTGCCGGAACCATGCCGACGGATGATGCACCGAGCATCATTTGGGAATCGGATACCGTTGCTATTTGGCGCAGTGGTAGACGACCGCCGGGGGTACGTTCCTCAGGATCACGGGCGAGACCGTGACCTCGCGGAACTGGCGGTCGAGAAGCTTGCGGAAGGCCTTACCTCGCGGCACCACACGTCCGTGCTGGTAGGCGAAGGTCGCGAAGGTGCCGCCCGGGCCCAACGCTCGGACGAGCGTGCCGAGGATCGACTCCTGCATCGCGGGCGCGAAGATCGCCCAGGGCAGGCTGCAGACCACGTGGGCGGCATGCTTGCCCTCGGGCAGGTGGCGCTCCAGGTGTTCCACCGTGTCGTGCACGAAGGCGGCCTGCGGGTAGCGGCGCGCGAGGGTGGTGAGAAACTGGTCGTTGGCGTCGATTCCCAGGTATACGGCCGGGTCGGCGAGGCGCTGGAGCAGGGGGGCGGTGATGGGGCCGGTGCCTGGGCCCACCTCCACCACGAGGCCCGAGGGCCGCTCCGGCACGTCGCGAATCATCTCTTCAGCCAGATATTGGGAGCTGGGCAGGAGGGCGCCCACCTGCTTGGGGCGTCTCACCGCGGCTTTGATGAATCGGAGCCAATCCACGCAGGTCCTCGAAAACGCAATGATTCCCCCGTGATGAAACTTGGGGTATCTGACGCGATGGGGCGATCATTGCCCAAGTCTCCAGGGAGGACAAGAACCATGTGGACGGTGCTCACGCACGGCGGAGCGGGCTCAGATCCCGCGCACGTGGACGGCACGCAGAAGGCCGCAGATCGCGCCTTGGGGCTCCTGCGCTCGGGCCAGGCGCCCCTCGACGCTGTGGTGGAAGCCGTGCGGGACCTGGAGGACGACCCTCGTTTCAACGCCGGTACGGGCTCTTCCCTCCGTGTGGATGGTGTGACGGCCGAGCTCGACGCCTCCTGCATGGACAGCGAGGGAGGCCTGGGCGCGGTGACAGGCCTCAGGCGCCTGCGCAATCCTGTGCTCGTGGCGCGCGCGGTGATGGAGACGAAGCACATCGCCCTAGGCGGCGAGGGTGCGCAGGCCTTCGCGCGGGAGAGGGGCCATGGGGACTACGATCCCGTGACGAAGGAGTCGCGATCGAAGGCGGGCCGCGTGCACGGGCCTACGGACACGGTGGGTGCCGTGGCCTCGGACGGCACGCGCTTCGCGGCCGCGCTCAGCACGGGCGGTGTGGCGGGCGCGATGATCGGCCGCATCGGCGACGTTCCGTTTCCGGGCTGCGGGCTCTTCGCGGGCGGGGAGGGCGCCGTGGCGGCGACTGGGCAAGGCGAGGAGATCGCGCGCCGGGTGCTGGCCTACGAGGCCTATCGCAGGCTTGCGGCGGGCGAAGCGCCGCGCGCAGTGGTGGAGGAGCTCGTGGCGCGATTCCCCGCGCTGTGGGACCTGGGTCTCATCGTGGTGGGGCGCAAGGGCTCGGCCGGCGGCTCCAACCGCCGCATGGCCTGGAGCACGGCTCAGGCCGCGCTGGTTTAGAGAGAGACGGGCGGCGTGGCGATTCAGCGTTTCAGAGTGAGCGTGCCGCCGGGCTCGGCCGATGGCCTCAGGCTCGACCAGGCGCTCGCGGATCTGCTTCCGAAGGCGATGGGCGAGCCGGTGTCGCGCGGGAAGGCTCGAAAGCTCATCATCGCGGGCGCCGTTTACGTGAATCGCAGACGCGTGCGCGTGGCCTCGCGTCCGGTGCACGCGGGCGCGGCGATCGAGGTGGTGCTCGACCCCGTGCGCTGGGAGGGCGGTAAAGCCTCCGCGACGAACGAGCGGGTGGAGCTCGGGCCTTCCCAGGTGGTCTACGAGGACGGCGACCTCATCGTCGTGAACAAGCCTGCGGGCCTGCCCACTCAGCCCACGCTCGATCAGGCGCGCGACCACCTCTTCGCGTCGGTGAAGCGACTCTTGGCCTCGCGCCCCGGCGCTCCCCGCGAGCCCTACGTGGGCCTGCATCATCGGCTCGACGTCGACACCTCGGGGCTCGTGCTCTTCACGAAGACCAAGCGCGCGAACCCCGGCGTGGGGCGCCTTTTCGCGGAACACGGCATACAGAAAACTTACCAAGCGCTCGCGCTGAGACCGGGCGGGGGGGCGCCGGGCGAGAAGTGGGTGGTGAAGAACTTCCTGGGGCGCCTGCCGGGGCCGAAGAAACCCTCGCGCTTCGGAGCGGTGCGCTCGGGTGGCGACGCGGCCGAGACGCGATTCAGGTTGCTCGCGGACCTTCCGGGCGCTGCGGCAGGAAAGGGCGCGGGTCCACGCGTGCCGGGCGGCGCGCTCTGGGTGGAGGCCGAGCCGCTCACCGGCCGCACGCACCAGATTCGCGTGCACCTCTCCGAGGCGGGCATGCCGATCCTGGGCGACCGTCTCTACGGGCGTCTGCAGTCGGGCGCTCCCGAGATCATCACGCGGCTCATGCTCCACGCCGCGCGCCTGCGTTTCCGGCATCCGATCACGGAGAAGGAGCTCGTTGTGGAGGCGCCGCTGCCGCCTGACTTCCAGGCCGCGCTCGCCGCGCTCAGGTGAAAAGCTTGTAGATGCCCTTGGCCAGCGGGTTCATCTTGCCCTCCACCTGAAGGGCGAAGTCGGCGCCGCCGTCGGCGTTCAGCACCTGTCCGTTCAGCCAGCGGCTCTTCTCCGAAAGCAGGAACACGATCACCGAGGCGATGTCTTCCAGGCGGGCGTCTTCCCCCGAAGGCGTCATCGCCGCGAAGGCCTTGGCCACGGGCTCGAACATGGGCCCGAGGTACTTCTTCGTGGAGTCGGTGCGGAGAAAACCCGGGTTCACGCAGTTGGCACGAACGCCGTCGTTGCCGAGCTCATGCGACACATAGGCGGTGAGGGTTTCGAGCGCCGACTTCGCGACACCCAGGAGCCCGTGCAGGGGCACGGCGCGAAGCGTGTCCATCCCGCTCACGGTCACCACCGTGCCGCCGCCCTTCATGAGCTCCTTCATCTTGGGAAGGGCCAGGATCAGCGACTTCAGCGTGAGGTTGAAGGTCTTGTCGATGTGGTGCGACTGAATTTCCAGTAGCGGCTTGAAGGCCGTGGCGGCCGCGTTGTGCACGTAGTGGTGCAGGCGCCCGCCGCTCTCGGTCGCGGCCCAGGTCCAGAGCCGTTCGGTGGCGTCGTTCTCCGTCTGGTCGCAGGCAAGGGTTCGCACAGTGACCCCGAACTTCTTCGAAAGCTCTCGGGCCGCGGCCTCGGCACCTTCGGTGTCGCTCCGGTAGCTCAGCAGGAGCTGGCAACCCTGGGCGGCAAGAAGCTCCGCCGTGGAGAGCCCCAGCCCCTTGGTTCCGCCCGTGATGAGGGCCCAGTGTCCCGTGAACTCGCCTTGGTTTGCCATCGCGTGTATGACGTTAGGAGAGCGCCGCTGGCCGCGCAAGGGAGGAAGCTCATGGCCGTTCTGAAAGTCGCCCGGATGGGGCACCCGATCCTGAGGCAGCGCGCCCGGGAGCTGACTCCCGAAGAAGTCCTCTCGCCGCGCATTCAGAAGCTCATCGAGGACATGGTGGACACCATGCACGACTACAGCGGCGTGGGCCTGGCCGCGCCCCAGGTGCACGAGGGTGTGCGGCTTTCCGTGGTGGAGTTCGCGGCCGACAACCCCCGCTACGACGTCACCGAGGCTCAGGGCCTTCAGGTGTTCATCAACCCGGAGGTCGAGGTGCTCGACTCCACCGAGCAGGGGTACTGGGAAGGCTGCCTCTCAGTGCCCGGCATGCGCGGGCTCGTGCAGCGTCCCCGGAAGATTCGCGTGCGGTATCTCGATCGCCAAGCGCAGAAGAAAGAGATCGTGGCGGAAGGTTTCCTCGCCACCGTGCTTCAGCACGAGTTCGACCACCTCGACGGCAGGATCTACGTGGATCGCATCAAGGACCTCCGAAATCTCTCTTTCAACGAAGAGTATCAACGGTATCACCTGGGGTCGGGCCCGGAATTGGACGACTAGATCGAGGGCAGCCAGAGCGTGAAGTCGATGTCGGGCTCGTCCGCGAGCAGCATCACGAGCCGGTCCACGCCCACGGCGATGCCGCCCGAAGGGGGCATGCCCTCCGCGAGCGCCTCCAAAAATCCCTCGTCGATCGGGCTCTTCGGGAATGAAGGGCCGTACACGCGGGTTCGAAGCGCCATGTCCTTCTCGAAGCGCGCGCGCTGTTCGGCGGGATCCGTGAGCTCCTCGAATGCGTTCCCGAGCTCGAGGCCACCGGCGTAGAACTCGAAGCGTTTTGCCCAAGGCGTGCCATCGGGATCGCTGTCCACCACGGCGAGCGCGGCCTGTGAGGGCGGGTAGCGGTGAACGAACACGGCGCGGCCCGCGGGCAGCTTTCCTTCCACGTGGTTGAGCCAGAGTTTGAAGTAGAGGTCGTCCCAGTCCTCGCTCTCGCTCACGGAGTGGCCTCGATCTGCACAGGCCTCGGCGAGCGTGGCGCGCGGAGTGTCGGGCCGGAGCTCCAGGCCCAGATGCTCACGGAAGAGGTCGCGCACCCGGAGACGCGGCCAGGGCGTGGTCACGTCGATTTCCCGGCCCTGATACACGAAGCGGGTGGAGCCGTGCACGCGCCTGCAGAGCGCGGCCACGAGCTCCTCGGTGTCGCGCATGATTTCCTCGTAGCCCGCGAAGGCGCGGTACCACTCGAGCATCGTGAACTCCGGGTGGTGTGTGCGCGAAAGCGGCTCGTCACGGAAGGCCTGAGAGAGCTGGAAGATGCGCGGGAGCCCGCCCGCGAGCAGGCGTTTCATGGCGAACTCGGGCGAGGTGGGCAGGTAGGCCTCGCGGCCCGCCACCTTCATGGGGCGGATATGAGGCTCCATGCCGGGCGAGGGCACGAGGAGAGGGGTGCGGGTTTCCAGAAACTCGCGTGAACGGAAAAACTCTCGGATGCCCTGCTCAACCTGGTCCCGTGCTTGGAGGGCCTTGAGACGCCGAGGATGAAGCACGCGGTCGGTGAAGGGAGTGCGCGCGCCAGAGAGGCGATTAGGGGTAAGTGTGGCCCAGGTCGGGGTCGGCCCCTGGCCCCGCGTTTCGCCCACGTCGCCCAACCGGGGCGGGGCGCCCTGGACGGTGGCCTCGCGCGTGCCGCTTTCTGAGCGCACGAGCACGCGGAAACGCCCCGAATCCAGGGCTTCCACGGCTGTGACGCGTCCGCGCAGGGGGGCTTCCATGGGGGGCATCTGACACGGGCTCTTCGTCCCGCGCCAGCGAAAATTCGGGTAAGATGAGCCTTCCATGAGCGTGGAATCCCACCCGAGCCCCCGTCCCGAGCATTGGCCCTCTGGCCCCGAGGCCTGGGAGCTGCTTTTTAGGGAGGCTCTAGCGCTGGATCTGCCCTACGAGATGCGTCCGGGGGTGGAGGAGATCGTCCAGGAGCGTCTGAGGGTGCTGGAGCGCCGCGGGCGAAGAGCAGCCGTGCTGATGCTTGTGGGTTTCCGAGGTGATTCCCCCTCGCCCGAGCTGCTGCTGATCAAACGCTCGGCTCGAGGTTATCACGCGGGTCAGATGGCCTTCCCCGGGGGCGGAGTGGATCCGGCGGACGGAGATCCCGAAGGCGAAGGCGTCGAGCGGGCGGCTCGACGCGAGGCCCGCGAAGAGGTGGGCCTCCCGGAGGAAGGAACGGTCCTGCTGGGGCGTTTGCCGCCGCTTTTCACGCTGACGAGCGACTACTGGGTGATCCCCGTCGTGGCGATCTGGAAGGGCGATCTCGCCGCGCTCGATCCTCTCCTGGTTCCGAACCCGGAGGAGGTGGACCATGTGGTGTGGATGGGCGTGCAGGCGCTAGCGGACCCTTCCGTGTATTCGCTCGACACCGTTGAAAGCGGCGGGCGCAGCTATTCCACGCACGCTTATCGAGTGGGGGGAGAGCGGGTTTGGGGCGCTACGAGCGCGATGATCCACAATCTTCTTTCGAGGCTCCTGGCCGTTTCCCGACTTTGATCGTGCCCGGCATGAGGTGGTACACTGGGCAGGCATGTCGAGCGCGCCCCCCGACGACAAGCCCTGGTCAGACCCCTCCTATTGGGACGCCCGCTTCCGCGAAGGCGACACCCCCTGGGACACGGGAAGCCCCTCGCCCGTTCTCGTGGGACTTTGGGAGGCATCGGGCCTGCGGGCGGGCTCGGCCGTGCTCGTTCCCGGCTGCGGTTGGGGCAACGACGTGGTTTTCTTCGCGCGCGAGGGCTGCGTGGTGTCGGCGGTGGACTGGTCGCCGCTCGCCGCGCTCGGAGTGCGGTCGCTCATGAAAGGTTTGGGGTTCGAGGGCGAGGTGCTGGCTGGGAGCTTCTGGGACATCCCCGAGGCCTGGTTCGGCACCTTCGACGCCGTCGCCGAACATACCTTTTTCTGCGCGATCGACCCTTCCGAGCGCCCCCGGTACGTGGAGCAGCTCGCGAGGCTCCTGAAGCCGGGTGGCAGGTTCCTGGGCTCGCTCTTCCTGAGGGAAGAGGCGACGGACGCGGCCGGACGCCACGAGATCTTCCCCAATCGCGTCGGCCCGCCGTTTTGGTCGAGCGTGGCCGAGATCCAGGCCCTCTTCTCGAACCGTTTCGAGATCCTGCGCCTCGATCCCACACCGCACACGCACCCGCGCGTGCAGCAGACCGAGTGGGCCGCGCACTTCCGCCTGCGGGGGTGAGGGGACTTTGATCTAGTCCCCAAGGCGGAACAGGCGTCCTGCCTTCGAGGGGCCCGCGCGCGTTCGCGCGCGGCTGCGGACGCTTCGCGTCCTTGCCATCCTGGTCCCCCCGTCCGCTTGGAGACTAGATCAAAGTCCCCTCACCCCCGCAGGCGGAGTCGCGGGTACTCGGGAAGCACGCGTGCGATCGCGGGTGCGTACTTCGTCGTAGGGGTCCCACTCAGGGGCGTAGGTCAAGGTTCGTGAGCGGACTGCGCGGCCCGGATGGCCGCCGCGCGCAGGCGAGGGGACGCGTCGAAGGCAGGAGGCCTGTTACGCCTCATGGACCTTG
>JADZFF010000125.1 GCA_020850015.1 Bdellovibrionales bacterium | reverse complement strand
CTCGCGCGATCTCCTCCAGCCAATCAACCATCCCGGAGTAGACCCGCTCCGCGGAGAACTCCTCCTCGAAGCACTTGAGCGCAAGATCGCTCATGGTACGCCGGGCCTGGGGCTGGTCTTTCAGAGCGGCAAGCCGGCGGGCAAGCTCCGCCGGGTCCCCCTCGCGGTAGCGAAACCCCAATCCCTTCTCGTCGATCAGTCGGCCCAGCAGGCCACCCAGGGAAGTGGCGATCGGAAGCCCACCCGAAAGGTACTCAATCGCCTTGTTGGGGACCGAAGAGAGGAAGTCGATCCGGTTGGGATAGGGCGCCAGCCCCATCTGGGAGATCTCCATGAGGGACCGGATGGCGACGGCATCGACCCAGCCCGGAAACCGTACGTTCGGCAGGCCTCGGGCCTGCTCCCGGTACTTCTCCAGATGCTGACCCGCTCCGCAGACCACGAACTCGATCGACGGCTCAAGCCGTGCCGCCTCGATCGCCGTTGCCAGGTCGAGCGTGCCGGAGAGCGTTCCGAAATAGCAGACCCTGAACTTGGCGCCCGAGACGTCGAGCCCTTGCCGCGCCCACTCGGCGGTGGCCGCGCCAAGCTGGGCTCCGCTCTGCTCGGCGCGCGAGTAACCCAGCCAGAAGGCGCGATCGTTAGCGCCCGGGCGCCCTCCGGCCTGGCGAGATCCCCAGCTCACGAACTCCGGTGTGATGCCGGTGAGCGCGGTCGCCTCGCGGCAGATGGCTCGGAGCTGGCGCCGAAACGGGAGAATCGCCAGCCTGGCGAGGGGGGTGACGAGCCGGGGCAGGTGGCTGAGGAAGATGTCCGGCCACATGTCCCTCAGATCGACGACGACCGGGATGCCACGTGGCCTGGCGTAGTCGAGCGCCTCGCGGCACAGCTCGAGCGTGGGCATCGAGCAGACGATGAGGTCGGGAGCTGCTTCCTGCGCGGATGCGCGCCGGAACTCCGCAGCGACTCGCCGGTGGTCGATCAGTCGCTGGATCGAAACATTGCGCGCGTACCCCGGAGAATCGAGCGCGACGATCCGGTAGCGCGGCTCGGGCGTCAGCACCTCGCCGGCCGCCAGCAGGTGCTTCTTGGCGAAGTGGTCGAACCGCCCGGTCCACCAGGTGACGTCGTGCCCCCGACGGCTGAGGTATCGGCCCATGATCCCGGTCCGCAACGGACGCGTCCTGCCGTCCCTGGACGGCAACGGCTCCCCGATCTTGATCAACCAAACGTTCATCTCGCTCTTTTTATCGCCGCCCCGAGACACCGAATCACGCGATCCTGCTGGTCGGTGGTCAGCGCCGACCCTGAGGGCAGGCACAGCCCTCGCTCGAACGCAGACTCGGAATAGGGCCGGGCGGCGATTGAGTGAACCTCGCATCCAGAGAAGAGCGGTTGCAGGTGCATGGGCTTCCATACCGGGCGTGACTCGATCTTCTCGCTGGCTAACGTCCGAAGAACGTCCATCGGCGCGACACCGGCCCGCCTGGAGTCGATGTCGATCACCGACAGCCATCGGTTCACACGCCCGCCCTGATCGCCCAGTCCCGCCATCCGGACCCCGGGAAGATCACGAAGGGCGGTCTCGTAGCGATCGAACACCTGTCGTCGCTGGGTCACCCTTTCCTCAAGCCGCCGAAGTTGGGCAACTCCAACGGCCGCGAGGAGGTTACTCAGTCGATAATTGTAGCCCAGTTCCGAATGCTGGTAGTGCGGAGCCGGATCTCTTGCCTGAGTCGCCCAGAATCTGGCCTTGTCCAGCAAGGCCTTATCCCTGGAAAGGAGCGCCCCTCCTCCGGAGGTCGTGATGATCTTGTTCCCGTTGAAGCTCAGCACGCCTAGGTCGCCAAAGGTTCCGCACCTCCTCCCGCCATCGATCGTCCCCAGCGACTCGGCCGCGTCCTCGATGACGAAGATTCCTTCCTTTCGCAAGATCGGCAAGATCTCCTGATACTGCGCGCTCTCGCCGTAGAGATCGACGACGATGGCGGCCTTGATTCGTTCTCCCCGACTCTTTGCTCCGGAAAGGGCCTTTTTCAGAGACTGAGGGCAGAGGTTCCAACCGCCCTCTTCTGAATCCACGAAGATGGGGGTCGCGCCCAGATAGAGAATCGGATTGGCGGACCCCACGAAGGTCATCGTGGGGCAAATGACGCGATCCCCGGCCGAAACACCGGCCAAGCGCAAGGCCAGATGGAGGGCCGCTGTCCCCGACGAGACCGCCAAGGCATGGAAGCCTTCTCCCACGTATGCTCCGAGATCCCTTTCGAAGGCGTCGACGTAGGGACCCAGAGGCGCGACCCAGTTGGAGCGAATCGCGTCAGCGACCAGCTCTTGTTCTTCTCCACTCAGGTGCGGGGGAGACAAATACAGGTCAAACATCGCTAGGGGGTGTACCGGAAAATTCATGCATAGTCACTGAGCCCTTCGCCGACACTCCTTCTCTCCGGAGCACAATCCAGAACGTCATCACGAGGATCTTCAGATCCAGCCAGAAGGTGCGATTCTCAACATACCAGACATCCAGCTCAAGACGCTCCTCCCACGAGAGCGCATTGCGACCGCTCACCTGTGCCCAACCGGTGAGTCCGGGCGGGATCTCATGCCTGCGGGCCTGCCGGCCGTTGTACCGACTCAGGTAAGAGAGCAGAAGCGGACGCGGCCCCACCAAGCTCATCTCACCTTTCAGAACATTCCAGAGCTCCGGCAACTCGTCCAAACTGGTGGACCGAAGCAGACGGCCGAAGCGACCCATTCGCTCCTCGTCCGATCCCTGCCCCGTCCGCATCGTCCGGAACTTACTAAGCAAGAAGGGCTTCCCTCCCAACCCCGGGCGCCACTGGCGGAAAAATACGGGCCTGCCCAACCCCACCAGAACGCCTAACGCGATCAGCATCAACAGCGGAGCCAGGACGAGCACGGCTGCCGAAGCGACACAGAGGTCGAAGAATCGTTTGCCGCTCACCAAGCCCCCTTAGCCTCGTTTGGGGGCTAGGTAGGGCTCGTCCGATTTCCTCGGGCGGCGGACCTCGAAGGGCGCTCCCCAGCCCACCACCCGATCCGGAACATCCCTGAGCACGACCGATCCTGCGCCGATCACCGAGTCCGCTCCAATGACGACCCCGTGCACGAT
>JADZFF010000124.1 GCA_020850015.1 Bdellovibrionales bacterium | reverse complement strand
GGCTGGGTCGTGGGCCGCGCGCGGGAGGCCCGGCATTTCCAGAGCCTCGCGGCGCGCGAAGCCGCCACCGGCCACCTTCCCGCCTCTCAGTTCCGCACCGGTGCGATGATCCCGAAAGCGGGCGAGGTCCTCCTGGTGTCGGGCTCGGTGGTGGTCTCCATCGACTACTTCAAGCTCGTGGCGGGAAGCCTGAAGAGCATCTTCGGCGGGCGCGTGACCGCCTACGAAACCCTCCTGGAGCGGGCGCGGCGAGAGGCCGTGCTGCGCATGAAGGAGCAGGCGCTGGCCTGGAACGCCACCGAGATCCTCAACGTGCGGATCGACACCTCATCCATCGGCGGCGGTCTTCAGGGAGGCATCGTCTCCGTTGAGTCCATCGCCTACGGCACGGCGATCCGTCAAACCTGAGCGAGAACCTCGATCTCCACCAGGACGTCCTTCGGCAGGCGTGCCACCTCGACAGTGGAGCGAGCCGGTGTGTTGCCCGTGAAGTAGCGGCCGTAAACCTCGTTCACCTTCGGGAAGTCGCCCATGTTCTTGAGGAAGATAGTGGTCTTCACCACGCGCGAGAGTTCGGTCCCCCCGGCCGCGAGCACGGCCTTGATGTTCTCCATCACGCGGGCCGTCTGCTCCTCCACCCCGCCCACCACGACCTGCGCGGTAGCGGGATCGAGGGCGATCTGGCCCGAGCAGAACAAAAAGCCGCCCGCGGCCACAGCCTGGCTATACGGTCCGATCGGCTGCGGGGCCGACGAGGTCAGGATGGTCCTGGCCTTCGATCCGGCCTTTTTCGGGGCGGACTTCTTCTGAACGGATTTTTTCGCGGGCCTCTTCTTCGACTTAGCCATGGAGATGCTCCTTCTTGGTGCGCTGGGCCTCCACCGCGCAGATGGCGGCCATGTTGACGATGTCGTTCACGTCGGAGCCGCGCTGAAGCACGTGCACCGGCTTGTTCATTCCCACGAGGATCGGGCCGATGGCCTCGGCGCTTCCCACGCGCTGCATGAGTTTGTAGGCGATGTTGCCGGATTGCAGGTCGGGGAAGATCAACACGTTGGCGTTGCCGGGAACCCGATTGAAGGGGAAGTTCTCGATCGAGATGTCCGGCTGAAGCGCGGTGTCGGCCTGCATCTCGCCGTCCACGATGAGCGCCGGGGCGCGCTCTTTCACGAGAGCCGTCGCCTCCGCCACCTTGAGGGCCGCTGGATGGCGGTTGGACCCGAAGTTCGAGAAGCTCAGCATCGCCACGCGGGGCTCGGTGTTCCCGAACTCCTTCGCCACCTGAGCGGTCAGCACCGCGATGTCCGCGAGGTCGGCCGCCGTGGGCTCGATGTTCACAGTGGTATCCGCCAGCCAGTACACGCCGTTCTTCGAGACCATCATGTAGATGCCCGCGATCCGAGCGCCGGCGCGCGTTCCGATGATCTCGAGTGCCGGCCGAATGGTTTCCGGATAGCTCTGGGAAACGCCGCTCAGCAGGCCGTCCGCGTGCCCCAGCTCCACCATCATGGCGCCGAAGTAGTTGAACTGCTTCATGCGGGTGCGCGCCAGGTGAAGGGTCGCGCCTTTCCGGGAGCGCTTTTCCAGGAATTTCTCCACATAGCCGTCGAGAAGCTCGCTCGAAGAGGGGCGGATGATCCGCACGCCTTTGAGGTCGTTGTCCAACCCCAGCTCCGTGATCCTCGCAGCAACCTTCTTGTCGTCGCCGATCAGCATGGGCTCCGCGATTCCCTCGTCCCGAATGATCGCGGCGGCGCGGAGGATCTTGGTGTGCTCGCCTTCAGGCAGAACCAGGGTCACCGCGCCACTCTTGCGGGCGCGGTTCTTGATCCCGCGCATGACGGTGTAGGTGCCACCGAGCAGAGTCTCGAGCCGCTCGCGGTACTTGCTGATGTCGATTTGAATGCGAGCGACGCCCGAGTCCATCGCCGCCTTGGCAACGGCGGTGGACACCCATAGCAGGGCGCGACGGTCCACGGGCTTCGGGATCAGGTAGTCGCGGCCGAAGGCGAACTTCTCGCCGCCGTAGGCGCGTGAGACGCTCTCGGGAACATCCTGCTTGGCGAGCTCGGCCAGCGCTTTCACGGCGGCGAGCTTCATCTCTTCGTTGATCGCGCGCGAACGGGTGTCGAGCGCGCCCCGGAAGATGTAGGGGAAGCCCAACACGTTATTCACCTGGTTGGGGTAGTCGGAGCGGCCCGTGGCCATGATGGCATCGGGTCTCACCGCAAGCACCGCCTCGGGCAGGATTTCCGGATCGGGGTTCGCCATCGCGAACACCAGCGGATCGCGGGCCATGCCCTTCACCATGTCCTGGGTCAGCGCGTCCTTCACCGAAACGCCGACGAAGGCGTCGGCACCGACAAGCGCCTCACCCACCGTGCGGCACTTGGTGTCGCTCGCGTAACGCTCCTTGTAGGGGTTCATGCCGTCTTTCCGGCCCTTGAAGATGACCCCCTTGGAGTCGCACATGATGATGTGTTCGCGCTTCACGCCGAGGCTGACGTAGAGGTTCGCGCAGGCGATGGCCGCGGCGCCGCCCCCCGAGAACACCACTTTCATTTTGGTGATGTCCTTCTTCACGATTTCAAGCGCGTTCAGGAACGCGGCCGCGCTGATCACGGCCGTGCCGTGCTGATCGTCGTGAAACACGGGGATGCTCAATTTCTCCCGCAGGGTCTCCTCGATGTAGAAGCAGTCGGGCGCCTTGATGTCCTCGAGGTTGATCCCGCCGAAGGTGGGTTCGAGCGCGATGCAGGCGCGGATGACATCGTCCGGATCCGGGGCGTTGAGCTCGATGTCGAACACATCGATGTCCGCGAGCTTCTTGAAGAGGATGCCTTTGCCTTCCATGACGGGTTTTGACGCAAGCGCACCAATATTCCCGAGACCCAGGACAGCCGTTCCGTTCGAAACCACTCCGACCAGGTTGCCCTTGGTGGTGTACTCGTAAACGAGCTCTTCCTTCTCGGCGATCATCCGACAGGGTTCAGCCACGCCGGGCGAGTAGGCCAACGAGAGGTCTTTCTGCGAGGAAACTGGCTTAGTCGGGATGACCTCGATCTTCCCCTTGCGTCCGCGCGAATGGTACTCGAGCGCTTCCTCGTACAGCGACATGGCGACGACCTCTCTGACTCTCGGTCTGATTTTTTTGGAAGCTTCGACCCTACACTTCAGGATCGAAGCGCGGAAATCTAAATCGTGTGACTGAGCGAGCTAAACGCGTAGCATCAAGTCATGAATTTTGCACACACAACTCCTTGATGGAGATTAACGGACTGTGGCAATCTTTTATCCGATGTCCCGCGAATTCCCGGCCCTCCCGCTGATTGCCACGGCCCTTCCGATGGCCGTCCTGGCCATGCTCGCGCCGCGAGCGGGCCGGGCCGATTTCTTCCATCACTGGGAGAATCAGGAGGTTTCAGCGGGGCGCATCACCCTGAACCCTGAGGCGAAAATCTACGGCTCGGTGGAAAACTTTGGCCCGGACGGAAGCCCGGTCGCACCTGGCCAACTCACCTCCTACGATCGCCTCCAGACCGACATCCTCCTTCGCTATGGGATGTCCCAGAATTGGACAATCTACGGTCGGTTCTCTTTCGCGCGGGTCGCCGTGGAGCATCCCACCCTGGGCGCCGAGGGTTTCGGACTGGCTGATCAGACCGCGGGCCTCAACTGGCGGGCCCTCTCGCTGGGAGCGCGAAGCTGGATCAGCCTCCAATTCGAAGCTCTGCTTCCGGCATACAACAACGAGGCCGCCGAGGACGAAGGCGTTCCTTTCCTTGGCGACGGAAGCATCGACCTCACCGGTGGGATGTTCGTCACGATCCCGTTGGACTCCAAGGACGTGCCGCAGTGGACGGCGCGGGCTGGTGCGGGCTTCACCTTCAGGTCCAACGGATTCTCGCAGGCCATCCCCTGGTCCGTGGCCGCGGTGTTTGATCCGATCCAGCAGGGATTCAGGGGAGGCGTGGGCGTTTTCGGCATTTTTTCGCTCGAGTCGGACGCGACGAACCCCTCGCAGGCCGGGCTCACGGCGGGGGGCGGACCAGCCGCCGGCGGGAGCTTCGCCGTCAACGCCGTGAATCCCGCGCTCGTTACCGGGCGGGCCCAGGCGGGTTACCGCTTCAGCGACCGCTTCGCGTTTCAAGGGGGCGTCAACATCGCCATGGCGGGATCCACGGCTCCTTCGGGCGCCTCGGTGGACCTCGGGCTGCAGTTCAACTGGGGGCCCCGGGGCGGCTCCAGCAACCCGCGTGACCTGACCCCCGAGCAGTACGGCCGATCGAACCAGGGCTTCGTCCCCTACGCGTTCGAGGCCCACATCTCCCGGACCAACGACCGCCTCAACCTCTTCAAAATCGACAAAGGCAGGATGCAGGGAGTGGAGTCCGGACAGGTTTTCGATATCTTCTCGGTAGGCAAGGACGGCATTATCGGAGAGGCGGTTGCGCGAGCGAAGGCGACCAGCGTGAAACCGGATGAGACCGTGATCAAGATCGTGGAGTACTACAAGGAAGTTTGGATCGAGGAAGGGTTCATCGTGAAGCGCCCCCTCAACGGCAACGAGTAAGGACTGAAAGGAATTCCCCATGATGATTCGCAACGCAACGAAACCGATGGCCGCCTCCCTGGCGGCGGCGCTTTCCCTGTTCTTTTCCGCGGAAGCCTTCGCGGCCAAGTTCGCGAACCAGTTCGTCGAGTTCGAGCTGCCGCCGAAATGGCAGTGCAATCTCGAAGGAGCGGAATGGGTGTGCCAGAGCACCGACGCCGACAAGAAGCGCGACGCGATCATCATCCTCGCGGCCAAGCTCAAGGGAGATCAGGACAGCCTCGACCAGTACCTGAACTACCTGAAGAAGCCGAAATCCTACACGAGCATCAAGGGCCAGCCCGTGAAGTCGGACCAGAAGTACTCCAAGATCGTGAACATCAACGATCACTCCTGGGTCGACTCGCTCCACCTGGAATCGGAGATCCCGAGCTTCTATACGCGCTACATCGCCACGATCAAGCAGGACATCGGCGTGCTCGTGACCTACTCGATCAACAAGAACAAATACACCCAGTACCTGAACGACTTCGAGGCGATGGTGAAGACGCTCAAGGTCTTCCGCAAAGCGGGCGGGATCAACGCCGGCCCGGCGAGCGGGGATCTCTTCAAGTCGGCCACGCCCCCGCCCGGCATCAGCACCGGCACCGTGTTCGGCGATGTGGGCGGTGACGACGAGCCCGTGAAGCAGCCCCAGCAGGGCCAGGATTTCCCGCTGGTGTACGTGCTCGGGGGCGCCGCCGTGCTGGGCTTCATCATCTGGAAACGCCGCCAGGGCTGACGTGCTCCCCTGGCTCGCGACGGCCGCGGCCTTCGCGTTCCTGAGCTCCGTCGGGCCCCCGGATCGCGGTCTCCGTCCGCCAGACCGCCTGGAGTCCTTCGTCGACCGGCTGTGGGGCTATGGCGCCCTGATCGAGGTCGGCGAGGCGCAGGCGCGCATCGCCGAGTTCGAAGGCTGGATGCAGGCGGAGCTGGACCGCCTCCCCGGCGCCCCGACGCTCGATCTCCCCGAGGAGACCGAGACCCGCCTGCATGGACGCTACGGGGTGCTTCCCGAGGTTTACGTCGACAAAAGCTACGGCGCCACCTTCCCTCGACCCATCGCGCGGCCGGTGCGCGTGAGCTGGTCAGAGACCTGGCAAAGGGCTCGCGTGCTGCAGCGCCGGCTCGATCGGCTGATCGCAGGCGCGGAAAATTGGTCTAGGCTTCCCGACGCCCGGCGGCTCGCGCGGGCAGGAGAGCTCGAGTCCGAGTGGGTGGCCCTCTCCGCGGCGATCACCGATCAGGCCGCGAGCGTGCGTTACCTCGGCGCCTGGGTGCCCCGCCTCAGGCGCTCCCGAAACGATTCCGATGTTTCGAGGGCCTTCGCTCTCGCGCGCGATCCCTCGCTCCCGGCAGCCAAGCGGGCCGCGCTCTGGGAGGCGCTCCGCGAGGGCCTCCGGCCGAAGCGAGTCATGCGGCGGAAGTTCCTGCCTCAGGTGTTGAAGCCGGGCACCTATGTGATCCCCGTAAGGACCGACGTCTCCGACAGGCGGTTCCTCGCCGAAACGGAGGGCGCGCTGGAGATGCACTGGAATCAAAGCCCCTGGGCCCGGTCGCGTGGCGTCAGCTTCCGAATCCGGTGGATCCGCGTGCCGGCCAACCAAGGCTTTCGCGAGGGCCGCCGCACGTTGGACGCGCATATCGCCTCTTTCAAGGCCGATGCTGTGGCGATGACCACCGGCGCGGACGCGCATTTCACGCGCAACCATGTGCTCGTGCTCGCTCCCGGAAGGATCACTCCCCGCACAATCGCCCACGAGTTCGGCCACCTGCTCGGGTTCGAGGATTGTTATTTCCGCACGCTGGGGGCCCGCGGGTTTCTAGGCACCGAGATCCTGGAGTGGTCCAATCCCGTCTATCCGGACGACCTCATGTGCGATGACTCCGAGGGTGTGGCCCGCGCCCCGATTTGGTGATAGTTTTACGGCGCTCATGGCCAAAAAGAAGGCAGCCAGCAAGTCTCGGGCGATCCAGGCCGAAGTGCTTCCCGCGGAGTCTCCGAGCGACGAAGAAGAAGCCGAACCCGAGGAGGGTGACGACGAGGCCTTCGGCGAACCCGACGACTCGACGCCCGACTCGGAATCCGCGCGTCTGCCCGTGAAGGCTGGGCGCAAGACCGGGGTTTCGCCGGGATCGGAGCTGGCCGCGCTCTCTCCCACCGATCCCCTCCGGCAATACATGCGGGAGGTGCAGCGAACCCCTCTGCTCTCCCATGAGGATGAGCGGGAGCTCGCGGACCGCATGATCCAAAAGGGCGACATCGAGGCCGCCAAGGCTCTGGTGCAGGCGAATCTCCGGCTCGTGGTGAAGATCGCCTTCGAGTACCGCTCCATCTATTCGAACGTGATGGACCTCATCCAAGAGGGAAACATCGGCCTGATGAAGGCCGTATCGAAATACGACCCGAGCAAGGGCGCGCGGCTGGGCTACTACGCCACCTGGTGGATCCGGTCCTACATCCTGAAATACCTGATTGATAACTTCCGACTTGTCCGGGTGGGCACGACGCAGGCCCAGAAGAAGCTATTCTATCACCTGATGCGAGAGAAGCAGCGGCTCGAGGCCCAGGGTCTGAGCCCCCAGCCCAAGCTCTTGGCTGAAAAGCTCCAGGTCCCTGAAAAAGACGTGATCGAGATGGATCGCCGGCTTTCATCCGCCGGCAGCGAGATGTCTCTCGAAACGCCCCTCCGACCTCAGGACGGCCCGGGAACCACCCACCGTGACGCCTTGCCCGATGACCGCCTGGAGGCGGCCGATGAAGCCCTGGCCCGCAACGAACTTCTGGAATTGCTCAGCAGCCGCCTGACCGCCTTTGAAAAGACCCTGACCGAGCGCGAAAAGACCATCTTGGCAGAACGCGTCCTGGCCGAAAATCCCAAGACCCTGCAGGAGGTTGCGGATGGCTATGGGCTGACGCGGGAAAGGGTGCGCCAAATCGAGGCGGGCGTGATTCAAAAGCTGCGGACCTTCCTCAAGCCCGACCTCTTCGGCAGCCGCCTCTAGGGTGCCCGGGAATCCCGGATTTGCCCTTTACCCCTTCAACCCCCGCATGTTACCTGCTTGGGCAACCATAAATTGAAGAAACCAGGAAAACCCTTAGAAATGCCTTCTCATTCCCAGATCAAATCGACCAAAGCTGAAATCGTGAAGAAGTTCGGAAAGACGGCCACCAACACCGGCTCTCCCGAAACGCAGATCGCTTTGTTGACCCATCGAATCAACACGCTGAACGGCCACTTCAAGACCAACGCCAAGGATCACCATTCCAATCGCGGACTTCTGAAGATGATCGGTCAGCGCAAGAGCCTGCTGGCTTATCTCAAACGCACGGACGTGAAACGTTACTCCGCGCTGATCAGCAGCTTGGATCTCCGCAAATAACCTACGGCAGTCTCGGCGGACTGAACCGCCCCGCCACAGCCCCGGTCCGAAGGGACCGCAGCTCCGGGGTCCGTCCGCCACCATCGTCCAACACATTCCCAGGAGGGAACTATGATTCATACCGTTTCTTGTGAACTTGGGGGCAAAACCCTCACGATCGAGACGGGGCTGATGGCCAAGCAGGCCAACGGCTCGGCTCTCGTGAAATTCGGCGACACCCGCGTGCTCGTCACCGCCTGCATGGCGAAAAGCCCGAAACCCGGCCTCGATTTCTTCCCCCTCACGGTGGAATACTCCGAGCGCTTCTACTCCTCCGGCAAGATCCCGGGCGGGTTCCTCAAGCGCGAAGGGCGCCCGACCTCCGAGGCCACGCTTTCGGCCCGCATGATCGACCGCCCCATCCGCCCGCTCTTCCCTGAGGGCTTCCGCAACGAAGTCCAGCTGATCGCCACCGTGCTTTCGCTCGACACCGAAGCGGATGCCGACGTGGCCGCCGCCGCCGGCGTCTCCGCCGCGCTCAGCATCTCGGACATCCCCTTCAACGGCCCGACCGCGGCCTGCCGCATTGGCCGGATCAACGGCCAACTCGTGGTCTGCCCAACCTGGACCCAGGTCCAGACCGGTGAAACCGACCTCGACGTGATCGTGGCCGGCACCGCCAAGGCCATCACCATGGTGGAAGGCGGCGCGAAGCAAGTCTCCGAGGAGGAGATGCTCAAAGCCGTGATGCTCGGGCACGAACAGGTGAAGAAAATCGCCGGAATCGTGGACCAGCTCAAGGCGAAGGTAAGCAAGCCGAAGCTCGCGTTCGTGCCCGCCGCCACCCCGGCCGACATCGTCGCCACGGTGGAAAAGCTCGCGAAAGACGGCCTCGCCAAGGCCCTCCGCACCAAGGACAAAGGCGAGCGTTACGCGCTCGTGGACGCCACCAAGAAGGCCGTGCTCGAGAACCTGGTTCCGGCCTCCCTCAAGGAGTCCGAGCCCGTGAAGGCCGCCGACAAGGAGAAGTTCGCGAAGGCCGCCTTCGAAGACCTCCACGACCGCCTCATGCGCAACATGATCCTGGACGACAAGATCCGGATCGACGGTCGCGACACGAAGAAGATCCGCCAGATCGACACGATGGTGGGCATCCTTCCCCGCGTGCACGGCTCCTCGCTCTTCACGCGCGGCGAGACCCAGGTCCTCGCGGCCGTCACCTTGGGCACCAAGGACGACGAGCAGATGATCGACTCGATCTATCAGAAGGGCTATCGGCAGTTCATGCTGCACTACAACTTCGCCCCGTTCTCGGTGGGCGAGACCGGCCGTTACGGCGGCCAGTCTCGGCGCGAGATCGGACACGGCGCCCTCGCCGAGCGCGCCGTGAGCGCGCTCATGCCCCCGCAGGACGAGTTCCCGTACGTCGTGCGGATCGTCTGCGAGACGCTTGAGTCGAACGGATCGTCCTCCATGGGCTCCGTCTGCTCCGCCTCCATGGCGCTCATGGAAGCGGGCGTGCCGTTCCCGGCCCCCGTGGCCGGTATCGCGATGGGCCTGATCAAGGAAGGCGACCGCGTGGCGGTGCTCTCCGACATCCTGGGCGACGAAGATCACCTCGGCGACATGGACTTCAAGGTGGCCGGCACCGACAAGGGCGTCACGGCCATCCAGATGGACATCAAGATCGAGGGCGTGACGGAAGAGATCATGCGGACCGCGCTGGCTCAGGCCAAAGAAGGCCGCCTGCACATCCTCAGCCGCATGGCCGATTCGATCACGCAGCCGAAGCAGGAGATCTCTCCTTTCGCGCCGCGGATCGTGTCGATCCAGATCCCAACCGACAAGATCGGCGCGGTCATCGGGCCACAGGGCAAGATGATCAAGGCGATCGTGGCCGAGACGGGCTGCAAGATCGACATCGAGGACACGGGCCGGGTAAACATCGCCTCCTCCGACGGCAAGGCCACGGAACGCGCGATCGAGATGATCCAGGGCCTCACCGCCCAGGTGGAGATCGACAAGGTCTACAAAGGCCTCGTGAAGAAGATCACCGACTTCGGCGCCTTCGTGGGCGTCCTGGGCAGCCAGGACGGCCTCCTGCACGTGTCGGAGATCGCGCACGAGCGCGTCCACAACGTCACCGACTACCTGAAAGAAGGCGACGAGGTGGAGGTGAAGGTCATCGACATCGACGGCAACGGCCGCATCCGGTTGTCCCGCAAGGTTCTGCTCCCGCTGCCCGAGGGTTTCGTGCCCAGTGAAGGCGGCGGCGGACGTGGCGACCGCGGGGATCGCGGCGGCCCGGGCGGCGGCGGACGTGGTCGTGACCACGGTCGCGGCGGCGGCGGTCGTGGCCCTCGTGATGGGGATCGCGGCGGTCGTGGCGGCGGCGGCGGCGCCCCCCGGCACAACTAGCCGCCCCTACTCGCTGTATAAGTGTAAAGGGGGCTCATCCTTCGGGATGGGCCCCCTTTTTCGTTCTCCCGACGTAACGAACTGAAATTGTAACAATTATATCCCCCCAGGGACGTTACGCCCCGAGAAAGGGGTTGACAGATACCCGATCAAATCGGATTACTCGCTGCGCGTCGCGGTACTCCGTTTGGGCCAAGGGTTCGTGGAAACACGGACGTCGGCGCCTTGCGGGGCACGCGGAGCAGACCATCGACGAACGAAAAGTAGAGAACGAACGCAACCCTGCGAACGACGCACCTTTGAGAGACGTCCGAGCAGAAGAAATCACAAGAGAGGGATCCCCATGAAAACCTTGCAAGCCCGTATCGTTTCCGGCCTGGCCCTGGTGGCGCTTACCGCCGCTCCGGCCTTCGCCGCTGACTCGGCCAAATCCGTCGCCAGCCAGAAAAGCCTCCTGTCCGAGATGCTGAGCCGCACGTCGGTGAAGCTGAGCGGCGAGGCCTATGGCCCGACGCTCTCCGACGCCGGCAGCCGCCAGCTCGACGCCGCCGGAAAAAAGCGCGAAGAAAATCTTTCGATCTACCACTCGCACTACGTTGAGTACGCGGTGGGCGAAGCTAAGGCCTTCAAGGTGTTCGTGAACCCGCGCTTCTTCGCCACGCCCCTCTTCGGCGGCTCCTACGTGGCCGACGATCTCCGGATCGGCGTGAAGAACGGCAGCATCTACAAGCGCGGCAACTTCAACCTGTATACGAAGCTCGACGCGAAGATCCCTACGACGGACGCTTCGATCGACCAGGGCCGGCTGATCTCGCCGGGGATCACCGCGATCGCCGCGGTGGACGTGCCGAAGACCCGCCTCACGCTCGAGAGCTGGCTGATGAGCCGCATGAACACCTACACCACCAACAACGCGACGGATGACAAAGGCGCGCTCGGCTTCGGCTTCGCCCAGAACGTCAGCTACCGCCTGAGCCCCTCCCTGGCGACCAGCCTGTACGTTGAGTACTACGGCGCCTCGAAGATGGCGGATGTCGGCGCGATGTCGGTCGGCGAGGAAGGCCTCTACGCCAAGACCTACCTGAGCTGGGATGTTTCGTCGAAAGTGAACCTTTCGCCTTACCTCCAGTTCTACCCGGACGCCTCGGCCGGCATGCTCAAGACCGCCAACGCGGGCTTCGAGTTCGCCGCCACGCTGTTTTGATCAGCTGCTGACGGGGACATGAATTTCTGACGGCCTCCCACCGGGCTCCGGTGGGGGGCCGTCGCCGTTTTTGGGCCGCCGGGTTACACTGGAGGTGCCCATGGGACCCCACACCGAGACCGGCGCCGGGCCGGAGTCCGCACTTTGGTTCATCGACGTCAACGGTCGTAAGACCGGTCCGTTTGGCTTCGAGGAGATGAGCGGCCTTTACCGGGAAGGCGAGATCCCAAAGGGAACCCAGGTCACGGCGGAACATCTCAAGGGACTGTGGCTGTCGATCGAGGATGCGCTGGCTCCTCCAACCCCTTCCGCGGCAGCGGCGGCTCCCGCGGCTCCGTCGGCAGCCACCCTCCGCGCTTTTCGCCCGCCGGCACGGCCGGAGGGGCTGGATCCGCCGATTCGTGCCCATACCGTCCGGCGCGGCACGGGAAAGGCGGCACGGGCTGCCTCCACGCCGCCTGCCCCGGTCGCGGCTCCAGAAGCTGGCCCCCAGGCACACCCGGTGATGGGCGCCACCTTGTCCGATGCGCCCACCGATCCAGGGCCCACCGGGCCGACCGCGGAAGCGGCGGAAGCAGCGGACGAAGTGCAGCTCATTCACGAGCTTCAGGCCGCACTGGCTGTCGCGAAGCGCAAGAACGTCGCCAAACCCGCTCCGGGACGAGAAGCGATGGCCGATGGGTCCACGCCTCTCGCGGACTGGAAATCGAAGCTGCGTGAGCTCGTGCGGGACCGCAAGGTACAAGTCACCGCGGGGGTGGGCCTGGTGGCCCTGCTCCTGGGTATCGTGATCGCCCGATGGTTCATGGACCCCTCGGCCACAGCGGAGCCCCGGCAGGCTTCGCGGCCGCCTCGGCGGACCGTGATCAACGAACCCCGCCCCGTAGATTCGGCCCCCCCTCAGGAAGGGGCGGGAAACTCCGGCGCGCCGATCCCGCGGGAGCAGCCCACCCCCGTCATTCAAAACCCTACCGTTCAGCCCATACCCACGAACCAGCCTCGCCCTCAGGGCAGGACCACGGTGCCCCCGCCCCGCGGACGCGACCCCCGCGAGGTGCCTAACCCCTTCAGCGCCTCCCCTCCAGACACCACGGCCGACGAAGATGGCGCGGGTGAAGGAGAGGACTTGGACGACGATGGCGAGGGTACCGACGGCTTCGATGACCCCGCGGAAACCCCAGCGCCCGGAGGGGAAGTGAACCACGAGGGTGTCCCCTCGGAGGACTAGCGGAGCCTAGTCCGGCCTTGACGCCCCGTTCCCCCGTTGGCTAGCGTCCAGGGGATGCCGAGGCACCCAGGTCGATTCATCACCTTCGAAGGCACCGAAGGGGCGGGGAAATCCACGCTCATCGGCAAGGTGCGCGAGCGGCTGGAAATCCGTGGCGTGCGCCCCGTGGTGACCCGCGAGCCGGGTGGATCGCCCGTGGCTGAGAAGCTGCGCAGCCTGATCCTCGGAGAAGCCATGGACCCGCGGGCAGAGCTTTTCCTTTACGAAGCCGCTCGTGCCGAGCACCTCGCCCGGACCGTCGTGCCCGCCCTGGAGGGCGGCCGCTGGGTGATCTGCGACCGCTTCACCGACAGCACCCTCGCCTACCAGGGCATGGCGCGAGGCCTGCCCTGGAACGAGGTCCGCGCCGCGAACCGCCTGGCCACTCGCGGGCTAAGCCCGGACCTCACCGTATTCCTGGACGTGGATCCTGGAGTGGGCCTGGGCCGCTCCACCGACCCGAACCGGTTCGAGCGGGAGGGCCTGGCCTTTCAGCGCGAGGTTCGAAAGGGATTCCTGAAAGCCCGCAAGGAAGGCGCCCGGCGCTGGCTGACCCTGAAGCCGGGCAAGGCCACACCCGAGGCCTTGGCCGAGGCCGTGATCAAGGAACTGGAGAGGCGCAAATGGCTGCCGCCGGCACGAAGGTAGGCAGAGGAGGCGCGCGCGCCGAACGCGAGGCGGGCCCACTCCCTTTGCCGGAGCCGCTTCTCCGGGCGCATGCGCCCGTCGTGGAACGCGCCCTTGCCCAATGGGCTGAAACCAAGCGCGTCCCCCCGGTGCTCCTGATCACCGGACCGGCGGGTGCGGGCAAACGCGAGCTCTGCCATCACATCTCGCAGTGGCTGCTGTGCGACCGAGGGCCCTTCGGGGCCGGCGAAACGGCCCAGACGGGCGCGCCCGCCGAGGACGACTCCACCCTGAACCTGTTCGGCGCGCCGGCGGCGCCCCCGGCAAAGGAGGGCGAAGCGCGACTCGGCCCATGCGGCGAGTGCCCGAGCTGCCGACGCGCCCTGGACGGGAACTGGATCGATTTCCAGGAGATCGCGCCCGAGGGCGCGGAGGACGGAAAACCGGGCGCGCTGAAGATCGAGCAGTTCCGCGACCTGAAGGCCTCGCAGGGATTCGGCGCGCATCAGGGGGCCTATCGCATCACCTTGATCCGCGACGCCGATCGCATGACGGTCCAGGCCGCGAACTCGCTCCTCAAGCTGCTCGAGGAGCCGCCGAAGGGCTGGGTATTCCTGCTCACGGCGGCGGACGCCTCGCTCCTGCTTCCCACGCTGATCTCGCGCTGCCAGAGGCTGAGACTGCATCCGCTTGGCGATTCCGCCGTAGTGGAGCTGCTCGCGGCGAAGGGCGTGGCTCCGGGGCGCCGCGAGATCTGCGCGCGCCTGGCGCGCGGGAGCTGGACGAAGGCCCAGCTCCTGGCTTCGGATGAAACCTGGGAGCGCCGGGGGCACCTTTTCCGCTACTTCCGCGAGCCTCAGTCCGAGCTCAATGCCCTCGTGGATTGGGCGGCGTCGGAACCCGCCCGCTTCACCCTGCTCCTGGACCAGCTAGAGCAGGCGCTCTCGGACCTGATCGCCTGGAGCCTCGAGGCGGGAGAGGGGAAAGCGGAGTCGTACCGATGGGCGAACTCCGACCAGGAGCTTTCCCTGAAAAAACATTCCGAAAGCCTCGCGCAGACCTTGGGCGGCGCCGCGGGTGCCCGCGAGTTCTGGCTTTCCTGCTTCGAGACCCTCTCTGAGGTGCGCCGCAAGTCCTCGGCACCCCTGAACCGGAAGCTGCTCGCCCAAGAGCTGCTCTTCCCCTGGATGGAGCTGTAGCTTCATGATCAGGCTGGAGCGGGTGGGCAAGAGATTCGGCGACTCCTGGGTGTTTCGGGAGCTGGATCTGCACGTGGCGCGAGGCGAGTCGGTGGCGATCGTGGGCCCGTCCGGGGGCGGAAAGAGCGTGCTGCTGAAGATCATCGCGGGGCTCTACGCGCCGGACGCGGGCACCATCGCCGTATCCACCGAGGACAAAGGCATGCTCTTCCAGAAGAACGCCTTGTTCGACTCCTTCACCGTCGTGGAGAACCTCCTGTTCCCGCTGCGGGAGCGGAAGCGCATGGAGGGGGCCGAGGCGATGAAGCGGGCCAAGGGCTTTCTCGAGGCCGTGGGCCTCTCGGGGAACGAGAACCTCTACCCCGACGAGATCTCGGGCGGAATGCAGAAGCGCCTCGGGATCGCGAGGGCGCTGATCGTGGAGCCGGAGCTGATCCTCTACGACGAGCCCACGGCGGGCCTCGATCCCATCACCTCCCGCAAGATCGCCGACCTCATCCGCGACTTGCGCTCGAAGCTGGGGTCGACCGTGGTTACCGTGACCAACGACATGCAACGCGCCTACCAGATCGGCGACCGGATCCATCTCCTGGCGCAGGGGCGCCTGTCGGCCGGGGGAACCCCGGACGCGACGAAGAATTCCAAGGACGCGGCGGTGCGGCAGTTCATCTTCGGGCTGAAAGACGGCCCGCTCACCTCGGGGCTCGAGTGAGGCCGGGATGAGCATTCGATTCGACGAAGTCCACAAGTCGTTCGGCCCGAAGAAGAGGATCCTTCAGGGGGTGTCGTTCGAGGTCAAAACCGGTGAGATCCTTTTCATTCTCGGGCGCTCGGGCGTGGGGAAGTCCGTGACGCTCAAGCACATCGTGGGCGTGCTGAAGCCCGATCGCGGCGCCGTCTGGGTGGACGGGCAGGACGTGACGAAGCTCGATGAGCTGGAGATGGCCGACATTCGGAGAAAATGCGGCATGGTGTTCCAGCACCCCGCCCTGCTCGACTCGCTCACCGTCTACGAGAACGTCTCCTTCGGGCTTCGCACGCCCCAGTACACGCAGAGCCTGCAAAGGCCTCTCACGGAGGCCGAGATCCGGAAGATCGTTCTGGAGAAGCTCTCGCTCGTTCAGCTCCCCTCGAAGGTGCTCGAGCGGTATCCCACCGAGATCAGCTACGGCATGCAGAAACGGGTTTCGCTCGCGCGCACGATCGCGCCGGGGCCGGACTACCTGCTTTTCGACGAGCCGACCACCGGCCTCGACCCCATCACGACGAACGCGGTGAACGAGCTGATCTTCCGCCTTTCGCGCGAGCTGAAGGTGACGAGCATCGTGGTGTCGCACGACATGAACTGCGCGCTCAAGATCGCCGACCGCATCCTGGTGCTCGAGGGTGGGAACATCCTCTTCCTCGGGGACGTGCAGGAAACGGTGCGCACGAAAGAGCCCCTGATCCGGGAGTTCCTGGCCGAGACGCTTGAGCTGCTCACTCCCGAGGAGCGGTCCCGCTACGGGCTGGGCGAGAAAGGAGCCAAGAAATGACGGGCGCGATCTCCGGGTTCCTCCACGAGCTCGGCGGCTTCATCATGTTCCTCCACCGGGTGTCCACCATCGCCAGGCGCACGAAGGGCAATCTCAGGGCCATCTACGGGCAGATCGTCTACGTCTCCTACCGATCGCTCTCCACCGTGCTCTTCGCGGGGTTGTTCGTCGGCGCGATCCTGGTGATCCAATTCAACTCGATGCTCGTCCAATACGACGCCCAAGTGCTCATAGGGGGGCTGAACACCTCAGCCGTGGTGCGCGAGGTGGGGCCGCTGATCATCTCTTTCCTGCTCGCGGGGAAGATCGGCGCCTTCACCGCAGCCGAGCTCGGCACGATGCGGGTGACCGAGCAGATCGACGCCGTGCAGTGCCTGGGAACCGATCCGCTTCAGTACCTCGTGGTGCCTCGCTTCGTGGCGATCGTGATCTCGAGCGTGCTGCTCCTGATGATGGGCCTGGTTGTGAGCGTGGTAGGCGCGATGATCGTGGCGAGCGCGGCCTGCGGCGTGAATCCCTGGGAATTCATGGCCTCCATCCCGCAGTTCACGGATGGCTGGACGGTGTTCTGCGGGTTCTTCAAGTCGTTGATCTACGGGCACATCGTCGCCGGGGTGGCCTGCTACAAGGGCTTCACCGCCTCGGGCGGGGCCCGCGGGGTGGGCAAGGCCGTGACCCAGAGCGCGGTTTACACGAACCTCTACATCGTGATCGCGAACTACATCATCAGCGATCTCCTGAACGCCGCCTATGAGGTGGGGAAGCCCGTCATGGAAAGGCTGTTCTGAGATGCGGTCCTGGATCCTGATTCTCTTCCACCGCCTGGGCGTCACGGTGAGCGCGCCGATGACCGAGCATCTCGATGCGGTGGGCGAGATGCGCTTCCTCAGCGGCTGCGTGTGGCGCTGCTGCTTCGCCCGGCCCTGGCGCTGGAGGGAGATCATCCATGCAGGCGCACAGATCGGGGTGTCGAGCCTGCCGATCATCACGCTCGCCACGACGTTCGCTGGTCTCGTGGTCACGAACGAGATCGCCTGGCACATGGACACGGCGCTGAACAACACCGCCATGATCCCGGGATTCACGGCCCGTTTCATCATGCGGGAGCTCGGGATCGCGATCCCAGCGCTCCTGGTGGTGGCGAAAGTAGGCGCGGCCATGACGGCCGAGGTGGCCACCATGAAGATCACCGAGCAGATCGACGCGTTGAAGCTTCTGCGCATCGATCCGGTGGCCTACCTGGTGTTTCCGAGATGGATCGCGTCGATCCTCTCGCTGATATGCCTCACCCTGTTCGCGATCGCGGTGACCCTTTTCTTCGCCGTAACGGTGGCCGTGTCGAAATACGGCTTCAACGTCGACGAGTACCTGAACAACCTCAGGCACTTCGTGGGCAAAGACGACGTGATCTACGCGGTGGTGAAAGCGGGCGTTTTCGGGTCCGTGATTCCGATCATCTCCTGCGCCTACGGATTCCGCTGCAAGGGCGGAGCGGAGGGCGTGGGGCTCGCGACCACGAACGCCGTGGTGGCCTCGACGCTCGCGGTGATCGGGCTCGATTTCGTGATCACCTACGTGTTCAGCATCATCATGGGTTGAACGGCTGCTTCGCGGTCAGCGCGAACGAATGGCGCTCACGTCGGCGGGAGGACGGCGCCGGGCGCTCTGCTCGGCTTCTTCCGCGGCGGCAGAGACCGCATGCTCGTCGCGGGCGTAGGCATGAACGTGCTCGGCGGGGCGCGCCCCCAGAGTGGCGCCCACTCCGCCTGCCGAAGCCGCGATCCAGCTCAGGGCCTGGTCGGCCACGCCGTGGCGCCCCACAATGGCGGTACCCGCGTTCAGGTTTTCGCAGTCGGGCGAGGTCACGCCGAAGTAGTTCGAGAATCCGGTGTCCGGTACGCAGTTCACGTCGAGCCCGTGGCTCGCGCGCAGAGGCGCGATCCGGCCGGCGTGACCGGTGCAGGCCGACATGTCGTCGGCACTGAGTTGACCTGCGGAAACGAAAGGCGCCGTTCCGGCAGAGCTGGAGGAGACCTGATAGCTCAGGAAGTGGGCCGAGGCGGTGCCCGGCTCGGCTCCGGCGGCGGGGCGCCCGAGCTGGAAGCGGACCTGCAGCCGGCCATCGCGCAGCACCTCACTCACCTCGCCGCGGCCGGCGCTCGATGAGACCACGAGCTTGCGGGGGGTGGGGCGATCCTCTCGGAGGTCGGTTACGCTGCAGACCCATCCCGGATTCTCCGGGGGAAGCTCGGGCACCGGCTCTTCGAAGTGCCGGAAATCGTCCGCGCGGACGGCGCTGCCCGAGGCCAGGACCCAGGCCGCGGCCGCCAGGCCGAGCACGGTCCCACCCCTTCGGGCGGACGAGATGAATCCATTGAGCTTCATGCCCTGAGTGATTTGCAACACGGGTGCCCGCTGCCGCAGGGGCCGGGGAGTTTTGTGTCCCGGTGTGCTTTTCCCAGCGAAGTCTGGAGGTTACACTGCGCGTTGAGGGACCGCGTTGGGGAGATGGGCACTTCGGTGGAGGGCCCCCGAACGTCGGTTCGCGCCCCCCCCGTCAAGTCGCGGAACAGGTCACTTTTGACACAGCCCGCTAGGTTCAACCTAGTTCCGAGCGCAAAAGTCTGGTAAAAAGACCCTTCGAAAAGGAACTGACATGAAGCTCACGAACGAGGCGAAAGTCGGCGCGCTGGTCGTAGGGACAGCTGTCCTGGCCGTGGTGTTCGCCTGGATCATCGGCGTACAGAACCCCTTCAACCGCACGGTGGAGTTCAACGTCACCTACAACTTCGCGGGCGGCATCGAGGTCGGTTCGCCGGTGCGCGTCTCCGGCATCAAAGTGGGCAAGGTGAAGAAGATCGACTTCTTCGTGCCCGAAGACGCCTCAAAGGCCGTGGCCCTGAAGGAGCCGGGCAGCGCGGATACCGCCGAGGGCATCAAGGTGTTTCCGGTTCGCCTCCGCATCTCGGTGCTGAAAGAGGCCGCGATCGGCGTGCGCGAGGACAGCCGCTTCTACATCAACCTCGCAGGCATCATCGGCGAGCGCTACATCGAGGTCACCCCGGGCAGCATGGACCAGCCCCAGATCAAGGGCGGCACCACCGTTGCCGGCGTGGACCCCCCCCGGATCGACCAACTTCTTTCCCAAAGCTTCGACCTCGCAGGCAAGATCGCGGACCTCGTGGAGCGCAACAAGGGCGACATCACCAAGTCCATCGAGCTGCTCTACAAGCTCAGCGGCAACCTGAACAAGACCCTGGAATACGTCGACAAGAGCAAGCTCTTCAAGACGGACATCGGCGGCCTGATCGAGAACCTCATCGCCATTACCGCCGACGTGAAGCGCGTCACCGGCAAGGTGCACTCCGAAGAAGGCAAGCAGACGCTCGACCTCATGTACCGGCTGCTGTGGCGCCTGGAACCGCTCGACTCCAAATCCGTCCGCGACTTCCTGCAGAAGGAAGGCGTGAAGGTTCAGCTGTTCTAGGGCGGGATGACCCTCGCTTCGGAGATCCGCTCCACGCTCAAGCTCGCCGGGCCCGTGATCCTCACTCAGGTGGGCTTCCTCACCATGCAGATCGTGGATGCGCTGATCGCGGGAAAGGCGGGCGCGCGTGAGCTCGCGGGCGTGGGCGCGGGCAGCGCGCCCCACTTTCTCGTTTTCGTTTTCGGGATGGGGCTCTTGTTTTCGCTCGATGCCGTCGTTTCCCAGGCCTACGGCGCTGGGAACTTGAAACGGTGCCGGGAGGCCGTGATCCAGGGGCTCTGGCTGGCGCTGGCGGCAGGCCTGGCGTTGACGCCCTTGCAGCTCGGCCTCGCGGCGGCCTACCTTCCGCTCACCGGCGCGGATCCCGAGATCGCGGCCGAAGCGGGGCCCTATCTCGGTGCCTTGAGCTGGTCGATCCTTCCGGCGCTCGGGTTCATCGCCCTTCAACGGTACTGGCAGGCCAGGAACGTCGTGATGCCCATGGTCTGGGTGACGATCGCCGCGAACGTGGTGAACGCGCTGGCGGCCTGGGCACTGGTGCTCGGCGCCTGGGGATTTCCCCGGATGGGGGCTGAAGGCGCGGGCTGGGCGACGCTCGCGGCGCGGACCCTGATGTTCGCGAGCCTGGCCCTGTACACCTGGCGGGCGGAGCCCGAATTCAGAAGGGAGTGGAAGGAGCGCGGCCGGGCCGCTTTCGCCTGGAACCCGACGATGATCCGAGAGCTCTTCGGGCTTGGGCTTCCCGCGGGGCTGCATTTTCTGTTCGAGGTGGGGGCCTTCGCCATCGCGAGTACGTTGGCCGCGCGCCTGGGAACCCAGGCCATGGGTGCCCACCATACCGTGCTCCAGGTGGCCTCGTTCACTTTCATGTTCCCGGTGGGTTTCTCGGCCGCCGCGGCGGTGCGCGTGGGAAACGCGCTCGGTGCGGGCCACCGCGACCAGGCTCGGCGCGCGGGCTGGGTGGGGATCGGGCTCGCCACGGGAGTGATGTGCGCCACCGCGGTGGTGCTGTTCTTGGCGGGAGGGCAGCTCGTGGGCGCGTTCTCCGAGGATCCGGGCGTTCGCGCGCTCGCGGGAAAGATCCTCGTGATCGCCGCGTTCTTCCAGGTCTTCGACGGCGCCCAGGTTTCGGGGGCCGGGGCGCTTCGCGGCTGGGGAGATACGCGGGGGCCCATGGTGGCCAATGCCATCGGGCACTATCCGATCGGCCTGGCCCTGGCGCTCGGCCTTTGCTTCGGAGCGGGGCTGGGACTCGTGGGACTCTGGATTGGGCTCGCCACCGGGCTCGCGGCGGTGGCCTTGGGCGTGACCTGGCGCTGGAGCCGAGTGACACGCCCGGGAGCCTGAGCGACTGGGGTAGGCCTCATTCGCGCCAGTTCCGGATACTCAGAAGACACAGGATACCTATCTACATTCAAGTGGCTATATCTTCGTTATGCTCGACTTGAATTAGTCAAATAGGAGATCCTGCCTCGTGTTCATGAACGTGGGCGGAGTGGCCGGCGCCAGGCCTCCGCGCGCGTGACGGCGGCGCGCAGCGCCTCTTCCTCCGCGCGGGCGGCGGCGGCGTCCTGGCCGCGCTCCTCAGCCCAGGCCGCGGCGAGCGAGGGAGCCCAGGGCAGGCCGTGGTCCGCGCGGGACGAATACAGGGCCGTACGCCGGAAGTAGAAATCCTCAAGCCGCATCACCATCCCGTGGCGCACGGAGAAGCGGAGCTGGGCTTCCAGAGCCGGGAATCCCTCGGGATCCGCAGGGGCCTGCGCCGCGGGCGCGCCCCTCGCCGTGACGGTGCCCTCGATGGCGCGGGGGCGCTGAAGCCTCGTTACCGACCCAGCCTCGGCGCCATAGCGCTGCGTGAGTTCGCGGGGAAATTCCCCGCGCGCGGCCGCGAGCCCCTCCACCGCCTCGGGATTGATAGGCCGGCGCGTCTGCGAAACCTTCACGTTGCGCGGAGCCGGGTACGGGCAGCGCTCCGCCGCGAAGTCCTTCCTCCACTGCGCGAGCGCCACGTCCACGATCTCCTTCGCCATGCGGCGGTAGGTGGTGTACTTGCCGCCCGCGACGAGGATGGTTCCGCCGGGGCCGGGCCCGATGTAGTGTTCGCGCGAAATCTTCTGCAGGCTCTCCGCGGTGATGGGAGCGTGGCGCTGCCCCTCGCTGCCCGCGGTTCCCGCGGGCGTGCCCATCAGGGGCCGCACCCCGGCGTACCCGCTCACGATGTCCTTCTCGGTGAGCTCCAGCATGGGGAAATACTTGTTCAGGAGCCCCATCAGGTATTCGACGTCATGCGGCTCGATCGCCACCTGGCCCGGGTCGGGGGGAGAGGGGCCGTCGGTCGTTCCCACGATCGTCACTCCGCCGCCCATGTCCGGACGCGGGATCACGAAGGCGATGCGCCCATCCTCCGGGTGATTCATCACCATCGCGCCCTTCACGGGCACGCGCTTCAGGTCGAAAATCAGGTGCACGCCCTTGCTGGGCGAGAGCCAGGGGCGCCAGCGCGGGTTGAGCGTCTCGCCCACGCGGTCGGTCCATGGCCCCGCGCAGACCACGATGCGTTTCGCGCGAAGCGTGATCTCGGCGCCCGGGGCGTCTGGGCGGGAGACGTCTCGAACCCGGAACCCGCAAACCGCCTCGGTCATCTTTTCGTGGCGGAGGGGGGACACCGCCTCGACGTAGTTCGCCACGGCCGCGCCCATGCGCTGCGCCGACCGCAGAGTTTCCACGGTGAGCACGTCGTCCCACATGGAGGCGTCGTAGTAGCGGAAACCGCCCTGGAGCCCCTCGGTCTTGAGGAAGGGCACCTCCTCGAGCAGTCGCCGGCGGGAAAGCCGCTTGTGCATGCCCGGCGCGCGGAGAAGCGAGAGGATGTCGTAGAGCCAGAGCCCCACATTCAACTTCCACATCGGCGTGGGGTCGTTCTTGTATACGGGAAGCAGGAACGGAAGCGGATGAACCAGATGCGGCACGGTGGCAAGCAGGTGTGACCGCTCGGAGAGGGCCTCGAAGATCAAGTCGAACTCGAAGTTCTGGAGATAGCGAAGTCCGCCGTGTACGAGCTTCGAGGAGCGCGAGGAGGTGCCTGAGGCGAAGTCTCCCCGCTCGACGAGGGCCACCTTGAGTCCGCGGGAGGCGGCGTCGCGCGCGGTACCCGCGCCGGTGATCCCGCCGCCCACGATGAGGAGGTCGAACTCCTCCTTCGCGAAACGGTCGAGCGCCTCAGCCCGGGTGCGGGGCGAGAACTCCTGCGATGCCACGACTCAGGCCTCGCCCGGCCCGGCTTCGATCGGCCGGCCCTCGGCCGCTTTCTCCAGAGCCTTCAGGGCCCCGGGCGAAAGCTGGACTCCCACCTCCGAAAGCTGCGCGGGGGACACGGTGGAGGGCGACTCCGACATCATGCAGTGCCCCTTTTGGGTCTTGGGGAAGGCCATCACGTCGCGGATGGGGCCCACGCCCGCGAGGGTGGCCGCGAGCCGGTCCACGCCGAAGGCGATCCCGCCGTGAGGAGGCGTGCCGTACTGGAGCGCCTCCATGAAGAAGCCGAACTTCTCGTTGGCCTCCTCGTCGGTGAGCCCCAGCGCGCGGAACATCGCGCTCTGAACCTCGCGGCGGTAGATCCGCATCGACCCTCCGCCGAGCTCCGTGCCGTTGGCCACGAGGTCGTAGGCGGCGGCCTGGATTTCCACGAGCTTCTCGCCTTTCACGAGCCACTCCATCTGCTCAGGGACGGGCGAGGTGAAGGGGTGATGGCAGGCGTAGTAGCGCTTGTCGGCCGGGGCGTACTCCAGGAGGGGAAATCCGGTGATCCAGAGGAAGGCCGGCTTCCTCGCCCCGTCGGCGAGCGAGGGGATCAGCCCAAGGCGCGCGCCGAGATCGAGCCGTACGGTGCCCAGGGCGTCGAACACCACTTTGTTGCGGTCCGCGACGATGAGCACGAGATCGCCCTGCGCCAGTCCGAGCTTCGCCGTAAGGGCCTTCTTTTCGTCCTCGGTGAAAAACTTCGCGGCCGGACTCTGCATCTCGCCGCCCGCCTGCACCTTGATCCAAAGGAGGCCCTTCGCGCCGTTGCGGGTGGCGGTGAGGGTGACGTCGTCGAGGTCCTTGCGGCTGAATTTCTCGGCCTGACCCTTCACGCAGATCGCGCGCACGCTGCCCATGCGCCCCAGCGCGTCCTTCTCGAACGCCGCCTGAAACACCTTGAATGAAGACTGGGCGAACACGTCGCTGAGGTCCGTGAGCTCGAGCCCGAAACGCACGTCCGGCTTGTCCGAGCCGAAGCGGGACATCGCCTCGCTGAAGGCCATCCTCGGGAACGGGGTCTTGAGCTCCACGCCCAGCGTCTCTTTCCAGATGCGGGCCACCATGCCCTCGATGATTGGAAAGAAAGACTCCATGTCGAGAAAGCTCACCTCGATGTCGATCTGGCTGAACTCGGGCTGCCGGTCGGCGCGCAGGTCCTCGTCGCGGAAACAGCGGGCGATCTGGTAGTAGCGGTCCATGCCGCTCACCATGAGGAGCTGCTTGAGGGTCTGCGGCGACTGCGGGAGCGCGTAGAAGGTGCCGGGATTGAGGCGGCTGGGAACGATGAAGTCGCGCGCGCCCTCGGGCGTGGACTTGTAGAGGATCGGGGTTTCCACGTCCACGAAGCCCTGCTCGTCGAGATATTTGCGAACGGCCTGAACGAACTTGTGCCGGATCACGAGCGCCTTCTGCATCTCCGGACGACGAAGATCAAGGTAGCGATATTTCAAGCGCACGGTCTCGGCCACATCCACGCCGTCCTCGATCGCGAAGGGCGGAGTCTTCGCCTCGGAAAGAATCTCGAGCTCCGTGCAGGCCACCTCGATCGCGCCGGTGGCGAGCTTGGCGTTGGTCATGCCCTCGGGGCGGCGGCGCACCTTGCCCTTGCACCAGAATACGAACTCGTTGCGCAGGCGGCCCGCGGACTCGTGAGCGCTCTCGCCGCCCGCGACAGCGGGATCGAATACGACCTGCGTGAGCCCGTGACGGTCGCGAAGATCCACGAAGATCACACCCCCGTGGTCGCGACGCTTCGCCACCCACCCGCAAAGGGTGACTTCCTGTCCAAGATGCTTCTCGGTGAGCTCGCCGCAGGTGTGGGAGCGGAGGGTGCGCTTGACGGCCATGAGGGCGGACCTTTCTTTTGCAGGGGTCGGAGCCATTTC
>JADZFF010000123.1 GCA_020850015.1 Bdellovibrionales bacterium | reverse complement strand
GCTCACGAACCTTGACCTACGCCCCTGAGTGGGACCCTTTACGGAAAGATGAGGTCCCCCGTGATCGCGCGCGTATTCACGTCGATCAGCTTGCGGAACATCTCGCTCTGCGCGCGGTCTTCGGGGAGCTCGTCGAGCGTCGCGCCGTCGAAGAGGGGATCGCGGCCCTCACCCACGCGGTAGCACTTCGGCTGGGTGCCGAGATCCGGGGTGTAGCAGGCGCGTGCGCCGACCCGGTAAAGGATCTGCGAGCCCTTCTCGTAGGTCCAGGGAGTGCCGTTGTCGGAGAACACGTCGCGCCCGATCCAACTCACCTCGCCTCCCAAACCCGCGAGCGTCGCCACGGTGGGCGTGAGGTCCATCTGGTGCACGGGTTGATGAATGCGTTCGGGCCGGCGCTGGTTCTTCGTCACGAAGATCATCGGTATTCGGAAGCGGATCTCTTCCGCAACGACGGGGTCGGTGACGAAGGGAGGAGTGATGTTGGTGCTGTGGTCGGCGAGTACGACGACCAAGGTATTGTCGGCGGCGGGAGACTTGAAGAACTCGCGGAAAAACTCTCCCAGACTCTGATCCACGTAGTGCAGGCGGGTGAGATAGCCGTGGTAGTCCGGGGAGGCTTTCACGAGGTCCACCAGCTCCCTCGGAAGTTCCACATCCGGGAGCACGCTCCAGGGGTAGTGCGAGCTCGCGGTGAGCAGCGAGATGAAAAAGGGTCTCTTCTTGGCGTGCAGGGCCTGGATGGCCTTGAGCGATTCCGAGAGGAAGGGCCCGTCTTCGATGCCCCAGTCGTCCTTCCGGCGCGGCACGCCAGCCTCGAGGAAGTACTGCTGGTCGTAGAGCTCCTGCGTTCCGTGCCGTGTCTCGAAGTAGCCCATGTTGTGGTAGCTGCGCGGGTACGAGTGCGACCAGGCCGTCTGGTAGCCTGCCGCCGCCGCGAGGTCCTGCAGGCAGCGGATGCGGAGGTCCGGGTAGGCAAGGAAGGTCGCGGGCCCTGGGATGTTCTCCATCGTGGAGCAGAGCGCGGAGAACATCCCGCGCACGGTCTGGGCCGCCGAGCGCGCAACCGTATAGGTCTGGGTGAAGGTCACTGCGCTTTTGTCCATGATGGCGTTCAGTTCGGGGAACAGCGTTCGGCCCCACTTGGGGTGCGCCATCTCGTAGAAGCGGCCGCTCTCGATGAAGAGGTACACCACGTTCACGGGGCCCTTCACGGGAAGTCCCAGGCGGGCGCGCAGCGCGCGGGTCTCGGCGGGTTCCATGCCGATCTCGTGCACGAGCGGCCAGCCTTCCGAGGCGCGCGTGGCCTTCACCGGTCTGCGGCGGTTCAGGTCGCGGTACTCGGCGAGCGCCTGCTGCACCCGATCCCGCTCGGCCACGTCGCGTGGCGCGGGGGCCGTGGGCGTGCGGCGGCTCAGGAGCTGCCGCCAGTCGGCGCGGTCGTATACCTGATCCCACCAGAGGGTGAGCACCTGATCGCTCAAGACGCTGCCCTTCACGGTCCAGGGCAGGCGGTCGTGGAAGTTGCGCATCATCCAATCGGGGCTGTAGCGAAGCACCAGCACGAGCACGAGGACCACCGCTCCTCCCACGCCGGTCTGGAGCTTGAGCCGCCTGGCGCGCTTGGCCTCCATCTTCGGCTCGCGGTGGTAGCTGAAGGCCATGAAGGCCAGCATGATCAGGACCAGAAGAGCGCTGAAGACGACGGGAAGCGCGAGGGCGAGGTTCGTGGCCGCGCCCTGCACCGAGGTGAGGTCTTTGAGGTGGTTCTGAAGCACCCAGAGCTGAAGCGGGTCGCCGAAGAACTTGAAATACATCACGTTCGCGGCGGTTGCGATCCAGATGCCGACCGCGAGCACGCTCCAGGTGATTCGGCGGGGCAGGTTGAAGGCGGAGGCCAGAATCATCGAGATCGCGAGTGGGGAGCTCACCGCGAGCAGATCCTGGAGCAGGCCCATGAACAGGCCCTTGGTGAGTGCCTCGGAGTAGGTGAGGTCGAGGTCCGTGACGAGCTGCATTCGGAGGAGGACGAAGCTGAAGTACATCAGCACCAGCGCCACGAACCACTCGAACCAGTCGGGGGAATGAATGTCGATCCAACGCCCGCGCTCACTGAGGAGCCCGGCCCACCTACTCGTTTTTTTCGCGGCCATGAGTCTTCAGTTTACAGTGAACCCGGGGCGTCATCATGAGCTGGTGCGTTATCTTGCTCTGCGTAGCCCAAAAAAAAGAGGGGGTTCCTCTCGGAACCCCCTCTCCTGCGAGCGTTAGCTCAGAGGCTTACCACTTGTAGGTCAGGCCAGCCGTCGTGATGACGCTGTCGCCCATCCCGAACATGGTGCCGTCGGTGCCGCCAGCGGCGCTGCCGACCGCCCAGTCCATGTCCACGCCCGAGAAGGTGAACGTGGCGCCGAGACGGGCCGTGGTCACCTTCTGGAACGTGAAGCCCCCGCGAAGCTTCAGCCAGCTGGTGGCCGCGCCTTCGGCGGAAAGCGTGATCGGGAAGCGGCCCGACTCGCCTTCGAGGTCGTGCGCGTAGGCAACCGCGTAGTTCAACATCACGCCTTCGGACAGCTTCGTGTTGCGGCCGATACCCGCGGAAACGTTGTTCACGAGAACAGTGTCTCCCGCTTTGGTGTTGTTGAAGGTCGCGAACGGGGTCCACTCGCCGGTCGTGTACTTCAAGCCGAGACCCATATCCTTGAGTTTCTTGTCGCCGCCGACATCGCCCATGATGCGGAAGTGCGCGAAGGGAGCCAGATCACCCATCACCACGCCCGCGGCGAGATCGAGGTTGTTCTTGTTGTTGATTTTCGCGTAGTGGAGTTTGGTTCCCCACTTCATGCCCATGTCGCCGCCGATGATGATGTCGACCGGCTTGGTCTCAAACTGGTTCATGCCGCGGTTCATGAACGCGCCAACGTTCAGCGAGCCCATCCCCGTGACAAAACCAGCGGAAGAGGCCGCGCCGGCTTTCTCGATGGTCACCCAGTTGGTGTAATCGTTCACGTAGGCCGGGTTGTAGAACATGTTGTAGTTGTCGTTGTAATAGAGGCTGCCACCGGCGTCTCCGCCGAGGCCGTTCCCCATGACGTGAACACGGGCGTCCGAGGCCATGGCCTGCGAACCCGTCAGCATCCCTACCGCGCAAAGAGCAACGAGTAGACGTTTCATTTGATTGATCTCCTTTTGATTTCGCATCTGTCTCATCGAACACAAACGCACGATTGCGATTCTCAGCCCGGCGTCCATGCATTCCCGCCTGATCCTTCCACGTGAGCGAATCGTCACACTCTCTATGCGGAGGGAACAAACCCCTCCTTCGCATCTCAGGTCGAAGGAACCTGACGCCGGACCTCGTGTCCGGACCTAGCAATTGTCAAACGAGCAAAGAATGAAATCAGAGTAGCCGACCTTCATATTGTGTCAATGAAATCTAACTACACTAGGGGTGGGGTTTGCTGCGAAGCGCAACAAATGCGCCTCCCAGAACTCCCGCGTGATTGTGGAGGCGAGAGACTTCCACGCGTGGAAGGAGGTCGACACCCACGCGCCGGCGCGAGAGCCGACGCTTCAGATGCGGCTGCATCTGCGGAAGAAAAAGATCCGCGGCCTGCGCGAAACTCCCCGCGAGCACGATGAGCTCGGGTGAGTAGAGCACGACGTAGGTTTGGATCGCGGCCGCGAGCAGCTCGGCGTACTCGGCGAAGGCCGCAAGCGAAGCCGGATCTTTTTCGCGCGCACGGGCCGTGATTTCAGCGGAATCGCGCGCGCCGCTCACTTGATGCACCTGCACTGCGCGTCGACCGAAAGCGGCGCCGGAGAGGAAGGCTTCCGCGCAGCCGAGCGTGCCGCAGGCGCAGGGCGCGGAGGCGTCGCCGTACTTCAGGAGCACGTGGCCGCCCTCGGGGTGCAGTCCGCGCCCCGCGCGCACGAGCGCGCCGTCGCAGATCACGCCCACGCCCAGCCCTGTTCCGAGCGTGAGCATCACGGCGTTCTGCGCGCGCCTAGCCGCGCCTTTCCACTTCTCGGCGAGTATGGCCGCAGCCGCGTCATTTTCGAGGGTCACGGGGAGTTTAAGCTTCGCGGAGAGGAGTCGCGCGATCGGAACCTTTCCCCAGCCCTTTCCCGCGGTGAAAAGATTCGTCGGGTCGAAAAGCACTCCGGCGCGCGGGTCGAGGGGCCCGGCGGAGGCCAGGCCCACCGCGCGGACGCGTCGGCCTTCGGGAAGCGCGAGAAGCGCGCGTCCGAGCTCCGCCATCTGCGCCACGAGTCCCGAGGGCCCCGCGTCCACCCGCACGGGCAGGCGCTCGGACTTCATCACTTTGCCGTCGTCGCGCACGAGCGCGGCCTCGACCTTGGTGCCTCCCAGGTCGTAGGCGAGCGCCACCCGTCCGCGGGAAGCGAGCGTCAAGGGATTGGTGGTGGGAACGCGTCGGCCGCGTGACGAAGGGGCTGTCATGGTTCAAAATGGATTCCTGGAAGGATATGCATGAGGACATTGAAAAAAGCGAGTGAGTCGTCCCGATCCGCGCGGCCGGCTCCGTCGAAGAACCCGGTCCACGAGATCCTGAGCATCGTGCTCCTGGCCTCGGCGGTGTTCGCGGCGGCCGCGCTGCTCACGCACCACGCCGCCGATCCCTCGTTGTTCTCCACCACCACCGCGCCCGCGAAAAACGCCTGCGGCTGGGTGGGAGCGTATCTTTCCGCGCTGCTCCTGCAAAGCGTCGGCATCGGCGCGTTCCTGGTGCCGGCCGCGCTCGCGTTCTTGGCGGCTTCTCTTTTCCAGGGCGAAGGCGCTCCGCGTTTCCTCGGCACGCTCGCCGGCATGGGCGTCGCGCTCGCGGCGCTCACGGTGTTCGTGGCGCTTCAATGGCAGTACTGGCCCTACCGCGGCGAGCTCCTGCTCACGGGCGGAGCCCTGGGCGGCTGGATGGTGGACGAGCTGCGCGGGCCGCTGAACCCGCTGGGCGCGTCGATCCTCTCGTTCTGCGTTTTCCTGGCGGCCATCGCGCTTTCCACTCCGGTGAGCGTGATGCGGGGATTGGGCTGGCTCGCGCGAACCATGGTTCGTGCGGGAGTGAAGACCGCGCGCGCGATCGGCATGGCGCTCTTTTATCTGGTGAGCATCGCGCTCATGAAGTTCGCGCACGCCCTGGGCGACGGAATCCAGCGCGTGGTGGAAGGCGCCGTTCGCCGGGCTCGAGAGCGGGCCCGCGCCTTCGCAGAGTCGCGCGAACGCGCGGCTCTGGAGCGGTCGGCCGGCGGCCTTCTGACCTCGGCCCCGCACATCGCGCCCCGTGGAGTGGAGGGCCGGCAGATGCACCTCGAAGAGGCGTTCGACGCTGATGAGGCGGACGACGACGGGGATGGCGAAATCCCCGGCGTTCAGGCCGACGACGAGGCCGAGGCCGCGCTCGCGAGCGCCGTGGACGGCTTCGGCGACGCGGTGGCGAGCGGCGCCGTGAGCGACCGCCCCAGGGGCAAGGGCGCCCAGCCCACGATCCTTCCCGCGGGCCAGAAAGCCAGCGCCCAGGCCGCGGAGGCGGCCGAGCGGGCCGCGCTGAAGCTCGCCAAGGCCAAGACGCGTCCGGGTCAGTGGAAGCTCCCCACGATCGAGTTCCTGAAGAAGGTTCCGCGCGTGGAGAGCAAGGTGGACCGCGAGCGGCTCATCCAGAATTCCCACATCCTGAAGCAGAAGCTCGCGGACTTCGGGATCGACGGCGAGGTGACGGCCGTGCGCCCTGGCCCTGTGATCACGCTCTATGAGTTCCGCCCAGGCCCGGGCGTGAAGGTGTCGCGCATCGCCTCGCTGAGCGACGATCTCTCGATGGCACTGAGCGCCGAGAGCGTGCGCATCCTCGCCCCGCTGCCAGGGAAGTCGGTGGTCGGCATCGAGATCCCGAGCGACGAGCGCGAGACCGTCTACCTCCGAGAGTTCCTCGCCGACCCCGACTTCTATGGCGACAAGCTCTCGATCCCGGTGGCCATGGGGAAGGACATCGGTGGCAAGCCCACGATGTCGGACCTGGCGCGCATGCCCCACGTGCTCTGCGCCGGGCAGACGGGCTCCGGCAAGTCCGTTTTCATGAACGGCCTGATCTGCTCCCTGCTCTATCGCTTCACTCCGGACGAGCTGCGCATGATTCTCGTCGACCCGAAGTTCATCGAGTTCCGTTCCTACGAAGACATTCCCCACCTGCTCCTGCCCGTGGTCGACGACCCAGGCGAAGCCTCGATCGCGCTGAAGTGGGCCGTGCGCGAGATGGAGCGCCGGTACCGTTTGCTGGCGATGATGGGGGCCCGGAACCTCGCGGCCTTCAACCGCAAGGTGGAGGAAATGGGCGCCGAGACGGTGCGTGACCTCCTGATGAGCGAGGAAAGCCAGAATGACCGCATGACAAAGCTTCCCGGAGGCGACTGGCATCAGGCCTTCGAGATGGGCGAGAACGGCGCGCCCAACATCGGGAAGCTGCCCTTCATCGTGGTGATCATCGACGAGCTCGCCGACCTCATGATGGTGGCGAAGAAGGACGTGGAGGTTTCGATTGCGCGCATCGCCCAGAAGGCCCGTGCAGCCGGCATCCATCTGGTGATCGCAACGCAGCGGCCCTCCACGGACGTGATCACAGGCCTCATCAAGGCTAACTTGCCCTCGCGCGTGAGTTTCCAGCTCGCGAGCTTCGTCGACTCCAAGACAATCCTCGACCGGAGCGGCGCCGAGCGCCTCCTGGGTCAGGGCGACATGCTCTTCATCCCGCCAGGGGTGTCGAATACGATGCGGCTGCACGGCGCCTTCGTGAGCGACGACGAGATCAACAAGATCACCGGATTCCTCCGCTCGCAGGGCGAGCCGTCCTACCGCACGGAGATCCTGGTGGACGAGGACGAGGAGGCGGAGCTCGAGGACGAGACCGCGGGCGACCCCCTCTTCGACGAGGCGATCGAGCTCGTGAAGCGTTCCGGGCACGCGTCCGCGAGCTTCCTTCAGCGTCATCTGAAGGTTGGCTACAACCGGGCGGCGCGAATGATCGAGGACATGGAGACGCGCGGGCTAGTGGGGCCCGCCGACGGTTCGCGCCCGCGCGAGGTCTTGGTCAGATGAGGGTTTGGGTCGCGGTCATCGCTAGCGTCGTCCTGACCGGCGCCCCACAGGCGCGAGCCGAGGACGAGGCGCCCGCCGCTGAAGAGACCTCCGGCGAGACTGCCAGCGAGTCGGCCGCCGCCGAGGAGTCGGGCGGCGAGGAAGACGACGCCTCGGCCGATTCGGAAGGCGTGGAGATTTTGGACAGCAACCTCGGCGACGGGTCGGGAGCAGGTCAGGCTCCCGTTGCGCCGGAGGCCGCCCCGCCGGCGGCGCGCCCGGGCGCGAGACCGGGGGTGAGGATGGTGCGTGAGCGGCAAATCGAAGGCACGACGGCGAAGCGGCAGTTCGACCAAGGGAACATCGTCATCAAAAGCCCCTACCGGCTTCACGGGAGGGAGCTCGAGGTGGATCCCGACTAGCCGCCCGTTCCCGCTGCCCGAGCACGTGCGCGACGCGATCCACCGGCTGGACGAGGCGGGCCACGTGGCGTACGTGGTGGGCGGCAGCGTGCGCGACTTCCTGCTCAGCCGCGAGGTGAAGGACCATGACCTCGCCACGAGCGCGGGGCCCGACGAGCTTTGCGAGCTCTTTCCGAATGCGATCACGGTGGGAAAGGCGTTCGGCGTGCTCAAGGTGCCCTATCCCCGTCCCGGAGCCGATCCGGTGATCCTCGAGGTGGCTACCTTCAGGCGCGATGGGACTTACTCAGATCACCGGCATCCTTCGAAGGTTACCTTCTCGGGTCCGCTTGAGGACGCCTCCCGACGGGACTTCACCGTCAATGCTCTCTACTACGATTCCAAGACCCAGAGAGTATGGGATGCCGTCTCAGGCATGAAGGACCTCGAAGGCCGGGTGCTCCGTGCGATCGGCGAACCCGACCGCCGCTTCAAGGAGGACGCGCTGCGCCTGCTGCGCGCGGTGCGGTTCACGGCCAATCTGGGATTTCAGCTCGAGATGGGCACGGCAGACGCGGTTCGGAAAAACGCGCGCCTGATCCGCAAAGTGAGCTCCGAGCGTATCCGCGACGAGCTCAGCGCATTGCTCAAGGGCCCTCGGCCGGCGCAGGCAGTGAAGCTGCTCTTCGATCTGGGTCTGCTCCCCCACGTCCTGCCTGAGGTGGACGCCCTCCGTTCCATCCCGCAGCCCACGCAGCTCGACCCCGAGGCCGACGCCTGGGCGGCAACGCTTCGCACGCTCCAAGTGCTTTCGGAGGACGGCGCCTCCATTCCGGTCGAGCTGGGCTGGGCGGCGCTGCTCGCGGGAATCGGCAAGCCCGAGGCCTTCCGCCGCGAGAAGGGCAGGGGCCTGGCGGGCCACGAGCTTCTGGCCCAGGCGAAGGCCGAGTCCGTCTGCAAGCGCATGAAGCTCTCGCGGGCGGAGGTGGAGCTCGTGGGAAAACTGGTCGCCGACCAGCTGCGTTTCAAGGATGTCTTTCAGATGCGCGAGGCTACCCTGGTGCGTTGGCTCACTCAGGACCAGTTCCCCCTGCAGCTTCGTCTGCATCGGGCGCAGGCCCTCGCCACGGACGGAAACCTCGCTCCGCACGAATTCTGCCGGAACCGGCTGGAAGACCTGCGCGCCATGGGGGGCCGCGCGGCCCCCCGGCTGATCGACGGCAATGACCTCATTCAACTGGGATTCCCACCGGGCCGCGAATTCTCGCAGATCCTCCGCGCTGTGGAGGATCTCGCCATCGAGGGCGTGCTGAAGACGAAAGAGCAGGCGCTAGAGTACGTGGTCAAACACTTCGTGGGCTGAGCCTCGGTGGGTCCAGGCCCAGTCCCCGGGTCCGCTTGTGCCTCTGTAGTCAAATGTCGCCTTTGAAACGCACATTCAGGTCCAAGTTCTGGTCGCTTGAACCCGTAGGCTCGACTGACCCCGTAGGGGGAACCCGATCGCACCCGAGGTAGATCTCCGAGCCAGTCCGTCGCGAACTGGGCTGCGGGAAGGGAACTGCTGCCAGTTTGCCCAGCTTTACGCGGATCGGAGTTACGGCGTCCGATTCCCAGACCTTGACGTGCGTTTCAAAGGCGACATTTGACTACGGAGCCACGAGCGAGCGCCGAAGGCGGGCCGGGATGAATGCGAGTCCGGCGGCGACGGGCGGCGACGGGCGGCGTCCTCTGCCGATGTCGTCAGTGGTTGCCGAGCAGGCGTTTGAGGCGCGCGGGATCCGGCGTGACCGAGAGGGTCTTATTTCCCGAGTACTGCACTTCGGTGGAGCCCTTGATGCGTTTCACGTTCTTCACGGGGGCGTAGTCGACGTCGGTCTTCCCCCAGTTCTGTCCGCCGCTGAGATGAATGGCGAGGTTGGCGGCGTCGAGCAGAGTGTCGAGCGAGGCCGTGCGACCGGGCGGGAGGGGCACGAGAAGGTGGGCGCCGGGCCTGCCGCGTACGTGCATCCATACGTCCGCGCCGCGGCTGAACTTGAAGGTAAGCTCCAGGTTCTCCTCCGAGCTTTTGCCGGCCCAGATGGGAAGGCCCTCCTCGGACATGAACGAACGCCCGGTCCAGGGCTTACGGTTCCTGAGAGGGCCCTTCGTCGCAGGGCCGGCGCCCGAGGGCGCGAGTGTCAGCTCGCGGAGGGTTGCGAGCCCGGAGCGTTTCTCGAGAGCCTCGAGCCCGGCCCAGTGCGCGTCCGAGGGCGCGCCGCCCGCCGCCCTGACGAGCCCGGCGAGCTCGGCCTCCTGCGCCTCGAGCGCGGAGGCCCGTGCGCCCGCTTCGGTGCCGCGCTCGGAGGAGGCCTCCTCCCGGCGTTTCTTTCGCCTTCCCAGCTGAAACAGCCGCTCGGCCTGCTCGGCCAAGGTGCCGAGCTTGGGGTCGAGCGGGACGCGCACGGGCGCCCCCGTCTCGAAGTCCTCGAGCTCCACGTAGGGGTCGCCCTTCGGAGGGGTGATGACCGTGGGAGAGGTGTGCAGGTGCGCGGTGAGGAGTTTTCCAAGGGCCTGCCAGTTCTGCTCCGCGCGGGCGCCCGCGGCCGAGCCCTCGCTCTGTTCGGCGCGCTTCCGAAGGTCCTTGCGCGCCTCGCGGAGGTGCTTGGCGAGCGCCGTGGATCGAAGCGCGAAGGCCTCGGCGCCGAGCGCGGCGTGCACGACGGCGCTATAGGCCTCCGGGCTCTCCACGAGCGCGGGGCGGACCAGGGCGGACTCCGGGGCGTCGCCCGTGGCCGGCACCAGGAGCTCGGTCTGCCCCAGGCGCGACTTCCTCGTGTGCGCGAGGATGCCCAGGCGCCAGCCACCCTCGGGCGGCGCGGGCAGCTCAGGCCCGAACACGGCTTCGGGAGTGGCGGGGATGAGGAAGATCACGAGCAACAGGGGTTCGCCGGCGGAAAGGAAGCGGATCACCACGCTCCGATCGCGCGGCACCGCGCGGATCGACTCCAGGCGCGCGCCCTTGAGGCGCTTGTTCACGGCGAGGTCGAAGGGAGAGCGTGTTCCACGCTCGGAGGCGCGCGGCCCCTTTCCGTCTTCAAGACAAAGGTAGGTGGCTCGCGGGCGCACGCTGAATACGAGTACTGAGTCGCCGCGCCGATGCGTGAGTCGCACCGCCCATTCGCCCTTGAGGTAACGCTCGGGGTACCGAGGGCGCTCGGGCACGAGGAGCCGGTCCACGAAGGCGCCCTCGATCCGGGGCGCCAGGGCCCGGACCAGCTCGGAGATTTCGCGCCAGTTGAGCAGCATCAGGACCTCAGGCTACCATAGGGCCATGGGGGGAATGCGGTGCAGATAGACCGGGGAGGTTACTTCCGGAATGCGGATGGCACGCGCCTGGCCTATCGTGAGGGCGGGCAGGCCGCGAGCTCGGGCGCGCCCGTGGCGCTCTTCTGCTATGGCCTGATCTGCAGCGCGAAGCATTTTCACTACCAGTGGGAATTCCTCGGGCGCACCCATCGAACCCTGATGCTCGATTACCCCGGGCATGAGCACTCCGACCCTCCGACCCGTCTCACGGACTTGAGCTTCGACGCGCTCGCGCGCGATCTCGAGGCGCTGCTTTGCCACGCGGAGGCCGGGGGCGCGGCGCATGTGATCGCGCACAGCATGGGGGTGAACGTGGCGTTGGAGCTCGCGCGGCGGGTGCCCGAGCGAGTGGCCTCGCTGAGCCTGATCGCGGGGGCGGCGAAGTTTCCGGCCCGGAGCGAGCGCTCCGTGCGTCGGCTCGTCGCGGTGGGGGAGGCCCTGAAAATCACGGACGCGCTCGCTCCCGCGCTCACCGAGCGCGCCTGGCGCCTGCAGAACCGGCTTCCCGGCGCACGGCGCGTGGCCCGGTGGATCGGTTTTCACCCCGAGCTCACGCGTGAGGAGGACCTGCGCGCCTGTCTCGAGGTCTTCGCGCGCTTCGAGCCTGCCGTGTTCTTCCAGCTTCTGGGTGAGTACTTGCGGCATGACCTCGGCGATCGCGCCTCCGAGCTCCGCGTGCCGACGCTGCTCCTGGCGGGGGGGCGAGACCGCATCGTGCCGGTGGAGCTCGTGCGCGCCCTGCACGAAGCGGTGCCGCACTCCGAGTTCACGGTGATCGAGGAGGGGAGCCACTGCCCTCAGCTCGACCTTCCGGATCTCGTGAACGGCAGGCTCGCGGAGTTCCTCGCGCGGGTTTAGAACCCCTCGCGATGCAGGCGCTTCATCACCGTGCCGAAGAGGTCGAAGTGGTCGAGGCCCCGGGAGCGGCCCATGATCTGGCCGATCTGCCCGTAGTGGTCGCCCACCCAGGTGCCGATGTCCGTGCCGTGGCGCGCGCTTTGGGCGGAGACGAAGCCGTCGTTCTCGCCCTCCGAGCGGCGAAGGATGCGCTCGGTGAGCCAAAAGAGCGGGAGCGAGGTCTTGAGCACGGGCTTTCGGATCACGCTCGTGGCGCTGAAGTAGGCCACACCCGGAGCGTCTGAAAGTTCGGCGCTGAGCGTGCGTTTGAAGTTTCTCGCGCCGAGCTGGAGGAAACCCTCGTGGCTCAGGCCCAGCCGGTTGGCCAGCCGCTCCGCGGAGTGGAAGAGGTCGTCGGGTAGGAGTCCGCCCGCGATGTCGGCGAGCGAGGTGCCCTGGTTGGGGGTGCCGATCGTCGTCACCGAAGCCACGCGGTGTCCGAGGCCCAGCTTCGACACCACGAAACGCGCGTCCACTCCGCCCATGCTGTGACCCAGGAGATTCACTTTGCTCTCGCCGGGAAACTCTTTCTCGATCTGTTCCTTGAGCTGAGTGCCGCGGGTTTCGAGCGTGTGCCAGAGCGAGAGGTCGGGCTGGAAAACGCGGTTTCCCACCTCCTCCAGCCAGTGGGGGATGCCCCAGAAGTACTCGACGAAGGCCATCTGACGCTTAGCGCCGAGACCATGGATCAGCACAAGCGGGTGCTTCAGCTTGGGAGGTTGGGCGGCCATCGACTATGATTGTACGCCAGGCCAGGCCCCGATGCCCATCTTCCAGAACCGTAAATTTCAGCTGGAGACCCCCTTCCAGCCCACCGGCGACCAGCCCCAGGCCATCGAGGATCTGGTGCGGGGGATCGACGAAGGCAAAGGCTCGCAGGTGCTGCTCGGCGTGACGGGCTCGGGCAAGACCTTCACGATGGCCAATGTGATCGCGCGGGTGAACAAGCCCACGCTGATCCTCTGCCACAACAAGACGCTCGCCGCGCAGCTCTTCTCGGAGTTCCGCGAGTTCTTCCCGCACAACGCGGTGGAGTACTTCGTGAGCTACTACGACTACTACCAGCCCGAGGCCTACGTGCCCTCGACGGACACCTACATTGAGAAGGAAAGCCAGATCAACGAGGAGATCGACAAGCTTCGGCACAGCGCCACGCGCTCGCTCCTGGAGCGCAACGACGTGATCATCGTGTCGTCGGTTTCGTGCATCTACGGCCTCGGTTCGCCCGAGGCCTACGAGGGCATGCTCCTCCAGGTGACGGCCGGCCAGGAGTACCCCCGGCAGGACATGCTCAAGAAGCTCGTGGAGATCCAATACAAACGCAACGACGTGGACTTCCACCGGGGCACCTTCCGCGTGCGCGGAGAGGTGGTGGAGATCTTCCCGGCCTACGAGGAGGAGCGCGCGCTCCGCATCGAGTTCTTCGG
>JADZFF010000122.1 GCA_020850015.1 Bdellovibrionales bacterium | reverse complement strand
TCCTCGGCGACGGCGACTCGGTCTGATCAACGCCCGATGAGGCGGTACCGGGTGGCCGGCCCCCGCCCGAGCCGCGATGCCCGAGCTTTCAGCAAAGCCTCGTCCAGGATACGGATCGCCGAGCGCCGCGAGCAGCCAAGCAGCCGCGCGGCCTGATTGGCGGTAATCTCCGAAGCAGCTCCGCGAGCGCTCCACAGCCTGCGCCACTGCTCTTCCCACCGGTCGTCCTTCCAAGTTCGCGCCTGTTCGGCGCCGACCGTGTGCGCCGCGGGCCAGGGCAGCCTCAGCCCCTCGCCCTCAGACAAGACCAACTGGATTCCGTCGGCCGAGGCATCGACCCGGCTTCGAAAACCGCGAGCCTTGAGCGCCGTGCGAACGCGATGAACGACTTGGTGTACGCGATTCGGCCCTGAGTCCAACAGATAGGATTCCCCGGGATTCATGCGCTCGTGTAGCTCGCCCAAAGGCTGTGGAGCGTAGAAGTCCGCGGCGAGCGCGAGCAGCATCCGATGCACGGCCTGCCCGCGCTTCAGCATCGTGGGCGAAAGGTCCACGAGATCGAGCTGCCGACGGGGCGCGGACCCGTTTTTCCAGAGGTAGGTTGGCGGGGGCTCCCCCATCAGCTGGCCGAGCACGCGCCTCATCGCCAAAAAGGGAGAACCCACGTAAAGGCGCCGCAGAGTCTCCGCATCGAGCGTTACGCGGGCCACGGCGAACTCCAGGTCGCGCGCGAAGGTGCCTTTTCCCAGTTGCCGGTACCGCGTTGAGGCGCGCCGCGCTTCGCGCAGGGCGCGCCTGCGGTCGTTCAGGCCATGCACCTCGGCGATCAGCGCCCAGACCGCCGCGCGCTCTCCCAAGGGATCTCCCGCGGGGTGCCGATTCACCAAGGATCGAAAGGGATCCGGAGAGTGATCGCCCCGGAAGAAGTCCTTCTGCGCCAGAAAAAGATCGATGACGCCAGTGAGGCCGGGCACCCCGAGCGCGCTCGCCTCCTCGCGCGACTCCAGTAGAAGCGTCTCTGCCTCCGCGAGCAGCCTGAGGTCGGCGCCCATCGAAACCTCCCCCGTGAGCGCGCCTCCGAGGTTCAGCTTCCCGATGCACCTCTTCACTCCCTGTACCGAAGGCTGTCCCAAGAATTCACGCAGGTTGCGGGTGGCCGCTGCCCAGTCCCAGCAGCGGAATTCGAGGTTCGCTCGAAAGAGCGCCGCATCCGGGCACTGCTCCGTGGAGACACCCCGGAGCAGGCGCCGGGCCTGTGCGTTCGCGCCGAGCGCGCTCAGTGCCGCCGCGTACTCGGCGGTCTCCTCGGGCGTTGCGCCCCCGCCTCGCTCGAGCACCAGCTTTTCCAGCGCGCGCGCCGCCACGTCCGGAAGCACCACGCGCCTGGCGAGCCGCGCCCAGTGCACCCGGTCCTTGCGCGGTAGCTTGTCAAAGTTCATCGCGCGAAGCTGGAGCCGCGCCACCCCGGGGCGGCCCGCGGCCGCGAGCGCGTTGAGTTCGGCGAGTTTTCGCCCACGTCTTTTTTGCGCGCCCCCCGAGCCCATCCCTTGATTGTGCCACAAGATATAAGACGCTAAATTGACGCTCCAAGTTAATCTGCACGCCAGCAAAACCCTGACTGGAGGTCCACATGTTCTCTTCTCTTCGCCCGTTCCATCGCCTGGGAGCTCTTCCCCTGTTCGCGATCCTCGCCACTGGCTGCCCCGGGGGCCTGGAGCTCACGATCCCGGAGCGACACCTGCTCGTCTCCACACCCAACTTCCAGGGAGCCTCGCCCGAGGTGCGCCTGAGCGACGACGGCATCCGCTGGTCGGGCCCGCGCGCGCTCACGCTTTCGAGCGGAGCGAACGCGCCCGCCGCTCCGGGCGTTCCCGCCGGCGTGGCCGCGAACGACGAGGGCTACCTCGTGGCCTACTTCGACCCCAGCGGAAACCTGCGGACCTCAAGCTCAGACGACGGGCTTCGCTGGGTGGCCGGCCCGGCACACGGGCAGTTCGCGGTGGACGCGGCCTCACGCCCCTCGGTTTCCTTCAACTACGACACCGGCACCTGGGGCATCGCTTTTCGCGAGGTGGGCGGGCAAATCGTCACGCTCGGCGTGGGCGGAGCTCCCATCGGAGCCTCGCGCGTGCCAGGCGCTTCCTCGTCCCAACCGATCTCGCTCACTTGGAAGGAAGGGAATTGGATCCTGGCCTGGGCCACTCAGGGCTTCGTGGGCATCGCTCTGAGCGCGGATCTGCTGCAGTGGCCAACCGCGAACCGGGGCGCCGCCGAGGATCCCAATGGCAACCTGATCTTCACGCAGGGGGGCCCTTCGATCGGCTATTCTTTGGGCACGCTTCGGCTCTCCGTGAACCGCGTGGTTCAGGGCTCGCCGAGCTTCGGAACAGGCGAGATCGAGATCCTCCAGTCCGACGATGCCTTCGTTTGGCGCCGGGAGGATCTCATCGCGCGCACGAATCCTTTCAGCACGGGCACGGCCTTCTCCGGGCCGGCAAGCGAGCTCGTGGTGGCCGACATCGCCGCGGGCGTCACGGGAACACAGATGCACCTCAACGGCCGCGCCGGAGTCCGGCTCGAGACGCGCACCCAGAATACGGTCTCCCTGGCCTTCGGGCCGAAGGAGCCCGCCGACTCGCCTGAGGGGCTCAAGGACCTCCATGTAACCTTCCGCCGCTTCAAACGCAGCTTCCCCTCTGACCCCTTCGACACCGAAGACTTGCTGCTCGAGGCCGAGGTGCTCGCGATCGACGGCCGCGTGCTGCACACCATGCCGCCCTGGGAGATGGAGAACATCTACACGAACGCGGGCCATCTCTTCAGCGAAGGCACGGCGCCGATCCGGCACCCCGAGCTGGGGTTCCTGGTGCAGCCCGGCGAAACCCTCCGCGTGCGCCTCACGGGCAGCGACGGCACCGTTCAGCAGCATCTGAGCTACGCCGAGCTTATCGGGCCCGCCTCCCCCACCGGCGAGAAGACCTTCATCGCGGGATGCGCAGCGGGGGAATCGGGCTGCGATGAAGGAGCGATCCGGTATCAGGTCTGGTTCAGCACGAGCCTGCGCTGACCCACCCCTCAGCCGGGCCGGCTGGACCTCATGCCGATCGACTCCGGGCGGGCCACGAAAACGACGTGGTCCGCCCACTTTCCCTTCTCGAAGATGAAAGCTCGCCTGAGGCCCTCGCGCTCCATTCCGATCGCGCGCGCTAGCCGGATCGAGGGGCGGTTATCGAGGTTGATGGCGGCCTCGAGGCGATGCAGCTTCAGGTGCTTGAAGGAAATCTCGAGGCCCGCGCGCGCGGCTTCGCGTCCGTAGCCTTTGCCATAGTGCTGATTCATCAGGCTGTAGCCCAGGTTGCCCCACTGGATGTCTCCTCGAAGGATCACGAAGACGTCCACCGCGCCCAGGTACTCGCCCGTCTTCCGCAGGAACACGCCCAGGCAGTAGAACCGGTCGGTCTTGCGCATCTCGCGGTGCGTGCGCACTCGTTTGGCGAAAGCGGCGCGCGTGAGCTCCTCGGGGGTCCTAGGCGGAGCGTCGTAGGCGTAGACGTCGGGCAGGCGTGCTTCATGGGCGGCCTTCCAGGCAGCGTGGTCGGCGAGCGTGAAGGGCCGGAGCTCCAGGCGGGGGGTGCGGAACGCGGCGGGAAGGCGGATCTCCATGGGAACCTCTCGAACCCCGGTGTGAGCCAGAGGGGCCCCAATCGCAATCAACTTAATTGGTTGTCTGAAGGAATTGCCAGCACCCTGCCGAGGGTGATATGACGCTCTGCAGCATGACTCACCCCCCCCGGCTCTCGCGTCGGACTTTATCGCTCCTCATCCTGCCCCTGCTCGCGGCGCTTCCCTCGGCCGCCCGGGCGGACCTGTCCGTACCCGCCGGCGATCGCACGAACGAGGTGCTCGCGCGGTACACGGGCGTGCAGGTGAAGGGCGAACTTCAAGGCGCCTCGGGCATTCGCGGCGTGCTGAAGGTCGACGACAAGGCCGCGGCGCTCGTCGCGGCCGGCACCTTCGACGTCTCGTTTCCCTCCTTCGACGCCACCACCTTCTACCCCTGGGTCGCCGAGGAGTACTCTTCCGGCCTTCAGGGCTTCCACGAGCTCACGTCGCTCCCGACGATCGGCGAAATACACGTGATTCTGACTGACCTCGGCGAAGCTCGCCGGGGCACGATCTGCGAGGCCATGATCAACAGCCGCGTGATCCATTGCGACGTCCGCCGCTGGCACAAGTTCCGTGCGGGCTACAGCCGCGACAACGGGCGCCTCTCGGCAATGCACGAGTACGCCCACGTGCAGCACTACCATCTGATGGGCCTCAAGGCCGTGACGACGGCAGGCGGCAACGCCGAGCTGTTGCGCTTCGACCGGGAGCTCAAGGCCATCCTGACCGAGATCCCCAACTTTGAACGCGTGATCGGCATGAGCATGGCCCTTCGCCGCCACCGCGCGCTCTCGGGTGAAAAGGCTGCTCTGGTGACCGAGCTCTCACGCCCGCAACTCAGTGCCCTCGGCCAGCCCGGCCGCCGCGCGCTGGCCTGGGGCCTGGCCTCGGCCTTGGTCGACGGTCAGATCGCGGCTTCGGGCTCCCCGGCCGTGGCAGCCACTTTAGCCGCCGTGCTGCGCGAAGCCCTGCTCTCCGAGCTGCGCGGACCGGCGTCGATGGACGAGGTTTTCGCCCGGCTCGGCCTCAGCGTGGCCGTGACGGGGCGCACGCTGACGCTCGAGTCGCTCCGTTCCCTCACGTTGGCTCGAGTCCAAGCCGAGTAAGAGAGAGACTGGCAGCCGCTTCGCGCCTCTGGCATGCTGGGCCCCACGAGCTTAGAGGAGACCCAGGACATGATTGGAATCATCGGCGGAACCGGGCTTTATTCACTCGACTCCCTTACGGACACGGAACAGGTCGGCATCGATACCCCTTTCGGGCCTGCTTCATCGAAGGTGACTGTCGGCCGCATGGGATCGGCCAAGGTGGCCTTCCTGCCCCGCCATGGGGCAGGGCACCAGCTCCTCCCGAGCGAGATCAACTTCCGCGCGAACCTCTGGGCGCTCAAATCCGTGGGCGTGCGGCGAGTGGTGAGCGTGTCGGCCGTGGGGAGCCTCGCGAAGGAGATTCGCCCGGGCGACCTCGCCATGCCTTCGCAGTATCTTGACTTCACGAAGGGTCGGCGCCCCCACACCTATTTCGGCGAGGGGATCGTGGCCCACATCTCCACGGCTGAACCCACCTGCCTCACTCTCGCCGCCGAGGTGAAGGCCGTGGCCGACCGCGGTGGCGTCACCCTTCACGCGGGCAAGACCTACGCCTGCGTTGAGGGCCCACGGCTCGGCAACCGCGCCGAGAGCCGTTTCATGCAGCAGGCCGGCTGCCACCTGGTGGGCATGACGAACGTGCCCGAGGTGTACCTGGCCCGCGAGGCACAGCTCTGCTACTGCACGATCGCCGTGGTGACCGACTACGACTGCTGGCTCGAAGACCCCTCACAGCACGCCACCGTTGAAAAAGTCCTCGAACTTTATCGCTCCAGCATCGGGAGCGTAAAAACGATCTTGAGAGATCTCCTCACGAAGGCCGAAGGCGCGCCCTCTTGTTCCTGCCGCACGGCACTTCATGGAGCCGTGATGACGCCCGACTCGGCCCTCGGCCCCGAACGCAGGAAGGTGCTGGAGCTCCTGCGCGCGTGAGCCCGGGCTCCGAGCTCAGCATCGTGGTTCCGGTGGGGCCCGGCGACTCCGCCTGGCAGTCACTGCTGCCTGAGCTCGCAGTTCTGGCCCCCGACGCTGAGCTCATTCTCGCCGGGGCAGAAGCCCGGCCCTCCTCGCTTCCCGCGACCGTGCTTTGGGTGCAGTCCGAGCGGGGCCGCGCGCGCCAGCTCAATGCCGGCGCCCGGGTCGCGAGCAGGCCCTACCTCTGGTTCCTCCACGCCGACACCCAGCTGCCTGGG
>JADZFF010000121.1 GCA_020850015.1 Bdellovibrionales bacterium | reverse complement strand
CTGGCGACAACATCGCGATTGAGGTGGAGTTGATCACTCCGATCGCGATGGAGAAAGAGCTTCGTTTCGCCATCCGCGAAGGCGGCCGCACCGTCGGCGCCGGCGTCGTGGCTGAGATCATTGAGTAGACTCGGCAATGATTCGATTCTGAGTTGTAAGGGCCTGGAGAGCGATCTCCAGGCCCTTTTTCTTTCCACTTCCGAACTTGACCCGTAGTGGCCTCACGCCCATTCTCTCTGCACACAGGAGTATCAAGGGATGAAACGTGGTTTCGGTCGGATCCAGCTCGTGGCGCTCTTTGTTGGCTTTTCCGGGCTTGGGGGTGGCTGCGGTTACAATTCGCTTCAGGGGCTGGATGAAGATGTGAAGGCCTCCTGGTCGGAAGTGGAGAATCAGTATCAGCGTCGCGCGGACTTGATTCCGAACCTCGTCAGTGTGGTGAAAGGATACGCCAAGCACGAGCGAGAGACGCTCGAAGCGGTGGTTCGGGCGCGCGCCCAGGCCACGCAAACCAAGATCGACGTTTCAGGCCTGTCCAACGCGCAGGCCTTCTCGAAATTTCAGGAGGCGCAGGGCGCTCTCTCGAGCGCCTTGGCTCGTCTGATGGTCGTGGTGGAAAGGTACCCCGAGCTCAAGGCCAATGAGAACTTCCGCGATCTGCAGGTCCAGCTTGAGGGAACTGAAAACCGCATCACGGTGGCCAGAAAGCGCTATATCGATACAGTTGCCGCCTATAACAAGGAGGTTCGGTACTTCCCCACGAACCTTACAGCCCGATATTTGCTGGACATGAAGACGCGGGAATCCTTCCAGGCCGAAGCGGCCGCTAAGTCGGTCCCCAAGGTGGAGTTCTGAGCCATTGAGGGGTTCAGTCATGATGCGGATCCTGCCTCTGTCTTCGCTGGGGTTAATGGGGCTCGCATTGGGTCTGGCGGCGGAAGCGGCCTCAGGTCCGGAAATCCCAGCCCTCACAGGCCGTGTGGTGGATGAGGTGGGGTGGTTGTCGGCTCAGGAACGAGTCGAGATCGAGGCGATTTTGGAGGCTCTGGACCAGAAGGGGCATGCTCAGGGCGCCGTTTTCATCACGCGCTCGCTTCAGGGTTACGACGTAGAGACCTTTTCGCTCGCCACAGCCGAAAAGTGGCGCCTCGGTCGAAAGGGCAAGGACAACGGATTCCTGCTCCTGGTTGCGCCACATGAGCGGCGCATGCGTTTGGAGGTGGCCTACGGTCTTGAGGGCAGTCTGACAGACGCGTTCAGCCGCCAGGTGTTGGACAGGACTCTTGTGCCTTACGTTCGGGAGCGAAGGTACGGCGACGGCTTCAAGGTGGCTTTGGAGGTCATCGCTCGCCAGCTGGGCGCCCCCTTGAGTGGTGGGGTCAGCCGTCGCCTAGGCGACAGGTCCTCCGCGGTTCGAATCGATTTCCTGCTCCTGATTCTGGTGATCTTGGCCGCTTTGGCGGCCAGGGTCCTCGGCCGCGGATTACCCGTCAGGGGCCCTGGCATGCGTGGCCGTTGGGGCGGAGGCGGCCCATTCGGCGGATTCGGTGGGGGTGGAGGATTCGGGGGTGGTGGCTTCCGAGGGGGCGGCGGCTCCTTTGGTGGAGGCGGCTCTTCATCGAGGTGGTGATTGCAATGGCAAGAAGTTGGTTTACGCAAGATGAAATCAGCCGGGTCGAGGCCCAAGTAGCTGGGCTTGAGCGCCGCTCAAGGGGCGAGGTGGTGCCTCAGGTGGTTTTCGCAAGCGACGCCTACTGGGAAGTCCACGGGTTTGCCGGAATGGCAGCGGCAGTGACTGCGTTCGCGGGAGTTGAGTTTGCCCGGACGTACAGCCCTTGGGCGGTTCCAGGCCTGGAGGCGCTCACCATCGTTGTCTTGGCGGCCATCCTGGGGGGCGTCCTTTGTTTCTGGTCCCCCATCAAGCGTGTCTTGACCCCGGAAAGGCTTCGCACCAGGAGGGTGAGAGAGAAGGCCCTTTTGAGCTTTCTCCTCATGGGACTTCAGGAAACGCGCGATCGAACGGGAGTGCTGATCTACCTCTCTCTTTTTGAACAACAGGTTGAAATCATTGCGGATCGCGGGATTTACTCCCAGGTGCCAGCAGGGCACTGGGACGATATCGCCCGCAGCCTTACGGAAGCCATTCGCTCCGGGCGGCCAGGCGAGGGCCTCGAGCAGGCCGTCATTCGGGTTGGGGAGCGGCTTATTGAGCGGTTCCCGGTCGCCGAAGGGGATCGCAACGAAGTCCCTGATCGAGTGGTGTTTGGTCACCCTCTTCTGCCTCAATGGGGCGTCTAGCCGACTTTCCAAAGACTTGGGTTGTTTCGCCAGGGGTCACCATGTATAAGCACGGCTTCGTTCAAACGTGACGCCTTGGGAGAGATTGCTTGACGCGAGCATCCGCGTTCAAGGTAACTCCCCGAGAATACGGAGAAAGCTCAAGCTTTCTTCATGAAAAGAGGGAGATGCAATGGCCGTTCAAGAACATCGGATCCGGATCAAACTCCGGGCCTTCGATAATAGGGTTTTGGATAAATCGGTGTGGGAGATCGTGAACACCGCGAAGCGTACGGGCGCTGTTGTGCGAGGCCCGATTCCGCTTCCTACGGTGATCAATAAGTATTGCGTTCTCAGGTCCCCTCACATAGATAAAAAATCTCGCGAGCAGTTCGAGATCCGGACTCATAAACGGCTTTTGGACATCGTGGAACCCACGCAGCAGACGATCGATTCGCTGATGAAGCTGGATCTTTCGGCGGGCGTGGACGTCGAGATCAAGTCTTAAGGGTTGAGCCCGAAAAGGCGATTGAAACTCCCCTCTGCCGCAAAGGATCTTGCGGAAATCCCAGAGGGAAAGTCAGCGCTCTTTTTAACCATCGCATGGACGCATCCGGCACAGTCAGTGAGCGCTTCGCAAGGAGCGCCCATCGAGCGCCCGGTGATGCTGTGACGATGGGTTCGATCGTGTTTGGAAAGTACAACCTGTACGGGACGCGCGAGGGATGGGCCTACGCGGCTGGCGGCGGGAAATAGAGTGGTTGGAGCAGCAATGGAAAAGCGCGAAAGCGTTAAGCTGGAGCAAGGCCGGGCGGGCATCTTGGGTGTCAAGGCAGGCATGTCCCATATCTACGCGGAAGACGGCAGCATGTTGCCGGTCACTGTGATCGACTTGCGTCCGAACGTCATCACCCAGGTGAAGACCAAGGAAAAAGATGGTTACGAGGCCGTGCAAATCGGTTTCGCTGAACGAACCGCCAAGAGCGCGTCCAAGCCCGAGGCCGGTCATGCCAAGAAGGCGAATGCCCCTGGCTTCTACCATTACGAGGAATTCCGTCTTCCCGCCGGCGCCAAGCTGGATGGGCTCGAGATCGGCAAGGTTCTCAGCCCCGAAGCGTTTCAGGTCGGGGAGCTCGTCGACGTAACCGCCGTCAGCAAAGGCAAAGGCTTTCAGGGGGTCATGAAGCGCCACCATTTCCGCGGCAACTATGCTTCGCATGGCTGCTCGGTGAACCACCGGCACCCCGGTGCGATCGGGATGAACCGTCAGATCGGTCACGTACCGAAAGGTCGCCGGATGGCTGGTCAGATGGGCAACGTTCGTGTGACGACGCAGAACCTGAAGGTGGTCGGGTTGGATGTTGAGAAGCAGGTCCTGTTGATCCAGGGCAGCGTGCCGGGGCCGCGCAGCGGCATCGTGTCCGTTCGCGCCTCGATCAAGAGCCTGGCGCGGAAGAAGAAAGCTTAAGGGGTATTGAAGTCATGCCTACTTTGGACGTGATGAGTCTCGAGAACAAGAAAGTGGGTTCCGTGAACCTCAGCGACGCCGTTTTCGGCGCAGAGGTGAACGTCCCGCTGGTGCACCAAGTGGTGAAGGCTCAGCTTGCGACCCGCCGCCAGGGAACTGCCAAGACCAAGACCAAGGCAGAGGTTCGCGGAGGCGGCAAGAAGCCCTTTAAGCAGAAAGGTACGGGTAATGCTCGTCAGGGTTCGTCCCGTTCGCCGCTTCAGCCGGGTGGCGGCCGCATTTTCGGGCCGCGCCCCCGGGATTACACCCAGCGCACGAACAGGAAGATGGTGAATGGAGCCCTTCGATCCATCCTTTCGGATCGCGTGAAGGCGGGTCGTCTGATGGTGATCGACTCCTTCGATCTCAAGGAGATCAAGACCAAGGTCCTCGCTGATATCTTTGGAAAGAAGCTCAACCTTACCAAAGCTCTCGTGATTGATGAGGCCAACAAGAATCTCGAGCTCTCTGGACGCAACCTCAAGGGTGTCCGTGTGATGCAAACGGGCGGTCTCAATGTGTACGACGTGATTCGGCACGACTGGGTCGTGTTCTCGAAGCGCGCCGTGGAATCCGTAGACAAGCGCCTTGCGGTCGGCGCCAAGGCGAAGTGAGGTCGACGTGAAATCCGTATACGACGTGATCAAGCGGCCTGTAATCAGCGAGAAGAGCACTGCGGGCGCCGAAGCGTTCGGCACTTATGCTTTCGAGGTCGCGGTTCAGGCCAACAAAGAGGAAATCCGGGACGCGGTTCAGCGGGTCTTTAGCGTGAAGGTGAAAGCCGTCCGTACGATGACCATGCAGGGCAAACACAAGCGTTTTGGACGTGGAGCGCTCGTCAAGCGCGCTAACTGGAAGAAAGCGATCGTGACCCTGGAGAAGGGTCAGAAGATCGAGTTCTTCGAGGCGTAATGGGAGCGGAGACCAGCAATGCCTATTAAATCATACAAGCCGACGACCCCAAGCCGCCGGTACATCACCACCATCGACTTCTCCACGCTGACGCCCAAGTCGGAACAGCCCAAGAAGCCTAAGAAACTCTTCAAGTTCATCAAACAGGCGGGCGGTCGGAACAGTGACGGCCACCTGACGATGCGGCATCAGGGCGGCGGTCACAAGCGCATGTACCGGATGATCGACTTCAAACGCGACAAGCGGGATATCCCCGCAAAGGTTGCTTCAATCGAATACGATCCGAATCGCACGACTTTCATCGCCCTTCTTCACTATGCAGATGGCGAGAAGCGCTACATTCTGGCTCCGAACAACCTAGTGGTCGGGGATCCGGTGATCTCGAGCGACGAGGCGGATATCAAGCCTGGAAACAACCTTCCGCTGATCCAGATTCCGCTTGGCACGTTGATTCACAACATCGAGTGCGAGCCCGGCAAGGGCGGTGTTATCGCTCGCACGGCCGGTGGCTTCGCGCAGCTCATGGCTAAAGAGGGCGAATACTGCTTGGTTAAGATGCCGAGCGGTGAGCAGCGCAAGTTGCATCGTCTTTGTCGCGCCTCGGTCGGCCAGCTTTCGAATCTGGATCACGAAAACGTCACGATCGGTAAGGCGGGCCGCTCTCGTTGGCTAGGGATTCGCCCGGCCAACCGCGGTGTTTCGATGAATCCGGTGGATCACCCGATGGGTGGCGGAGAGGGCAAGGCCTCTGGCGGGCATCCCCAGTCGCCATGGGGTACGCCGGCAAAGGGCTATCGTACGCGTCATAACAAGCGCACTCAGGCGTTCATTGTGAAACGCCGTAGCAAGTAAGGAGTAATCAGTGGCTCGTTCCATTAAGAAAGGCCCCTTCTGTGACGATCACCTCGTAAAAAAGGTGAACGCCGCCATACAGGCCAATGACAAAAAGGTCATCAAGACCTGGTCGCGCCGTTCCACGGTTCTTCCGGAGTTCGTCGGTGTGACCCTTGCGGTCCACAACGGGAGGAAATTTGTTCCGGTCTATGTGACCGAAAACATGGTCGGTCACAAGTTGGGCGAGTTTGCCCCTTCTCGGACCTTCCACGGCCACACCCCGGCCGACAAAAAGGCGGAGGGCGCTGCGGCAGCGGCTGCCCCGGCAGCGGCACCATCGGCGGCCGCGGCTAAACCTTCGGCGGCTCCCGCGGCCAAAACCTGAGGTAAACGATCATGGACGTGAATGCAAAACTCAGCTTTGTCCGAATCGCGCCGCGAAAGCTTTCGCTGATTGCGGATGAGCTTCGCGGCAAAGGGATCAACGAGGCGTTGAATTACCTCCGGTTTTCTCCGCGTAAGCGGACTGCCGGCGTGCTCTCGACCTTGCTCAAGAGCGCGGTCGCGAACGCGGACCAGAAGGGCAGCATCGACGTAGACAATCTCTACGTGAAAACTCTGCTGGTTGGAAAGGGCGCCACGCTTAAGCGCTTTCGCCCCAGGGCCAAAGGATCTGCGTCGCCCATCATGAAAGAGACCAGCCACGTCAAAGTCACGTTGGCGGAACGGTAAGGGGAAACAAAGACATGGGTCAGAAGGTCAATCCGATTGGTTTCCGCCTGGGTATCACACGCGACTGGGACAGCCGCTGGTACTCCAAGAATGGGTACTCCAAGCTGCTTCACGAGGACATCAAACTCCGGAAATTTGTCCGGGAGAAGCTGAAGGGCGCTGGCGTGGCTCGCGTCGAGATCGAACGCGCGGCCAACCGTGTGAAGGTCAATGTCCACACCGCCCGGCCCGGCATTGTGATCGGGAAAAAGGGTGCGGGCGTGGAACAGCTCAAGAAAGAAGTACAGGGCCTCTCGGAATCCGAGGTGTTCCTGAACATCATCGAAGTGAAGAGCCCGGAGGCAAACGCGCAACTCGTCGCCGAAAGCGTTGCCCAGCAGCTCGAAAAGCGAGTGGCTTTCCGTCGCGCCATGAAGAAGGCCATGCAGGCAGCCTTCAGACATGGAATCAAAGGGATCAAGATCCAGGTTTCCGGTCGATTGGGGGGCGCCGAGATCGCTCGCCGCGAATGGTACAGCGATGAGAGCGTCCCTCTCCATACGTTGCGGGCCAACGTGGACTACGGAACTTATGAGGCCTTGACCAGCTACGGGATCATTGGCGTTAAGGCCTGGGTCTATCACGGCGAGGTGCAGACGTTGCGTCGTCAGGCCGCGCTCGAAGCTAAGGCCCTTCAGGGCAGCAGTGGGATGAAGGAGTAAAGCCATGTTGTCTCCTAAGCGCGTCAAGTGGCGCCGTCAGCATCGGACAGTCTTCAAGGGCGCGGCCACGCGCGGCGAAAAGCTGCACAAGGGCGAGTTCGGGCTTGTGGCTACGGTTTCGGGTCGGATCACATCTCGGCAAATCGAAGCCGCTCGTATCGCCATGACCCGCTACACCAAGCGGGGAGGCGACGTGTGGATCCGAATTTTCCCAGATCGGCCAGTGACCAAGAAGGCGGCTGAGACTCGAATGGGTTCCGGCAAAGGGAACGTTGAATACTGGGCCGCGGATGTGAAACGCGGTCGCGTAATTTACGAGATGGCGGGCATTCCCGAAGATCAGGCCAAAGAAGCCCTTCGACTTGCCGCCCATAAACTTCCGCTGACCTGCAAATTCATCAGCAAGAGGATACTTGAGCAGGCGGCTAAGGCCAAGGCTCGGGCCGCAGCGGTTTAATCGAGGAAGAGGCTATGTCGAACAAGCGCTTTAAAGGGTTGAAAGATCTTACTAAGGACGAGCTCACGGTAAAAATTCGTGAAGCTGAGAGCGGTCTTTTTCAATCGAAGATGCAGCACCGTACCGGTCAGCTCGAGAACACGGGTCTTCTGTGGCAGATGCGCAAGGATCTTGCGCGCATGAAGATGCTGTTTGCGAACACGCTCAAGGCATCCGGTAAGTAAGGCAGGAAGTAGGAAATATGGCAGAGACGAAAAAGAAAACTGAAAAGCCGACGGCTTCCAAGGCTGCGCCGAAACGGGATAAGCCGGCGTCCGCTTCTGCGGCACCGGTCCACCGGATTCGCAAGGAAGCCATGGGCATCGTAGTGAGCGACAAGATGCAGAAGACCATCGTGGTGCGTGTTGATCGCCAGGTCCGCGATGGCCGCTACGGAAAGTATCTTACCCGGTCCCGCAACTTCAAGGTGCACGACGAAAAGAACGACGCACACACCGGCGATCTTGTTCGCATCATCGAGACCCGTCCTTTGAGTCGCGAGAAGAACTGGGCACTCAAGGAGATTGTTCGCCGTTCGAAGTTTGGTGACGCGGCGATTTCTGAAGGGCAGGAGGCCTAGAGTATGGTGCAGCAGGAGAGCAGATTGGTCGTGGCCGATAATACCGGCGCGAAGGTCGTGGAAGTTATCAAGGTACTGGGCGGTACCGCTCGACGCTATGCCTCTCTTGGGGACGTGGTTGTTGTTTCCGTGAAGGATTGCCTTCCTACGGCAAAGGTTAAAAAGGGCGACATTTTGAAGGCCGTCGTCGTCAGGACGACAAAGGAAGTGAATCGTGGCGATGGTACGCACATTCGCTTCGATAATAACGCGGCAGTTTTGATCAATGCACAAAAGGAGCCGATTGGTACGCGCATTTTTGGGCCGGTAGCGCGTGAACTTCGCGCGAAAGCCTTCACGAAAATCGTGTCGTTGGCGCCAGAAGTATTGTGAGCGCCGGAGGATCTATGAAGACTGCTGAAATTAAGTTGTCGATCCGCAAGGGCGACATGGTTCAGGTGATCGCCGGCAGCGAAAAAGGCAAGTCGGGGAAGGTCCTGCGCGTCGATGCCAAGCTCGGTCGCGTCATGGTGGAGAAGATGAACTTGGTCAAGCGGCACGTGCGCCCAAACCAGGAGAATCCTCAGGGCGGGGTTGTGGAGAAGGAAGCGTGGCTGAATTACTCCAATGTCCTGCTTTTTTGCCCCAAGTGTAATCGCGGCGTTCGGCATGGCATGGGCGCAACGAAGGGCAAGGATTCTAAGAAGTCGCGCGTTTGTAAGAAATGCAGCGAAAAATTGGATCCGGCGTGAGTCGGGTCTGGGAGGATTGAGTCGTGGCTGGCAACGAGTCTGACAAGACCAAAGAAAAGAAGAAGCCTGAGGGTAAGGCCGGAGTTTCCTCGTCCGAGGGCGCGCCCAAGGCCGGCGCAGAGGCGAAGGAGTCGAAGAAGGCGGGTGCCGGAAAGTCCAAAAAGGGGCAGGCGACCGTCAACGTTCCGATCGCCGCTGCGGGCGAAACCAAGGTTTCTCCGGCAAGGACGCCTCGGTTGCAGGTTACCTATCGCGAGAAAGCGGTCCCGGCTCTGATGAAGGAGTTCAAGTTCAAGAACCCCATGGAGGTCCCGCGGATCACGAAGGTGGTGGTGAACTGCGCTGTGAAAGAGGCTGTTGCGAACCCCAAGGTTCTCGACTCCACCGTCGAGGATTTCATGTGGGTGACCGGCCAGAAGCCTGTGATGACCCGCGCGCGGAAGTCGATTGCCACCTTCAAGATTCGTGAAGGAAACGCTCTTGGCGTCTGCGTCACGCTTAGGCGCGCGCGGATGTGGGAGTTTTTGGATCGGTTGATGAACGTGGCTTTGCCGCGAGTGCGCGATTTCAAGGGCGTGAACCCCAAGGCCTTCGATGGCCGTGGGAATTACTCGCTTGGGATCCGTGAGCAGATCATTTTTCCTGAGATCAATTACGACAAAGTGGACAGTATCCGCGGGATGACCGTGACTGTCGTGACTACTGCGAAATCGAACGAGCATGCCCGCTCCCTGTTGAGCGAAATGGGCATGCCGTTCAGGAAGTAACGGCGGAGGAACGGGTTTTGGCCAAGAAGTGCAAGCTGGTCGGAATGAAGAAGAAGCCCAAGTTTACGACGAGGGCGAAAAATCGGTGTCCGCTTTGCGGACGATCGAGGGCGTACATGCGGAAGTTCGACATGTGCCGCCTGTGCTTCCGTGGAATGGCTCTGAAGGGAATTCTTCCCGGGGTGACCAAGTCGAGCTGGTAACAGCCGCTTGGGCAAAGAGGTAAAGATTTATGGCAATGACTGATCCTATTGCGGACCTGTTGACCCGGATTCGTAACGCTTCGGCGGAGCGCCACGAGAAGGTGGATGTTCCGGCGTCGCGAATCAAGGCGAACATCGTGCGTGTGCTGAAGGAGGAAGGATATGTGCGCAACTTCCGTCTCCAGCGCGATGAGGCGGGTCTTCCTGTAATCAAGGTCTACCTGAAGTACGAGGGCGATGCTCAGCAGAGCGTGATCAAAGGCATCCGCCGCATCAGCAAGCCGGGCTGTCGTAGGTATTCGGATTACAAGACTCTCCCTCGTCCATTGAGTGGTGCCGGGATCTGCATTGTTTCGACGTCGCAGGGCCTGCTGACGGGTCGCCAGGCCCGGGAGCGCAAGGTCGGCGGTGAAATTCTGTGCGAGGTATGGTGAGTCATGTCACGCGTCGGTAAGCAGCCAATCAAGGTAGATGCGAGTGTGAAGGTCCAGGTCCAAGGGGACTTGGTTCGGATTGAGGGCAAGGGTGGTAAGTTGAGCCATCGCCTTCCTGAGGGCATGAAGGTCGATCTCAAGGACGGCAAGCTCATTGTCGGTGTTCCCGCCGACGCGAGCCCGAAGGTTTTGGCCCTTTGGGGTACTACCCGCACGGTATTGAGCAATATGGTTCATGGCGTCGCCGCCAGCTTCAATTCGGAGTTGGATATCGTAGGCGTGGGTTATCGGGCCGCCCTGAAGGGGAAGGTTCTGAGCCTAAGTCTCGGATTTTCGCATTCGATTGAGTATCCGATCCCGGAGGGGATCGCGATCAAGGTCGACGGAACCCATTTGGTGGTTTCTGGTGCGGACAAGGTTTTGGTGGGCCAAGTGGCCGCCAAGATCCGTGGTTTTAGGCCGCCGGAGCCCTATCAGGGCAAGGGCGTGAAATACACGGATGAGCGTATCGTCCGGAAGCAGGGCAAGGCTGCGGGCGCCAAGTAGGCGGTCTGAAGTCGTAGCCAGAGAGGGATTAGAGTTATGTCGGCCAAGATCAGCAAGAAGACCAATCCGAAAGTGGTGGTCCGCGCCAAGCGCAAGCGGCGGATTCGCTCAGGTATGGAGGGTACCGCCGAACGTCCACGTCTGTGCGTGTTTCGTTCGAACAAGTATCTCTACGCTCAGATTGTGGACGACGTGAAGGCCCACACGCTGGCTTCGGCCTCGACTGTAGAGGAAGAGTTCCGAAAGAAAAAAGTGCCCAATACAATCGAAGGAGCGAAAACCCTCGGCGAGATGATGGCGAAGCGGGCGCTTGCGAAGAGCGTGAGCTCGGTGGTTTTTGACCGCAGCGGCTATCTTTATCACGGTCGCATCCGGGCGTTTGCAGACGCGGCCCGTGAAGCTGGACTCAAGTTCTAGTAGGAGACGAAGAATATGGCGATGGAACAGGGACGCGAAGGGCGCGAGGGACGGGAAGGCCGGGATGGCCGTCGGGGTCCGCGCGACAGGCAGGCGCCTGATGCTGATATGGAGTTTGACGAAAAGGTTATCCATATTAATCGCTGCGCGAAAGTCGTGAAGGGCGGGCGTCGGTTCAGTTTTTCAGCGATCGTCGTTGCCGGCGATCGCAAGGGTCGTGTCGGAGTGGGTCTCGGCAAAGCAAACGAGGTCCCCGAGGCGATCAAGAAAGCCGGAAAGAAAGCTCGGAAAAATCTCATGAGCGTCTCCTTGGCCGGGAAGACGATCCCGCACCAGATTCTGGGCAAGTATGGCTCGAGCCAGGTCTTGATGAAGCCCGCACCCGAAGGTACGGGCGTGATCGCTAGTTCCAGTGTTCGCGCGATCCTCGAGGCTGCGGGCGTTCAGAACATCAACGCCAAGAGCCTTCGTCGCGACAACCCGCACAACGTGGTGCGTGCAACCTTGGATGGATTGAAACAACTTCGCACGATTGAACGGATCGCCGAAGGCCGCGGGAAATCTCCCGCGGAGATCATGCAGTGAAGATTGGTTGAAAGGTAACCCCATGACCGCAGCCGCAAAAAAGACGATTACGATCCGCCTCAAGAAGAGCACCATCGGCACCTCGCCGGTACAGCGGGCCACGGTATGTGGGCTGGGCCTGAAGAAATTGCGCCAGACGAAGACCTTGGAAAACACTCCTGCGGTGCGCGGCATGATCAAGAAGGTGCTCCACCTCGTTGAAGTGGTGAAAGAGTCCTGATCGGGAAGGTAATGAATCTATGTTGAAACTCAATGAAATCAAGGCTCAGCCAGGCGCAACCCACCGTGTGAAAAGGCTTGGCCGTGGAACGGCTTCAGGCCATGGCGGTACCTCCACAAAGGGTCACAAGGGACAAAAGGCCCGCAAGAGCGGCCCCGTCGGCGCAGGTTTTGAGGGTGGTCAAACCCCCCTGTATCGCCGCATTCCGAAGTGGGGCTTCAAAAATTTTTCGCGCCGCAGCAGGTTTGCGATGAACGCGCAGGATCTGGAGCTTCTCGATCCTAAGAAGTTCCCTGAGGTCTCGTTGGAGACTTTGACTCGTGAAAAACGGATTGCGCGCGGTTATGATGAACTCGTTATTCTGGGAACGGGTGAGCTGACTAAGGCCTTCTCTGTGAAGGCCAACAAGGTCAGCGCGTCGGCCAAGGAAAAGATCGAAAAGGCCGGCGGCAAGGTCAATGTGATCGAGATCCCGAAGCGCAAAGGCAAGCTTAAGAAAAAGACTCAGGCATCCTAAACGCTCGTGAAGTGCACCGACACCTCCTTGAAGCACGGCACTCCTGGACAGCTACATCAATAGGTTAAACAACGGATTGGGAGCGTAAGATGTCGGGAGCTGCTGGCCTCGTAAAGATTCCTGAACTGCGGAAGCGGATTCTTTTCACGCTCGCTTGTTTGGCGGTGTACCGGATCGGGGTTCATGTGCCGACTCCCGGCGTGGACGGCGCGGCGTTGCAGGCCCTTTTCGACAGCATGAAGGGCACCCTTTTCGGGTTCCTGAACATGTTCAGCGGCGGCGCGCTGGAGCGATTCTCGATCTTCGCCCTGGGTGTAATGCCGTACATTACGAGCTCGATCATTTTTCAGCTCCTGACTGTGGTTTGGCCCTTTCTTCATGAGCTTCAGAAGGAGGGTGAACAAGGCCGCAGGAAGATTAACCAGTACACGCGGTATGGGACCGTTCTGATCTGCCTTATTCAAGGATATAGCATTGCCACATTCCTGGAGAGCGCAACGAACCCCCAGGCCGTGGTGACGAATCCCGGCATAGCCTTCAAGCTCATGACGATCCTCACACTGACCTGCGGGTCGGTATTCCTCATGTGGTTGGGTGAGCAAATGACGGAGCGGGGTATCGGCAATGGGACATCCATGCTGATCTTCGCGGGCATTGCGGCCTCGATTCCGGGCGGAATGGGCACTACCTTGGGGCTCTATCGGACCGGAGAGATGAGTTTTCTGCGGGTGCTCATCGTATTGGCCATCATCCTGGCGACGTTTTTCGTTATAGTATTCGTCGAGCGGGGCACTCGAAGAATTCCGATTCAGTACGCGAAACGGCTCGTGGGGCGAAAGGTGTATGGTGGCCAGAACACCCACCTGCCTCTGAAAATCAATACGTCAGGCGTGATTCCGCCAATCTTCGCTTCTTCCTTGCTGGCTTTTCCTGCGACGGTGATGACGTTTGTTCCGCTTGAGGCGCTTCAGCGGTTTCAATCGCTATTGGCGCCGGGTTCCCTTATTTACAACGTGTTCTTTGTAGCGATGATCGTTTTCTTCGCCTTTTTCTACACGGCCGTCACATTCAAGACGGATGACGTGGCGGAAAATCTCAAGAAACACGGCGGATTTGTGCCAGGGATTCGACCAGGGCAACCCACAGCGGAGTACATTGATTTTGTCCTGGGCAGGATCACTTTGGGCGGCGCTGTATACATTTCCGCGATCTGTGTGCTGCCGACGATGATGACACAGAATTTGAATGTGCCTTTCTACTTCGGTGGAACGAGCGTCCTAATCCTCGTTGGCGTCGCATTGGATACTTCCGCAAAGATAGAGGCATTCCTGTTGTCGCGAAACTACGAGGGGTTCATGAAACACACTCGCCTGAAAGGGCGGTCGGCCGTTTCATGATCGCAGTTCTGCTCGGACCGCCTGGGTCAGGAAAAGGCACGCAGGCCAAACAGCTTCTTGCTGAAAGGGGCTGGCCGCAACTCTCCACGGGAGACATGCTTCGTTCGGCGATCGCTGAGAACACGGATCTCGGAAAGCGCGCGAAGGCGATCATGGATCGTGGGGAGCTTGTCTCCGACGAAGTGGTAATTGGCTTGATTCAAGACCGCATGGGTAAGCCTGATTGTAAGGCGGGGATCGTACTGGACGGGTTTCCACGAACGATTCCGCAGGCCCATGCTCTCGACGCTATGCTTACGAAGGTGAAGCGAGCGGTCACGCGCTGCGTCCTTTTTGAGATTCCTGATGAGAGTTTGGTGAAACGTCTTTCTGGACGGCGCACGTGCTTGAAGTGTGGCGCAATGTACCACGTTGAATCCGCGCGGCCGAAGAAGGAAGGAGTCTGCGACAATTGTGGATCCTCTCCACTAGTTCAGAGAGATGACGACCATGCGGACGTCATTCGAAAGCGGCTCTCCGTCTATCACGCTCAGACCGCTCCTATCGCCGATCACTACGAGCAACAGGGCAAGCTGCATAAGCTCGATGCCTCACGTGCGCCGAAAGAAGTCTATCTGGCTTTGATCCAGGCGTTAGCCTAAGGGATCGGCGGGTTCATGGTTCACCGGAAATCCCCTCGCGAAATCGAAAACATGCGGAAGGCCGGGAGGGTGGTCTCCAAGATCCTGGATGAGCTCGGCGACATCGTTCGGCCCGGAGTGTCGACCCTGGAGCTGGATCAGCATGCTGAGCGCAGGTGCAGGGACTTTGGCGTGATTCCCGCCTTCAAGGGCTATAACGGGTTTCCTGGTTCCCTCTGTGTTTCTGTTAACGAAGAGGTGGTTCACGGAATCCCTTCGCGGAGAACCTTGAAAGAGGGAGACATCGTTGGCCTCGATTTTGGGGTGATCTACGATGGCTGGTACGGAGACGCAGCGCGCACCTTTGCGGTTGGAAAAGTAGCAGACGAAGTTAGTCAACTATTGAGGGTGACTCAGGAAGGCCTCCTTCGTGGGATTGCCCAGTGCCGGCCGGGCAACCGTCTTTTTGACATCGGCCACGCGGTTCAAAATTACATTGAGGGCTTTGGATACAGCGTGGTAAGGGAGTTCGTCGGTCACGGCATTGGCAGGGCGCTTCACGAGGATCCCCAGGTTCCAAACTACGGGCCCAAGGGGAAAGGCATACCTTTGAAAGAGGGGATGGTCCTCGCGATCGAGCCCATGGTCAATGCGGGAAAGGCTGATGTCCGGGTCCTCAGTGATGGCTGGACGGCGGTTACGGCAGACCGCTCGCTATCCGCTCATTTCGAGCACACGGTGGCGATCACGGCAGATGGTCCCGAGGTTCTGACCCTCTCGGAGTAAATAGTTGTAGTAGCGCGGTCTTACATCCTGATTTTCCCGGTCAGTCTGGGGAGTTGGGGGTAGCGTGCGGTTTGTTCTTTGAACGCGGGAGTGAAGCGATGAAAGTGCGTGCTTCGGTGAAGAAAATCTGTTCCAAGTGCAAGGTGATTCGGCGAAGGGGTGTTGTTCGGGTGATCTGCGAAAACACTCGCCACAAGCAGCGCCAGGGCTGAATTGGGCCTTGCAAGGGCAAGGTCGTTCAAGTACTCAAGGGCCTTTATTTTACAGGATTTTTGAAAGAGAGGGACCGGCGTGGCTCGTATCGCAGGGGTGGATTTGCCAAGGAACAAGCGGATGGAAATCGCCCTGACTTATATCTACGGAATCGGGCGTCCTTCCGCGAAGAAACTTTGCGAGATGGCCGGTGTCGACTGGAACAAGAAATCGGACGACCTCACCGAAGGTGAGTTGGCCAAGGTTCGTGAAGCGATTGATCGCGCGACCAAGGTCGAAGGTGACCTTCGTCGTGAAGTGTCGATGAACATCAAACGCTTGATTGACCTCGGTTGTTACCGGGGTGTCCGCCATCGCAAAGGGCTGCCAGTGCGCGGCCAGCGCACCCATTCAAACGCGCGTACGCGTAAGGGCAAGGCTGTTGCGATCGCCGGTAAGAAATCAGTTAAGGCCATGAAGTAGAGTGACTGAAGGGACAAGAGAGATCCATGTCTGAGCAGACTGCCCCCGAAACAGCCCAGGTTGCCGCCGCCCCAGCGGAAGCTGCCGACGCGAAGAAGATCAAAAAAGGGAAGAAAAACGTCTCCACCGGAAAGGTGCACGTTCTTGCTACCTTCAACAACACCATCATCTCAGTTACGGACATGATGGGGAATGCCATCTGCTGGGCGAGCGCCGGTGAAAAGGGTTTCCGTGGTTCGCGGAAGAATACCCCGTTTGCGGCCCAGGTCGCCGCTGAAGACGCTGCCCGCAAGGCTTTTGAGAACGGTATGCGTTCATGCTCGGTGTACGTAAGCGGCCCTGGCGGCGGGCGTGAGTCCGCCCTTCGCGCCATCGCCTCTGCCGGTTTGCGTGTGACGTATATCGAAGACGTGACGCCGATTCCGCACAACGGCTGCCGCCCGCCCAAGAAGAGAAGGGTCTAAGGATTATATGTCTCGCTACTGTGATTCCGTCTGCCGCCTCTGCCGCCGTGAAAATCAGAAACTCTTTTTGAAGGGCGACCGCTGTTACACCGAAAAGTGCTCATTTGAGCGTCGCGGCTATCCGCCGGGCCAACATGGTCAGGGCCGGAAGAAATTTTCTGAGTACGGGATTCAGCTTCGGGAAAAGCAAAAGATCAAGCGCATGTACGGACTTTCGGAGACCCAGTTCCGTCGAGGCTTTGGCGAAGCTGCGCGCCATAAGGGAGTCACGGGCAACGTGATGATCTCGAACCTGGAGCGTCGGCTAGACAACGTGACCTATCGCAGCGGATTTGCAAATTCGCGTTCACAGGCTCGCCAGCTTGTTCGCCACGGTCATTTTCTGGTTAATGGGCGTCGCGTGAATATTCCTTCCTTCCTCGTGAAGAAGGGCGACGTGGTGGAGGTTCACGAGAAGAGCCGCACGACTGACTCTATCCGCTATGCACTGGAATCAGTGAAGCGTCGCGAAGTGCCACAGTGGCTCGACCTTGACATGGGTGCGTTCAAGTCGAAGATCCGTGATCTTCCTGCTCGTGAAGACGTTACCGCCCCCATGGAAGAGCGGCTCGTCGTGGAGCTCTACTCGAAGTAACCGGTGGAGAAGGCGACCGAGTAAGGTCGCCTTTTTCCTTGGAATTCGGGTAGGCGGCGATACCTTCAGATAACTTTTATTGTTCAGCGAACGAAGTGGGAGAATTGATACTCATGCTCGAGAAGAACTGGCGCGATCTGATCCGTCCGAAGGCACTGGATGTGAACAAGGAGAGCCTCTCCGAAGGCTATGGCAAGTTCGTTGCCCGGCCGCTGGAGCGGGGCTATGGCTTGACCTTGGGCAATTCGTTGCGTCGGGTAATGTTATCTTCGCTCCAGGGTGCCGCCGTTACGGCGGTTCATCTCGAAGGCGTTGTGCATGAGTTCACCTCGATTCCGGACGTGAAGGAAGACGTCGCTGACATCATTCTCAACCTCAAGGAAGTTTGTTTTTCCATGACGGCTGAGCAAGTGACCGTGATGATCGACAAGAAGGGTCCCTGCGTGGTGACCGCTGCGGACATCAAGGGTACGGACAAACTGGAAGTTCTCAATCGTGCGCAGCACATCGCTACGATTGGCGAGGGTGGCCATCTCAAGGCGGAAATTCGCGTTTCCATGGGGCGAGGCTATCGCGCCGCTGAAATGAACAAGGGTGGTGATCTGCCGGTGGGTTGGATGGCCGTTGACAGCTTTTTCTCGCCCGTTCGTCGTGTGAATTATACGGTCACTCAGAGCCGAGTTGGGCAACGCACCGACTTTGATCGGCTGACGCTCGAAGTGTGGACCAATGGCGCGGTGACCCCTGAGGATGCGGTGGCTTTGGGTGCCAAGATTCTGAAGGATCAGCTTTCTGTCTTCCTGAACTTCGAGGAGGAGCCCGAGCCGGTGGTCGAGGCGAAGACGGAAGTGTCACCCGCTTTCAACCCCAATCTCCTGCGCTCCGTGGAGGAGCTTGAGCTCTCCGTGCGTTCGGCGAATTGTCTCCAGAACGCGAATATTAAGTATATTTACGAGCTCGTGCAGAAGACCGAAGCTGAAATGCTGAAGACGAAGAACTTCGGGCGCAAGTCGTTGAATGAGATCAAAGATATTCTTGGCACTATGGGTCTGAGTCTGGGGATGAAGCTCGAAGGCTTCGTCCCGCCGGAGAATCCGCCGAAGCCTGCGGACTCTGACGTTGATGAAAACAAGATTCTCAACGATCGTGCGGGTGGGCAAGGCGACGAGACGTTTGACGACGAACTCGACTAAGACGCGAGATAGCGTCTTTAGTCGCTTCCGCCGGGCTTGTCGGAGGATGGCCAGAGTGATGGGGGATCCACTCTCCTCACTCGAAGAAACCCATGAGTCGGGGTTTTGGGTAAGGGGCTGTTCTCGAAGAGGGTCGCGGCGCGAAGTAAAAAACCAGCGGTACTTTAGTGCCGAGTAAGGATGGTAGGTCATGAGACACAATGTGGATGGACGGAAGTTTGGCAGGAACTCGTCGCATCGGAATGCAATGTTCCGGAATATGGCGAACTCGCTTCTTCGAATGGAGCGTATCACTACGACGGTTGAGAAGGCCAAAGAGGCTCGGCGCGTGGTGGATCGGCTGATTACTTTGGGTAAAGGCGGCACGCCGCATCAGCGCAGACTGGCCTTTGATCGGACCAGAGACAAGATCGTGGTCGAAAAGCTGTTCGGGGAGCTGGCAAAACGCTATGCAAAGCGCCCAGGGGGATACACCCGAGTTTTGAAGTTGGTCGATCGTCGTTGGGGAGACGGTGCAGAGATGGCCGTTCTCGAGCTGGTGGATCACGCGGAAATCAAGCGTTCCAAGAAGGCGACTGCGCCTGTTGAGGGCGTGGAGGCCTCGGCAGAGGATTCTGCCGCAGGCGACGGGAAGAAGTCTTCTTCGAAGAAGGCCGCGCCCAAGAAGGCAGCCGCTAAGACGAAAAAGTCAGAGGAGTAGTTCGGCTTGAGGGCCATAAGGGGCCCCGATAGCGCATCCTCTGATCGAGTGGAAACTTTGAGGCGGGACTACGGCCAAAGGCCGTAGTCCCGCCTCGCTTTTTGGGGTGTGTCGGCCTTGACCTGAGGGGCTACGGGTCGAGTGTCGATCTCCTATACGGACATGTTCCCTGAGTTTGGGGAGAGTCTGCCTAAATCCCGGTAATCCGACGCAAAATGGATGCAGCTCGCTGAAGAAGGTGGCTCGGTCATTGCTCTGATTGGGGATGTGCACAGGCGATTTAAAATTCAGGTTCCAGGCGCGATTGGGTTCTTCAGGACTTGCGCCGTGGCGGTCAGCCTGCTCGTGTCGGGGCTGAGCGCGTTCGCTGCCGAGGACGAGGTCTGGGGCCCGACCTCCGCGATGGTGCCCGGCGATCCCGCGAGTCCTCTGATCCCGACCGCCTCAGAGCCATTCCGTTCGGCAAGACTTCAGGCGCGGGTTGCCGTGGAGTTCCCATGGAACAACGACCAGAACCAGGAGTGTGGTTTTGCTTGCCTCTACAAAAAGGCGAATGAACTGGAATCGCTCGAGGTGATCTATCTCGCGCGAAAGCTTCGCGTTTTGGAGTCGGCGTCGGACGAAGTCCGTAGCGCCAATCTGCGCGAGTTCTGCTTAGCCACGGGCGAGGAGATCGGAGCCTGCTATATTCGCTTCAGGGACTTCGCCATGTTGGAGATGAGGAAGGCGGCTTCGCGCGTGGAGAAGAATCTCGTCTCCGGGGGGGGGTATTGGGATTCCTCGGGGCTCGGCACGGTGCAGGGAAGCGCATCGATCACGATAGATCCTGTTTCGGGCGCTGAATCCCCGAGAATGGTTCGGCCCATCGCGCCTCATGTGCCCAGTTTTCAAGAAATGCAGGATCGCCACGCCCGAGAGATGTCGGCGCTTCATGCGCGGGGACTGGAGAGCTACATCGAATGGACCGGGCAGGTGCCGAATCCACCGGAGCGGTCGGAGTTCGTATTGTACCGGGAGGAGCCTCGCGATCCTACGGACCGGAATGGACCGAAACTGCGGGTGCCGGATCGCTCGTGCCGGCGTGCCATCTGCTACGATGAGGCGGCCTATGCGCAAGCGGTGACGCGATTCGAGGAGCTTCGTCGCACCTATGAAGCGCCCGACAGCGAGTACGCCCGTTGCCAGACGCAACCCTGCCGCTCCTTCATGCCCGATGTTCTGAGCGAAGAGAGCATTGGTCGGGAGAGCATCCAGGAGTTTAACGAGGCACGTCGCGTGATCGTAGACGTCGCCAATCAGGCCCTTGCTTCGCGTTCGGGAGTGCCCGGGCTACGTGGTCCCGCTGCGCTTGGGCCCGGTGTCGGCTCGGAGAGCGTGGGCCCGGTGGGCGCCGAGTCCGAGAGAGAGACGCGTTCTCCGGCCACAGGGGTCGAGCAGGTCACGCCGCCGCGGCTCAGCCTGAACGGCGAAGGCGTATTCGTGAGCATGAGCCCGGAGTCGATTCGGGCCACTCTGCGGGAGCTCGCGGGCACCGACTCAGCAAATACGCCGCCCGACTCTGGAGCCGCTGTGATCTCGGGTTCTGCTGTGGTACCGCCCGAGGCGCCCACCGGTAACAGCCCTTAGCGCATCCCCGAGAGACGGGCGACATGCCTAAAGAACTCTCTGAATCCACACGACGAGCTGTGCTTGCCCTTTCGGGATATTTTTTCTCGACTTGATTTTGTACCAGGTGAAGTCCGAGGTGATGGACGACGCGGAGTCCGTGCCCGCGGGAGGCGCTGCAAGGCGCTCCAAACGGGTCTTGGCTTCAGCGACGATCTCCTTTGGAATGAAGAGATTGAACTGAATGCCTCCAGGTGCCTCAATCCCCTGAATGCCCTTGGTGTCCGGGGGAACCGCTAGATCAAGGAGCATCTGGGTGATCTTCGGGCGAAGGTCGCCCGGGCTAGGCGTCTTGATATTGAAGCGCCAGATTTCCGAGTTGCCGACCTCGATTCGAACGGGCTTTGCGGTCTTCTCGGCCGTAGCGACGTCGGGTTCGGTGCTTTCTACCGTCGGGTTCTCGTCGATAGTCTCGTCGATCAGTTCGGGTTGTTCGGTTGCGAAGTCGGTATCGAGATCGAGGCTGAGGTCCTCCGAGCGAAAGGTGGCAAGTTGGTCCTCCAGGTTACGCTCGTAGAGCTGGCGCATCTTGGGCACAAGGGCCACGACGCCTAGAATCACCACGGCGAGACCGATCGCTTCCGCTCCGCTGCGGATGAACCAGGGGGCCTTTTGCCACGGACTTCTGGTTTGGGCCGCGCCCACTGGGGCGGACGCGGCGGCCATCGCAACCGCGCTGAGGGGCGCTTTGCGAATCTCTTCAGGAAGATGTACGCGGGGCCAGCCGCGGATGACGTCGCAGATGCGCCGCTCTGGAGGCAGCGGGGTGGGGTTCTTGCTGTTCGCCTTTGGCGGCTCCTGCCAGATCCATCCCACAAGGACATCGAGTACCTGGCGGTGCCGCAGCTCAAGAGACGCCGCCGGAGTTCCCAGGATCGTACCCACCTCATCCAAGGTCAGCTCATGGCGTTCGCGCAGGAGGAGCAGGAGCCGGGACTCCGGTGGCAGGCGATGAAAATATTGGTCCAGGAGGGCGAGCCGGCCTTCGGCGTTGTTCGCCGAACTTGAGAAAAGAACAGGATCGACCACGTCCCGACCGGACTCCATGCGTCCCAGCCTCATAATCCGCCGAGTGGCTGTACCGAGTACCCAGAGCCTGCGATAGCGATCGAAATCCCGGATCGGCGCCCGTTTCAGGTCGCGGATGACGGCCCGGAACACTTGGAGCGGGTGTTGCCGAAGATGGACGGCATGGAGGCAAAGATCGAAGAGTTCGTCTCCATACTCGGCGACCAGGGTTCCAAGAGGGGCGGGCTGCAGCGGCCCGCGCTTGCGCGATTCCGCGTTCTTGATCTCAGATCCAGCGCCAGGCGCGGGCTGCTCTGGGCGGGCCGGGCTCAAGGCCCTCTTGTGTATCCGATCTAGGAATCCCAATTCCGTCTTCCCGTCAGCCGACGCCGCCGCGAACGTTCAGGTAGATCTTCCATTTTTCCGGAGTCACGGAGATGCCCAGCTGGAGGCTCACTTCAGGGAGCCACTTCGGTTCCTCGGGCCTCTTGACGAGGGCCATGCTTGCCTGCTCGGGGGTACGGCCCCCTTTTCGCTGATTGCAGGGCTTGCAGCTCGTGACGATGTTCTCCCAGCTCTTTCTGCCGCCTTGGACGACGGGAATGATGTGATCGAGCGTGAGTTGATGGCGAACGCACTTCTGACCGCAATACTGGCAACGGTAGTGATCACGCAGAAAGACATTGGGTCGGGAGAATCGGACGAGATGCCGCTTGGATTTCTTCAGTGAGATGAAATGGATGAGTCGCAGTACGCTCGGCACCCGGATGGAGATGCTCACCGAGCGAATTTCACGTTCGCCCTCTTCCACCACCTCAACCTTGCCTTGAAAAAGCAGTTGGAGAGCGCGTTGCCACGACACGATATGCAGGGGTTCAAAAGAGGCATTTAGGAGCAACGCATGCTCGCTCATATCCTTAATGATAAAGGGTTTTCAGAACTGAGCCAAACTGCAGGGAAATCGATGGGGAAAGAATCGCCTCTCAGGCGGCACCTAATACCCGTATATTCGAGCCGGTATTCATAAGTACATGGAAAGCCGGCTGTTTTTTTATTGGCGGCGGGCCGTCGACCGGGGAAAGATGAGGCGATGAAAAAGCTCCGTTTGATCCTGAGTCTCGCCCTGGGGATTTTCGTGGTGGGGGGGATGTTGGCCTATCTCGTTCGCCAGGGGGTGTTCAAGAGCACGAGCGGGGGCGCGCCGGCCGTGGAGCTTCCACTGCCAGTGGGCGCGGGAGCCGAGGAACCGAAAGTCCGAGGGGGCGTGAAGCCCTATCCCGCGCGGGCTTTTGAGTTACAGGATGCCGAAGGACGTCGGCACCGCATGACTGATCTCGCTGGGAAGATCGTCGTGCTTCACTTCTGGGCTACCTGGTGCGCGCCCTGCGTGGAGGAGATCCCGGATTTACTGAAATTCGCGAAAAGACTTGGGGATGCGCCTGTCGTGATCCTGGCCGTGAGCATGGATGATACCTGGGAGAAGGCGCATACCGTGCTGAAACCCTTAGACCTGCCGAGGAATGTGCTCTCGCTTCTGGATCCGCGCTCCGAGGTGCCTGAACGCTACGGATCCTTCCAGTTTCCCGAGTCGTATCTGATCGACTCGCGGCTGCGCGTCGTGGCGAAGTGGGTGGGGATCCAGAAATGGATGGATCCGTACTACGAAGAGGAAGTGCGAAGGCTCGCCTCCAGCGCGTCGACCAAATGATCGACGTCTTTCTGGCCGAGCGCGCAGCACAGGCTCACCCGGATCCCCGACGACGCGAGTTCGTCGGCGAACCCCAAAGCCTGAAGCACGCGGTCAGGCCCTGATCGGCCCGAGCTGCAGGCCGATCCCGTGGCTACGAGACAGCCGCGCTCCTCAAGCCTCGAGGCGGTGATGGAAGAGGGGATTCCTGGCAGGCTCAGGCTCACGACCTGCGGGACCGCGGAACTCGGAGAGAGCCAGCGAATCGTCCCGCGCGTGAGCGCTGCGGAAGGATCCGGGTCGAGCAGGTTCTTCTGCACGAGCCGCGAACGCAGGCGTTCGCGGAGCTGGGCGGTCTCCCGGCGGCTTTTCTCGGCGTTGGCGAGCGTCTCTTCAACTGCGGTTCCGAAAGCGGCGATCATACCCGCGTTCTGAGTGCCACCGCGCCATCCTTCTTCCTGTCCACCGCCCCACATCAGCGGGCGAAAGCGTGAGCGGTCCAGCACCCCGGGATTGAGGGCGATGAGCGCGCCAATGCCCTTGGGGCCGCCGATCTTGTGGGCGGAAATGGAGACAAGATCGACGGGGCCGCCCGCGCGTGGCATGGGCACCTTGGCGAAGCCCTGCACGCAATCCGAGTGGGTTACGCAGCCGGGCGCGGATTGCTTGGCCATCGCGCAGAGTTCTTCCACCGGGAGCACAGCGCCAGTGACGTTGTTCACGGACATGAAGCTCACGAATGCGGTGTGGGGGGCCAACTGCTCGCGGTACACGGTGAGGTCGGGTTGTCCGTCCGGGAGCATGTTGATGAAGCGACGCTCGAATCCGAAGCTCGTCACCGAATCGACTGCCGACCAGACGGCTGGGTGCTCGATGTCCGAGCAAAGAAAGCGGGCCGGAATCTCGAGCGGGATTGCTCTCGCGAGGCGCCGTGCAGCATGGGAACCGGCAACACCGTACACCGCGAGATTGTCAGACTCCGTTCCTCCTCCAGTGAAGATCACGTGGTCGGCGGGAACGCCAAACGCGCGAGCAATGACGGCACGGGCGGTTTCGATGGCCTGGGCGGCCGTGCGGCCCATCTGGTGGGCGGAGGAGGGGTGGGCGAACTCCTCGGACGAAAAGCGGAGAAGAGCTTTCAGGGCCGACTCGCAGCACTTCGTCGTTGAGGCGGTGTCGAAGAAACGGTAGTTTGGCACGGTTAGCCGTTTTGTAATCCGAGAATACAACCATGCCAAGTCAATCCGACAAAATCAGTACGAATACGCTTCCCACGGGCCTCGGGGAGGGGACCGGTTGGAGCCGTGACCGTCTGGTGCTCCAGACCTACTCGCATGATCTCTGGCCTCGTAAACTGCTTGAGTTGAGAGAGCGGGGACCCGCTGAACCGACCGTGGACTTGGTGGTTTGGCCGGAAACTCCGAGCCAGGTGCAGGCTCTCGTGCGCTGGGCGGATACTGCGGATGTGGATCTGATCCCCTATGGGGCTGGCTCCGGCGTGTGTGGGGCCACGATCCCCAGCGGGTCGATGCCGAGGCCTCGAGTCATGGTCGATCTGAAGCGACTCAAGCGGGTGCGCTCATTGGATCGTGAGTCGATGACGGTTTGGGCTGAGGCTGGGATCATTGGCGAGAACCTCGAGAGGCACTTGAACCAGGAGGGGCTGACGCTGGGGCACTTCCCTTCGTCGATCTACTGCTCAAGCCTGGGCGGCTATCTGGCCACCCGTTCGGCAGGACAGCTTTCGACGAAGTACGGAAAGATCGAGGACATGGTGCTGGCGTTGGAGACGGTGCTGCCCAACGGCGAGCTCGTGATCACGGGCCGCGCGCCGCGATCGGCGATGGGGCCGGACTGGACGCAGCTGCTCCTGGGCTCGGAAGGCACGCTCGGCGTGTTCACCGCCGCCTGCCTGCAGGTGCACCCGCTCCCCGAGCATCGGGAGTTCCTGGGATTTGGGACGGCGGACGTGAATCAGGCGATGGCGTTTACCCGCACACTGATGCAGCAGGGCATTCGCCCCGCCGTGATGCGCATCTACGACAAGATCGAGACCTCGCTCACCATTCCGTCGGAACGGCTTGGGACGGGCTTTTCCGGCGGCTGCGCGATCGTGACCGTGTTCGAAGGCACGCAGGCTATGGCGGCGGTGGAGGCCTCGGAGGCCCGCAGGATCGCGGACTCGATGGAGGTGAGCTACCTGGGGCCGACTCTGGGCACCCATTGGTGGGAGCACCGTTACGACGTTTCCTACAAACAGCAGCTCATTCTTTCGCATGACCGCCTGATGCTCGACACCTTCGAGATCGCGGCGACCTGGGATCGACTTTCGCACGTGTACGAGGCGGTAAAGGGTGTGAACCTGGGCTTCGGCGTCATGCTCGCGCACTTCAGCCATTTCTACCACACGGGCGCGAATATCTATTTCACGCTGGCCAGCCACTCGGGGCTCAAGGCCTCCACGGTGGAGCACTACGACCAGGTCTGGGAGTCGATCTTGGGGGCGGCTATGGAAGCGGGGGCGACGCTATCGCATCATCACGGCGTGGGTGTTCAAAAGTCGGCATGGCTCCCCAAGGAAAAGGGCGCCTTTATTCAGATTTACGAAAAGGTGAAGCGTGGCTTCGATCCTCAAAACCGCTTTAACCCCGGTAAAATGGGCCTCTAAGCAGCTGCTCAACCGGACCCTCCTGCGTTTTCCCGGTGGGGACGCGCATGATCCGGTGGCCTGCGCCTTTTGTCCGGAGATGTGCCGGTTCGCGTGTCCGTCGACCGTGGCCACGGGCAACGATACCGTGACGCCGCGAGGGATGATGTCCCTCCTGTACAAGGAGAAACGCTGGCCCGGGAAGGCCGCCGCCGGGGGCGAGCTCTGGCCGCTCTACGGCTGTACGGGCTGCGGGCGTTGCACGGAGTATTGCATCTACGGCATGCCGGTGGCGGAGAAGCTGTTCAAAGCTCGGCGCGAGCATCGCTGGCGGGGAGCGCAGACCGCGCTCGATACGCGTGTGACGGAAGAGATGGATAGCGTGGGAGACCTCGCCGCGGAGTGGGGTGAGCTCGAGGTCGCGAAGGCGCGCCGGGATCGGACCTTGGAGAAGGCCGGAAGTGCCGGCGTGGTGCGTGTTCGCGAGCCGAAGGAGCTTCATTACCTTCGTTCGGAAGGGATCGAAGCGGAGCTGGACTGGGAACCGGGGCTGTTCCGGTGGGACGTCGCCGCGCAGGCCGCAGCAAGGGAACGTCTTTCGGGGAAAAGGTGGCTGGTGGCGGAGTCAGTCTGGCTCAGCCGCCGGTTGAATCACGCCGCAGACGTGGATCACTTCTGCGGAGTTCTGGAGCGGCTGGGCGTGAGCACGGTTCGCCCCTATCACCGAGGCAAGGATTGCATCGACACTGGCGGCGAGGGCGCCTACCGGTATCTTTTTCCGGAGGCGGCGGCCGTGATGGCCAGGGACTTCTGGGAGCGTGACCGCGATAAGGCCGACGGGGTGATCGCCTTCAGCGATCGCGCGGCCGCACACCTGCGGGAGGCGCTGGGAGCGGAGGTTCCCGTGGTGGAGGCCTCGCGGCTGGCCGGGCTGCGTTTGGCTGAAGGTAGCGAGGAATAGGTCGGGACATGAAGCGGCCTCAGCGGGTTTGGGTGGTGGTGAATCCGGTGGCGGGAGGCGGCCGCGGCGCGCAGATGTGGCGCGAGGCGGAGCCCGCGGTCCGCGCGCACTTCGAGGGCGCCGAGATCGAGGTGTTCGAGACGACGCCCGAGAATCACGGTGGCCAGTGGATCGCCAGCGCGCTCGCAGACCATCAGGACGATGAGGGCGTGGTGCTGGCGCTCGGCGGCGACGGCACTCTTTCGGGTATCGCCCGTGGGATGTATCAGAGCACCGGAAAGCGCATCGCGCCTCGGGTTGCGCTGGCTTTGCTGCCGGTGGGGCGCGGGAATGATTTTTTCAAGACCCTTGCCGGCGAGGAGTTCGGTGCCTCGCTGAAGCCATGGGAACGGGGCTTGAAGCTCCTTCGAGAGGGCGAGCCGAAGCCTGTGGATGCGGGCTTCGTGACCTTCGAGGACCGCGCGGGGAGACCCGCGGGCCAGGGGTTCTTGATGAACGTGCTTGATTTCGGTTTCCCCGGCCTGGTGGTGGACCGCGTGCTGAAGCGTTCGGGGCTGGTTTCGGGGAAGCTGCTCGGCGGAACACGCCACACCTATCTCGCTCAGTCGGCTGCGGCGATGTTGCAGTATAGGCCGCAGGAATTCGAGGTGACGGTGGATGGGCGCGAGGTGTTCCGCGGCCCGCTGTTTTCGGGCTTGGTGCTGAATGGGCGCTACAACGCCGGGGGTGTTTGCTGGTCCGCGACGGCGGATCCGGGCGATGGGATCTTCGAGGTCCTGGTGCTGAAGGATCGCGGAGTGGTGGCGTCGCTCAAGGACGCACCCCTGATGAAGAGCGGACGCTGGGAGAGATCCCCGGCCGCGACCCTAGCGCGGGGACGCGAGATCCGCGCGCGATGGTTGGGGCAGGGGGCGAAGCCGCATCCTTTGTTCGACGTGGACGGCGACCTTCCCGAGGGCCCCGATGCAGTGACGTTGGTGGTGCACCCGGCGGCGGATCCGCTGCTGGTTTATCGGCTTTAGGCAGAAGATCGCGCGGAGACTGCCGACTGAAGGTGGATGGTGCCGTGGAGGAATTGGCCGCGGGGATCGGTGGGGCGGGGGCCGTGCAATTCGAGCGTTTATCGCGTTGATTTAAAAAGTGAATTTCTGTCGTTAAGTAGGTCGGCCAAAGATCACGCAGCCAATCGTATTTCAGGGCTGGCGCCCCCCTGCTGTCAAAAAGATTGCGCACCCCCCTCAACTTTTAGACAGGGCCTGCCGAAAAGTTGACTGAAAGGGTTGGGTTGCCATGATCAATTGGGAAGAACTCAAGCATATCCACGTCATCCGCAAGCTCGAGCACGTGCTGGCCAACTGGTTCCGCACGGAGATCTTCTTCGTCGACGAGCGCGGCAAAGTTCAAAACTACGACCCCTTGGACCGCCAGCGCGAGTTCAAGAACCCGGTATGCGCGGCGCTGCTTCCTCATGAGCGTGCGCGGGAGCTCCTGATGGGGGCTGTGGCCGAGGCCAACGAGAAGGCTCTGGCGAGCTCGCAGCCGAGCTTCGTCGTGGACGGGCCCCTGGGCGTGGAAAAGGGCTATGTCGCCCGGATCGCCGTGGACGGGGAGTTCCTGGGTTGCGTGTATGCCTACTGCTTCCAGGAGACCGTGGCGAGCGGCGACGCGATCCAGCGCGCCCGGGCCTCGCTCGAGTCGCTCGGCATCGTCGGCGATCGCGTGCAGGACGCTCTCCGTGGCCTGACCACGCTTTCCGGCAACGACAAAAAGTACTTCTTCGAGCTCGTGGAGCTCGTGGCGCAGGAGATCGTGACCTTCCACACGGAGATCACGAAGCGCGAGGAGCGCATCACCGCGCTGAGCGACCAGCTCGGCACGCGCTACAGCTACGACTCGATGATCGGGAAGTCGAAGCCGATGCAGGAGATCTACTCCCTGCTCGACAAGATCAAGTCTTCCGAGAGCACAGTGCTCATCCAGGGTGAGAACGGTACCGGTAAGGAGCTGATCGCCAAGGCGGTACACTTCAACAGCCCCCGCAAGGACGGGGCGTTCGTGACGGTGAACTGCTCGGCCTTCAACGAGAACCTGCTTGACAGCGAACTCTTCGGTCACGTCCGTGGCTCCTTCACGGGGGCCGTGAAGGACAAGAAGGGTCTCTTCGAGCAGGCGCACAGGGGCACGCTGTTCCTGGACGAGATCGGCGACATGACGCTCTCAATGCAGGTGAAGCTCCTTCGCGTGCTTCAGGAGGGGACGTTGATCCCCGTGGGTGGCGTGGAGCAACGTAAAGTCGACGTAAGGGTGCTCGCGGCGACGAACAAAGACCTCAAGGGGATGGTGGAGGAAGGCCTCTTCCGCGAAGACCTCTACTACCGGATCAACGTGATCAACGTGGTGGTGCCGCCGCTCCGCGATCGCAAGGAGGACATTCCGATCCTGCTTGACCACTTCCTGGTGCGTGGCTGCAAGGAGAAGGCGATTCCGCTCAAGACCTTCGCCAAGCGCGCCCTGGAGAAGATCTACGATTACACCTGGCCCGGGAACATCCGTGAGCTCGAGAACGAGGTGGAGCGCCTGATTGTGCTTTCGGGCGATGATCCTCGAGTCTCGGCCGACGCGCTTTCGCCTCGTATTCGTGACCATGGCGGCAACGCAAAGGTGCAGGGCGTGCGCGTGAGCGGAAAACTGAAGGACGCGCTCGAGGAGCTTGAGAAGACCATGATCCGCGAGGGCCTGCGCCGCACGAAATGGAACAAGAGCCGGCTCGCCAAGGAGCTGGGGATCTCGCGCGCGGGACTGATCATGAAGGTCGAGAAATATGGCCTGGATAAGCGGAAGATCACCGGCGGACGTCCGGACGGCGGGGGCCAGGCCGCCTAGGCCTAGCAGGACTAAACGATCCCTTAGGCGCAGAGCATCCTAGATTCCGACTGGCAGGCGGCTTTCTTGTGAGGGACACTCCCCCGCATGGAAGCCGCGGCTGTCTTGACTCTGCTGACCCTCAACCTCCATGGTTACCACCCCATGAATGGGGTCCCGCGGTTCTTCGAGGATCCCGAGGGCCGGCTCTCGGCCGCTGACACGAGCCCGTTTCACTTCACCTGGGAGGAGCTCAGTCGTGGCAATCAGAAGCGGCTGGACGCGCTGGCGCGGTACGTCTCCGAGCTGAAACCTGACGTGCTGGCTCTGCAGGAAGTGGGCGCGGGAACGCCCTGGGGCGGGCGGGACTGCTCGGTCTTTCATGAACGCGGATCGGCGGAGCACGACGGTGAGAACTCGGCGCGCAGGTTGGAGCGCCGGCTAGGGGGCCTGGGGTATCAGCTCTGGACCGCCTGCCGCGGCAACCTGGGCTGGGTGACCGACGCGGAAACGTTCAAGGAGCGCAGGATGGTGCGCGTGCGCAAGGGAGTGCGCGAGGTGGTTTGGGACTTCGGCCGTAATCCCTATCCGAACGGGATTCTGATCGAGGGGATGGCCCTTCTGGTGCGTCGGCCCTGGAGAGTCGAGGCCCACGAGGAGTGGAACGGGCGGGTGAACGCGGAGGGGCACAGAAGTTTCGCCCAGATCGTGGAGCTTGTGCACAGCACGGGCCGCCGCGTGAGACTCGCGAACGTGCACGCGGGCCACAAGGTGCAGCACTTCGAGCAGGCCACGGCTCTTAGGGAGAGGCTTTCGATCGGGCCGGCGGTGGACGGAGTTGTCGTGGCTGGCGACTTCAATGCCCGCCCGTATCGGCCCGCAGGCGCGCGCGTTGAGGAAGACCTGGAGGCGGCGGCGGTACCGCGAGGCGAGCTCTCCATGGTGCCCTGGCAGGCCCGCGTGAAGGGGCAGTACTCCTTCGACCTCACAGGCGATCCAGCTGCGGGAAGGCAACTCGCGCACGGCCTCATGAGGTTGAACGCGGATGCGCAATACAAGCCCTGGGCCATGATCACGGATGAGTCCGAGGCGGGCCGTCGGGTGAGGGGTGCCGTGGCCTGGCTGACAGATCTGCGGCGCGAGGGGCGCGCACCAAGCTTTGCCGAGGCGGTGGAGCGCGCCTCGGAAACCGGGGCTTGCCCTGCGGAAGGAACACGGCAGACCCGCATTCAAGAGGTTCCCACGGTGGACTGGACCTGTCGGCACCCGGACCGGATCGACCACGTGTTTTTTCCTCCTGCCTGGAAGGTACTCGAAGCCTGGGTCGGGCGCCCCCGGGATGACCACGATCCGCTGCCAGGATGGTCGGACCATCCTCTTGTATTTGCGGAGCTTTTGGTTCAATAAGTCGCTTATTGCTGCGCGTTAACCGGTCGGCTAGGGTGCCGACCCATGATCCGTCTCACCCGAATTTCCCCGGCTATGTTCGGCGCATGGTTGTGTCTCTTGAGTTCCATCGCCCAAGCGGCTCCGTCTGTTGCGCCGTACGCGCCCACCTGCACTCCGGGTGAGGCATTCTGCGCGATGTTCTCGCCCACGGACATGCCCGTGCACCTCGTGGGCAAGTACCTGGAGACGGCCCGCCGCTCGATCCGCATCGCCACCTACAATATCAGCGTGGCTGAGTACGTGCCCATCCTTCGCAGGAAGCTCCAGGACGGGGTGAAGGTGGAGCTGCTCGCGGATTACGCGCTCTCCTGGGACGGGAAGCTTTTCAACGCCATCGGTACGCATCCGAACCTCGTGAAAGTGCGGCTGCCCGTGCTTCGCGGCGGCAACCCTCAGATGCACAACAAGATCATAGTGATCGACGGCGAAACCGCCTTCGTGGGCTCCGCCAACTTCACCTACTCCGGGCTCGTGGCGAACTACGAGAACGTGCTCGCCATCCGCAACGCCCCGAAGGCCATCGCCACGATCCAGGCCGAGCTCGATGAGCTTCGCGAGGTGGCACTGGCCGCCTGCGGGGTGATGCTGGGCTCGAGCGCGGGCTGCGCCGACGGCACGGCGGACTTCAAGGGCCGTGCCGCTGAATTCCACGCCGCTCTGACGGATGGCAAGTTCGACGCCGCCGTTTCCGGGCCGATCGAGGCCAGGGTGGAGCAGTGCTCAGGCGGCAAGAAGTTGAAGCTCGACTATGGGATGCTGGGCGCCACGAACCAGGCTCCCATCGCGGCGGACCTGGTGGACCGCTGTCTGCAGGCACAGCCCGCCTCGGAGAGCGCGAGCGTGTATACGCGCCTGCTGAAGCTCTGGAAGATCATTCCGCCGATGGAGAAGCTCGCAAACGGCATGAGCGCTGGCAATGCGCCGGCCGTCATCCGAGACCTGGAGAGGAAGCTCCGCGAGCTCTTTGTGCGTGATGCGCTGGGCGTGGACCCTGTTTACCCGACGGTGGATCAGCTCCAGGAGCTGCGTCCTTTGCTCGGCGCGGCGGACGTGCAGGCGGGAGAAAGGCTCCAGGTGTATTTTGGGCCGGAGGATGGGCTCGAGGCCGCAACGCTTCGCGAGATGCTGCGCGCGCTCGACGCGCCGGCCGACTCGTTTGTTTACGTATCGACGAACTTCATCACGAATCCCCGCTACGCCAAGACGCTCGTGGCTCTGAGCCGCGCGGGAGTGCGCGTGCGTTCCTTTTTCGATCGGGGCCGGTACCTCGACGAGAATTTCCAGCATGCCATCGACCTGTTGCGGCCGCTGGGTTTCGTGGAACCCGGCCAGGTGGTGTGGGATACGACGGATTCCCGCGCGATCTCGATCTTCGACAACGCGCTCACGAGCTCCTACGGTTCGAACCACAACAAGATGATGCTCGTGGGAACGCCCGCGGGCATCCGCACCGTGACGGGCTCGGCGAACTGGTCGAACTCGGCCGTGGATCGGAACGACGAGAACGTGCTCGTATCGGACGATCCCTACCTCGCGGCGATTTATCTCCGTGAGGTGATTTCGCAGCTTTACGTGTACCGCTACTTCCAGCGCGACGACGCACCCGCCTTCCAGGAAGAGATTCGTTACTTCGCTGCCAAATCGCCCTGCGCACTCACGCTCCTTGGACAGCAGCAGACTGCGTGCACGCTTCCGAACGGTCAGCCTTGGCGTCCGGTTACGATGGCGTCGTCGGCGCTCGCGCTCGAGGGAGTACCTGCTAACCCTGAGACGGAGAACGTCTGGGTATGGGTGCCGCAGCTTCGAGACAACCAAGGCATGGCCCTTCGGCTTTTCACGAACCACGAGTTTGGCGGGCGCTGGGTGACATCGGTACCACTTCCCCGAGGCTGGCGCATGAGCTTCAAGTTCTTCAAGCTGCCCAAGACCTTGGATCCGAACACGCAGGGGCTATCTCAGGCGCAGTGGGAGTACGGCGGCCTCAACAACGACAGGTCGATGGAGATGCCGACGCTCGCGGTGCAGGGGATTCGTGGGCCGTACGTTTGGGGCAATCCCTAGAAAAGGCAGATCGGCGCTATTTCCCGCCGATCTCGATCCCGAATGGGTAGCGCCATCCGTCGTACTCCTTCTTGGAGTCCTCGCCCGTTGTTGGGCTGAGGCCCGTGAAGAAGCGCATCTGGAGGGCGAAGGTCATGGCGGGCCGAGGAGAGAGCTCAGTAGCGTTGGGGGGCGAGACGTATTCCATGGCCCCCTCGACCGCCAGGTGGAAGTAAGGCACGACTTTCCACAGAACCCCGGCCTCAGCCGCGTAGGAGATGGCCCCGGTGTTGGAATCATAGCCCAGACCCGCGAGCGAGCCCTGTTTCGTAAAGGCCCAGGTGGCCACGCCGCCGCCGAAGTAGAATCGGCTCAGCTCCAGTCGAAACATGGGGTAGGGCACGTTGAGGATGAACTGCAGATCGCCCGAGTGGCCGGTGCTGATCCGATCCTTGAGACCGACGTGGAATTGGAGAGGAGCGTGATCGCTCGAGAGGTTGAACCAGAAGCCCAGCGTGAAGGCGGCGCCGGCGTCTGGCGAGGCCGGCATCAGGCCGCCAAACAGGAACTGGCCGTTGCTGATGTTCGAAAAGCCGATTCCTGTCTCGATGTACACGTCGCCCGCGTGGGCGCCAATTGGCGTCAATGCGATCAGGGCGAGCAATGCTGTTGCGGCGCGTAAGATCATAAGTTCCACCATGAGCGTAGCGCGTGCCAGTGCCCCTCGGCAAACGCCAACCCCATGACACAACGGGTGATTCCGTGTAGAGAGGAAGGCATATGTCCTACCAGGAAAAGCTTCAGAATCTGGCTGAGCGCGAGCGTCGCGCTGAGGCGGGCGGGGGTTCCGACCGAGTCGCGAAGCAACATGCCGCGGGCAAGCTTACCGCTCGCGAGCGAATCGAGCTGCTTCTGGACGCCGGCACCTTCGAAGAGCTCGACAAGCTCGTCGTTCACCGCTGCACGGACTTCGGCATGGAAAAGGAGCGCGTCCCCGGCGATGGCGTGGTGACGGGCCATGGGCGCGTGCACGGGCGGCCGGTGTTTGTCTTCTCGCAGGACTTCACGGTCTTCGGCGGCAGCCTCTCCGGCGCGCACGCGGCCAAGATCTGCAAGGTGATGGACCTCGCGGTGAAGAACGGGGCGCCTCTGATCGGACTCAACGACTCGGGTGGGGCGCGAATTCAGGAAGGCGTGGACTCCCTGGGCGGCTACGCCGAGATTTTCTGGCGCAACGTGCAGGCGAGCGGCGTGATTCCCCAGATCAGCGTGATCCTCGGCCCCTGCGCCGGGGGGGCCGTCTACTCGCCCGCGATGACGGACTTCATCTTCATGAGCGAGGGGTCCTCGTACATGTTCGTGACCGGACCCGACGTGATCAAGACCGTGACCCACGAGGATGTGAGCAAGGAAGACCTAGGGGGCGCATCGACCCACTCCGGCCGCAGCGGCGTGGCCCATTTCGTTTACCCTGACGAGAGAACCACGATCGAGGGCGTCCGGAACCTGATGGAGCGCCTGCCATCCAACAACCTCGATCCCGCTCCGCGCGCGAAGTGCTCCGACCCCGCGGATCGCGAGTGCGTCGGGATCGTGGGGCTATTGCCCGACTCCTCGGCCAAGCCCTACGACATGCGCAAGCTCGTGGGCGAAGTAGTGGACGGCGGGGAGTTCCTAGAGGTGCAATCCGACTACGCGAAGAACATCGTGGTGGGATTCGCGAGGATCGACGGCCGAAGCGTGGGAATCGTGGCGAATCAGCCCGCGCATCTCGCGGGTTGCCTCGACATCAACGCGTCCGTGAAGGCGGCTCGTTTCGTGCGATTCTGCGACGCCTTCAACGTTCCGCTCGTGACGTTCGTGGACGTGCCCGGGTTCCTGCCTGGCACCGCTCAGGAATATGGCGGGATCATCAAGCACGGCGCGAAACTCCTCTACGCTTTCGCGGAGGCGACCGTCCCGAAGGTGACTGTGATCACCCGCAAGGCCTACGGCGGCGCGTACGACGTGATGGCATCCAAGCACATCCGGGCCGATTTCAACTACGCCTATCCCACGGCCGAAATCGCCGTGATGGGCCCGGAGGGGGCGATCAACATCCTCTACCGCCGCGAGATCGCCCAGGCCGAGAAGGACGGTAGTCTTCAGCAGGAGCGCGAGCGCCTGGCGGGCATGTACCGCAAGACGTTCGCGAATCCCTACAAGGCGGCCGAGCTCGGTTTCGTGGACCAGGTGATCCGTCCCGAGGAGACTCGGCGCGCGCTGGCGCGCAGCCTTGCGCTGCTCGAGAACAAGCGCGAGCAGGGACCGCGCCGAAAACACGGGAACGTGCCTTTGTGAGCTCGCCATCGCGTGAGCCGGTGCTGATCGCGAACCGCGGGGAGATCGCCATCCGCGTGGCCCGAACCGCGAGGGCTCTTGGGTTTCCTACCGTGGCTGTGTATTCCGACGCGGACCGCTTCGCTCCCCATGTGCAGGCATGCGACCGTGCTTACTGGATCGGAGCTTCCGAACCTCGGGAGAGCTACCTGAATATCGATCGCATCGTGGGCGTGGCGAAGGCCGCGGGCGCCCGATTCGTCCATCCTGGTTACGGATTCCTGAGCGAGCGGCCTCGGTTCGTGGAGGCCTGTCAAAGGGCTGGCCTCGTTTTTGTCGGTCCGTCTGCCGAGAACATGGAGCGCATGGGCGACAAGATCCAGGCCCGCGCCACGGCGGACGAGCTGCAGGTGCCCCGCGTGCCGGGAAGCGCCGGCGCAGTGAAGAGCCCCGCCGAGGCGGCGAGCGTGGCTTCAAAGATCGGCTATCCGGTGCTGCTGAAGGCGGCGGCGGGCGGTGGCGGCAAGGGCATGCGACGCGTGAATGAGGCGGGCCAGATCGCCGCGGCCTTCGAGGGGGCGTCTCGCGAGGCGCTCTCGGCTTTCGGCGACGGGGCGATGTACGTGGAAAAGCTCATTCTCGAGCCGCACCACGTGGAGATCCAGGTGTTTGGTGACGGGAAGGGCGGCGCGATCCATCTCGGCGAACGCGAGTGTTCCGTGCAGCGGCGCCACCAGAAGGTGCTCGAGGAATCGCCGTCGCCGGTGCTGAATCAGTTTCCGGATACGCGCCCCAGGATGTTCGAGGCAGCAGTGCGAATCACGAAACACCTCAGGTACGCCGGTGCGGGCACGCTGGAGTTCATCGTCGACGGGGAGGGAAATTACTATTTCCTGGAAATGAACACCCGCCTTCAGGTCGAGCACCCCGTGACGGAATGGGTGACGGGCGTGGACCTCGTGGCCATGCAGCTGCTGCTCGCAGCCGGAGAGCTGGCTCTTCCCACCGAAGGGCCTGATCGCAGCGGTTCATCCGTGGAGGTTCGAGTATACGCGGAGGATCCCAAGAATTTTCTCCCGGCGCCCGGAAAGATCGGGGTCATCGATCCCCCGAGCGGCCCCTTCGTGAGATGGGACAGCGCATTCCGCGGGCCCGGCGAGGTCTCGATGTTTTACGATCCGATGATCGCCAAGCTCAGCGTCTGGGGGCCGACGCGGGCGGAGGCGCTCCAACGGATGCGAGTCGCGCTGGACGAGCTGAGGATCGAGGCGCCCATGGCTCCGGATGGAACGCGCGAGGGCTCGCTGAAGACCAATCTGGGTTTTCTGCGCAGACTGGTGCGCAACGGCGACGTGCTCGCGGGCAATACCACCACGGACTTGATCGAGAAGCACCCGGAACTGAAGGCGCCGCCGGGAGGCGCGCCTGGCCGCGAAGCGGCGATCGCTGCCGCGCTGGCTCGGATGCTGGGGCAGGCTGCCGTGACACAGGAAGGCGAATCCGGTGTGAGCCATTCCGTTTGGAGCTGGCAGGCCCGCCGGGAGGGAGCCCGCTCATGAGCGGCATCCGCGGAAAGGTCGGGCCGGTGGCGCTGAGCTGGAAAACCATCCCGCGTGGTCCCAGAGGCACCGCCCAGCTGGAGATCGACGGGGGCGACACGCTCACCGTGAGCTGGCGCCGGGACATGGATGGCATCTGGATCGAGTTGCCCGACGGGCTTTACGGGTTCGATGTCAGGAGCGTCCGCGGAGACGATGGATCGCTTTCCTTCGATTTGTCCGAGCGTGGTTCGGCTGCCGAATGGCGTGGGCTCAGGTTCCTGAGGGCGGGCGAGGAGGCCATGGCTGGAGCGGGCGGAGCCAAGAGCGGCAATGCCAAGGTGAAGGCCGAGATGCCCGGCAAGATCGTGAAGGTTTTCGCGGTCGAGGGGCAGGCAGTGGCCCGCGGCGACCGCTTGCTTGTGATGGAAGCCATGAAGATGGAGAACGAGATCCTTGCGCCCGCCGCGGGAAAGGTAAGCGGGCTGTCCGTGAAGCCCGGCGAATCCGTCGAGGCCGGAGCCTTGCTTCTCACCGTGGTGGGTGGGGCATGAGCGGGTCCAGCAAGGGCGGCGACAAGGGGGGCGCGCAGGGGCCCGTTCTCGAAACTCGGTCGGGAATCCCGCTCATGGAAGTCTATTGGCCCGAGGACGCGCCCGCCGCCGACGCAAAGGAGGCCCGCGCGAGACTTGGAGCGCCAGGCGAGTACCCATTCACCCGTGGGGTGCAGAAGACCATGTATCGCGGCAGGACCTGGACGATGCGGCAGTATGCCGGGTTCGGGACGGCTGAGGAGAGCAATCGCCGATATCGCTACCTGCTTTCCCAGGGCACCACCGGCCTCTCCGTGGCATTCGATCTTCCGACCCAACTTGGGTTCGACCCGGATCACGAGAATTCCCGGGGCGAGGTGGGCAAGGTGGGCGTTTCCGTGGCCAGCCTCGAGGACATGCGCGTCCTGTTCGATCAGATCGATCTTTCGCGGGTATCCACCTCGATGACGATCAACGCGACCTCGAATATCCTTCTCGCCTTCTACGTGGCGGTCGCCGCCGAACGGGGAATTCCCTCGGGAGGCCTGAGGGGAACCGTTCAGAACGACGTTCTCAAGGAGTATGTCGCGAGGGGGAACTACATCTACCCCCCGGAGGGCTCGCTTCGCCTGGCGACGGACATGTTTGCATGGTGCGCGGAGCATGCCCCGCAGTGGAACCCGATCTCGATCTCCGGGTATCACATTCGTGAGGCGGGATCGACGGCCGTTCAGGAGCTCGCGTTCACTTTCGCGAACGCGATCACCTACGTTCAGTCCGCTGTGGATCGCGGACTGAAGGTGGATGATTTCGCGGGGCGGCTGTCCTTCTTCTTCAACGTGCACAGCGACTTTTTCGAGGAGATCGCGAAATTCAGGGCTGCCCGCAGAATCTGGGCCAAGATCATGAAAGAACGCTTCCAGGCCAGGGATCCGAGGAGCCAGATGCTCAGGTTCCATTCCCAGACCGCCGGATCCACGCTCACTGCCCAGCAGCCCATGAACAACGTGGTGAGAGTTGCGCTCCAGGCTCTTTCATCCGTGCTCGGGGGAACTCAGTCGCTCCACACCAACTCGATGGACGAGGCCTTGGCCCTCCCCACCGAGGAGAGCGCCAGGCTCGCGCTGCGGACGCAGCAAGTGATCGCGGCCGAGAGCAACGTGGGCCAGGTCGTGGATCCTTTGGCCGGCTCTTGGTTCATTGAGAATCTGACGGATGAGCTCGAGCGGCGTGTCTGGGATTACCTGAAGAACATCGAAGAGCGCGGCGGGACTGTGGCTTGCGTCGAGAGCGGATATATTCAAAGCGAGATCCTGCGTTCGGCCTATTCTGACCAATTGAAGATCGACTCCGGAGGCATTCAGGTCGTGGGCGTGAACTGCTTCTTGGATCAGGCGGCGAGTTCAGCTCCGATGAAGACTCTCAAGATCTCTCGGGATGCGGAGACGCGCGCGGTAGAGCGGCTGAAGGCATGGAGATCCAAGCGCTCTGAGGCTGCCACGAACGCTGCCCTGGCCGCGGTCGAAACAGGGGCCAGGGGATCAGACAACCTGCAGGCCAGGATTCTCGAGGCCGTGAAAGCGGGTGCCACCCTCGGTGAGATCGCGGATCGGATGCGGAAGGTCTTCGGCGTTTTCCAGGGGCATACCGGATTCTAGTCCGGCCCCCGCCACAGCACCAGATCGGCTTCGGTTTCTATTTCCACCCACCTGGCTTCTTTGAGCGCCCGTCTGAGGTTCGCTCCGTCGGTCCCATCTGAAACGATCGCCCAGCAGCATCCGTGGCGGCTGAGCTCCGGGATCGCGCCCGGACCGCCACGCGCCACCTCCAGGAAGCGGCGGTAGTCCTCATCTGAAAACGAGCTGATCCGGGGGTCGACGAAGGTGCGGTGCCCGGGCGCCGCCAGCCATACGGACGAGGCGACCTCAATTGGTGCCAGGACAGGGCAGCCCCTTCCAGAAAGAGCGATGCGCTCCAGAAGCCGAATGGGACGAGTGGCGGGATCGATCACTCCGCGAGTCGCCGCGAGCCCCAGCCCGGCCAGTATTAGCCCGATGGGAAACGCGAATCGAAGCTTCTCTTGCGGCCGGTTCGTTCGGGCTGTCGAGGCGACAAGTATCCCAGGCAGCGCGACGAAGGCCCAGACCGTCTGCCGGATCGAAGTCAGACCCAGGAGCAGCAGCGGGATCATCGGGCCGGAGAGGAAGTCCTTTCGAGTCCGATGAGAGCTCTTCAGCAGCCAGATCAGAAATCCCAAGAGGAGAGTGAAGAGCGCGAGCTGAGGGACAAGTGAAGGGAGGCGGATGGCCTGGCCCAGCGAGAGCCATTCCACCAGGCCCCGCTTGGAGGAGAGTCGTTGGGTCAGCAGCACCTCGCTCCAAAGCCCGATCCCCCAGGGGTTGAGTAGGGTTGCGGCCGCGGCTAGAGCGGCCTGAAGGAGCTCGCCAAATCGTAGCCGCTCGCGGCGAAGCAGCGGGGACAAGGCACGCCACGCGAGCAGGCCGGTGAGAATGGGAAACGAGGCGTGCAAGTTGGACCAGAGCGCCTGCAGCCCGAGAATCAAGGCCGATCGTCGAGGGGTCATCGTCTTGGAAAGCAGCAGCAGGGAGCCGGCGAGCAGCGGGATACCCAGCATCGCGGGCCGCGGTGACCAGAAGGCGAAAGTACCAGCCCAGAAGAGATAGAGCGCGATCCGGGAACGCGGCTCAAGACCGCCAAGCGCGCTGATTCCGGCAAGCCGGTAAACAAAGAAAAGCCCGACGGCGAGTGCTGCCGCGTGAAAGACCCAGACGGCTGGAGCTCCGCCGGCGGAATGAAGACCGAAGTAGAGAAGGGCCGTCAGCCAGGCCGGAACCGGTCTTGCCTCAGCCGCGTAGACGGAGAAGGTGTCGAGAGGCGCGAGCGTTCCCTGTTTCCATGATTCGCTTCCCCAGGCGATCCAAACCGAGGCGTCCGTCCAGGGCTGGCGCACGGCCAGAAAGAGAAAGAGGGGCAGCAGGTAGAGAGGCGCGGCCGCGCCGCCGCGAACGGGGTTCACCGGATCCAAGATATCAAGAACAGGACTGAACGTTTACATCGACTTCTGAAATTCCCACCTCGAAACCCCAGAAGGTCTTCTTGCGGAAGCAAAGCGTACGGATGACCCGCGGAGTCTGGTCGTCCGTCTGGATCTCCCAGGTATCGCCGCCGGTGCGGATCACACGCATCCCGAAATCGCCGAAACGCCAATCCTGTGTCTTGCCACGGCCGCTGACCAGGTATCTGAGCGTGATGCGTCCGCCGCCGGTGCCGTCGAGATCGTCAGGTCTGGCCATCAGCCGCACCACGGGACGGACGGGCTCCTCCTTCACGATCTTTTCCTTCACGACCACGCCGGAAGGGGAGGTGATCTGATTGAGCAGGATGCGACGGGGTCTGAGATGGGCGTTGGCAGGGCGGAAGACGAGGGCGACGAGCGCACCCGATTCCTCCTGCATCCGGACTTCAAAATAGGATACGGCGCTTGGGTCGGACTCGGATCGCACGACGATGCGCGCGGCCGTGGACTCGGCGGGCCTGGTTTCCTCGGCCCGGGCGGGGAAAACGGTTAGGGCGACAAGGAGGGCAAGACAGATTTTGCAGGCGGTAGGCAGGCGCATCGTGGGCTCCCGGGCCGGAGTCTTCGCATATTAGACTTAATGAGTCAAGAATTGAAAAGATGGAGCAAGGGCCCTAAAGCGCTTTAATTTTAAGTGGTTAAAGCCTTGGTTGAGGGTGCTACCCTCGCCACGGCCTCGAGATGGGCGGGGCAACCCAAAATCTCTTTCCAGGCGCCCGGAACGGTGGGGGCATGTGGAAGGAGCGTGGTGGCCTTCAGGGAACGTAGTCGTTCGGCGGATTGGAGCACCTCCGCGGCCTGAAGTCTCCCGTCTTCAAGCGCTTTGACGAGCAGTTCATACGCGTGCCGGGAAGCGGCCTCGCTCCGATAAAGCAGGGCGTCGCAGCCCGCCTGCATCGCCATGACAGGGGCCTCGTCGCCGAAGTGATCCGTCACGGCCTTCATCTCCATGTCGTCGCTGAAGATCACTCTCGAGTAGCGCAGCTCCTCCCGAAGCAGCTTCCTCAGAGCGAAGGGCGAGAGGGTCGCCGGCCGCTCGCGGTCCAGCTCGGGGACCAGGATATGAGCCGTCATGAGCATCGCGCATCGCGACTTCGAGCCGCGTACGAAGGGCTTGAGCTCGCGCTCGCGCAGCGTGGACATCGGGGTCGTGACTTTCGGCAGGTCGAAATGGGAGTCCTTGTCGGTGTCGCCATGCCCCGGAAAATGCTTCATGCAGGGCTGTACTCCCCCCATCAGCATCCCCCGCACGACGGCGGTGATGATCCTTGAGACTCTGTCTTCGTCGGTGCCGTAGGCGCGGTCGCCGATCACGGGATTGGCCGGGTTCGTGAGGATGTCGCACACCGGCGCGAAGTTCACGTTCACTCCGACGGTCTTGAGCTCCACCGCGCAGATTCGGGCGATCTCGAACGCAATCTGAGGGGAGTTCGTCGCGCCCACGGCGGCCGCGGGGGGCAGACGGGTGAACGGCGCGCCGAATCTCTGCACGCGGCCGCCCTCCTGGTCCACGGAGACCCAGAAGGGCAGGTCGCCCCGGCACTCCTGCACCTGGCGGATGAGCTCGGCGAGCTGCTCGGGATCGGCGTAGTTGTCCTTGAAGAGGATGACCCCGCCCAGGCCCGCCTGCGACAGGAAGGCCGCGGTATCATCGGCCAGCGTGGTGCCGGAGAATCCCGTCAGGATGCATTCGCCCAGCCGGCTCATGGCTTCACTCAGAACGCTCATGCGGACTTGAGTATACCCTTAGGCCGCGCGGGCCGGGAATGGCGATCTGAGATCCGCTGCAGCGCCGCAACGGTGAGAACGAGAGGAAGACCGGAGGCAAACGCCACATGTGGCGCCTCAACCAGGTAGTCCTTTCCCTGAATGAGGAGGCTGCCCCAGGTGTCGGCTCCGATCGGGGCCCCCACGCCAAGAAAGCTCAACGTGGCCTCGGCCATGAGTGCATGCGCGAACAGCGATGCGAACTTGACGCGGCAAAATACCAGGACCTCGGGCCCGAGGTGCCGGAGAAGGAGGTGCAGCGGCCCCGCGCCGATCGACCGCGAGGCCTGCACGAAATCTTCGGCCGCCACCTCGTCTGCCCTCAAATACGCAAGCCTCACGAAGGAAGGAAGTGCTCCCAGGCATAGGGCGAGTATCAGGGTGTCCCATCCGGGACCCAGAATGGCGGCGAGCGCAAAAGCCAGGATCAAAGAAGGGAACGCGAGGAGGAAGTCGAGCGCTCTCAGCATCGGGGCTCGAAGCCGGCGCGGCGTCACCGCCAGCGCGCTTCCCAGGAAGGCGCCCGCGGCGCTCGCGATCAGCGCTGTAGCCAGAGCGAAAACCGCGCTCAGTACCGACGCGCGAAGCGCCACCTGGAGGAGGGGCCGGCCGAACCCGTCGGTCCCGAAAGGGGGCTCGCTCGCGGCTCCACGCAACGCCTCGCTCAAGCGGTGAGGGACCTCCCCGCCGAGCGTCAGGGCCCAGCCCGCCGCGATGAACCAGCCTGATAACCAGCAGATTTCCCAGCTCGGCAACTTGATGCTCCTCATGCGCCGTCCCTGCCCCTGGGATCGACGAGCTCCCGGAGCCAGTCGCCGATCATAGTCCCCCCCAAACTCAGCGCGCCTCCGACGAACACCGCGGCTTCCACCACCGGGTAGTCCCGGCTCAGCACGGCGTCCACGAAGATCGTGCCCAACCCAGGCCATGCGAAGACCGCCTCAGTGATGAAAGATCCCGTGAGGAGGGCTCCCGTCTGCGTGCCAAGGTAGGCAAGCAGCGCGCCGCCGGCCGGAGCCAAACCATATTTCAGAACCACGCGCGTTTCGCTCATGCCGCGCGCGCGCGCGCCCGGCGCGGCGCCCGTCCTGAGCACCTCAGCAACCCTCATTCGAACCAGCCGTGACCAGAGCCCGATAAATCCGATCGACAGGGTGATCGCGGGAAGGAGAGGATGCCCGTGGATGGGAAACACCGGAAATTGAACGCAGAGGAGGGCCATTAGAAGAGGCCCGACCCAGGGCGTGGGGAGCGCGGCTCCCAGCGCTCCGAGGAGATCGCAGAGCGCTCCCGCAAGGCGCCGGAGCGTCGGTGAGGAAGCGCCCGCGGCCATGAGGCCGACCAGGAGACTCAAGGGCAATCCGATCATCAGAGTCAGACCGCTTAGGACCGCCGTCCCGCGCAGGCGTTCCCAAACCGCCGGGCCGACCGGTTCGCCGCTCAGGATGCTGATCCCCAGGTGACCCGATCGGAGGAAGGCTCCGAGATCGCGGGTGGCGGCTCTCCAGAATGGGAGGTCGAGCCCGAGCTCCTTTCTCAGCGTCTCCGCCGGGATCGAGGTCCCCGTCTCCGAGAGCAGCGTCTCCAAGGGGTCACCGGGGAGCCATCGGACCAGGGCGCGGCTGACGATGAAGACGCAGGCCAGGGTGAGAATCAGGGCGGAGAGCCTGGCGGAAATCCGGCGCATGGGCCCTACTTGACCAGGCCGATGAACCGCTCGGCCTCCTCACGCGTCACCCTTCGGACCCGACTCCCCTGTTCGACGTTCTCGATGCGTTCCGCGGCGCCGTCCGGGCGAATCCACCACACGGACTTCGAGCCCCGGTACTGGAGCCGCACGCGCTGGAGCTTCTCGTCGCGCTCCTCGCTGGTCGGTTCCTCAATCCAGAGATGGCCTGAGACGGGGGAGAAGCCCGCGGAGAGGTCGTCTTCGAAGACCACGCGGAACGAAAGCGTCTGCTTCGGCTTAAGGGCTCCCATTCTCTTCGAGAGCCAGACCGGGAAGAAGGAGGAAAGAAAGACGCCTTTGAGCCCTCGCCTCACGGGAACCGTCACGGGATGCCCTCCGGACCGGCCCTTCACGGTGAGTGCCGGCGCGCCGGAGTCCATCGAAAACGTGCCGTCAAGCTCGACCGACTTCGAGCGATAGGCCGAGCGAAAGTGAAAATATTTGGGCTGCATGTCCCGGGTATCCTCGGCCACCGCGCCCAGGTTCTCCTCGGTGATCTGGCCCTCCTCCCGCTTCCAGAGCTGGTTCTGGACGTTCACGCGGCCGGCGCCGGAGGTCACCTTTTCGTTGTAGATCGCGTAGGGCACGGACCCCGGACCGGTCACGGCATACCAGTGGTCCCAGAGAACCTGGGAGCGCGCCTGCTCGCCCGAGGCATGCGATGCGAAAACGACGAGCAAAGCGAGAAGGGCCTGAATCACCGGAGATCGAACCTTCGTTGGAGAGCGGCGCCGAACGCGGCGCCGCCAAGCACCACGAGCCAGCTGATCTGGATCCAGACAAGCAGGAGAGGGATCGCGGCCAGGCTTCCGTAGAGTTTATGCGTGGTCACGACACCATTGGTATACAGCCCGTATGCGGCTCGCGCCAGGCCCCAGATCGACGCGGTCGTGACCGAGGAGATCAGCGCGGGGATCCAATGCACGTGCCGATTCGGGACCCACTTGTAGAGCAGGAAGAAAAACGCGAACGTGAGCGAGAAGCCGGCGGTGCCCTTGGGCAGAAAGCCCGTCCACTGCAGCTCGCGTGAGCTCGCCGCGCCCAAGGCGATTGCAGAGGCCAAGGGCCCGAGGGTGATGAAGAGCCAGTAGGAGGCGATCCGCTGGAAGAGCGGCCTCGTGACCGGTGTCTTCCATACGTCGTTGATCGCGCGTTCCACTCCCGACATCAGCGCCATGGTGGTGCCGATGAGCCCGATGAGCCCGGAGACGCCGACCGTTCCCGCGTGCACGTTCGAGATGAAACGCTGGATCGTGCGCGTGGCCTCCTTGCCCGAGCTTTCCGCGAGGTATTCGAGCACTAGCGGCTCCAAAGTCCCGTAAAGGCGCTCGAGCCCCCCAAATGCCTTGAAGAGCGCGAAGCTCACCGCGAGGGCGGGGATGATGGAAAGAAGCGTGGTGTAGGCGAGGCTCGAGGCCACCAGAGGCATGCGCGCCTGGCGCATGTGGTCCCAGGTGTCCACGAGGACACGGCCCAGCCGTTTTGACAGCTCCTTGATCGTGCTCAGCTTGACTCTGATGCGTCCCATGGGCGGCATCGAGCGTTTCGGTTGAAATGGGAAGGACCTCAAGCCAGGGCTCCTGAAATCCGAAACGCCCTGAAGAGGGGGAGTCTCCGGTGGATTTTCTTGCGGGTGGACAGCTCGTCGTCAACGCGGCTTACGCGCTCGTGTTCGTGGGCGTGTTTCTTGTCGCGAATATCCTGCTCAAGGAGGAGGCGACCCGGGCTGCTCAGGAAAACCTCGAGGACCTGAAGGACCGCAAGGCGCCGAACGTGCTTGTTAAGTACACTCGCCCGTTCTTTACCCAGTACATCGCCCCCATGGTGAGGGGAAAACCTTTCTGGGAGAAGAAGCGGCTGGTTTACCGCAGAAAACTCATCAGCGCCGGCCTCAAGAGCGATCTTACGGCGGACGAGTTCATCTCGTTCAAGCTCATCAACATCCTGGTGTTTCCCGTTCTCGGGGCCGGCCTGAAGGCGCTCGAGGTGTTCGACGCCCAGTGGTACCACATCGCGGCCTCGGCTTTCGTGG
>JADZFF010000120.1 GCA_020850015.1 Bdellovibrionales bacterium | reverse complement strand
TGGGCAGAGGCCCGCGAGGCGCTCGCGAGCAGGGCTCGAAGCAAGGGGTTCCTCCAGCAGCCCGTGGACGAGCTCACGGCCTGGGCTCAGATCGCGCGAAGATGCGGCAGCCCGATCGACGGCGCGCGCTGGCTGAAGCCCCGAGTGCGCGACGCCACCGGCGCCTTCCTCCGGGGCGTGCCCGGGCCCACCCTCTTGGAGTACGCGGCGCTGCTTGCGGATCTTGGCGCTTTCCGCGAGGCCGACGCCTTGCTCGAGCGCGTGGCCGCTTCGCCGGACCCGCCGCCCGAGCTCGGGCAGTATGTCTCGCTCATCCGCTACCGCCAGTGGGACTGGGTGACCGCCCTGCCCTGGCTCGACCGAATGATCGCCCACCCCCGGGTCGGCGAGTACGCGCGCAAGGTCGCAAAGGTGAACCGCATCACCGGCAGGTGGCGGGGAGAGCAGGATCCAGGAGGCGCGATCTCGGAGCTGCGGGAGTTCGAGCGTGCCCTCGACCCCGAGAAGGAGCGGCTGCTCTGGCGCGAGATCCCGCTCATCGAGGCGGGGTGTTGGTCCGATCTACGAAAAACCCGCGAGGCGTTGATCGCCTACGACGAGGCGGAGAAAAGGATTCAGGCGGGTGGGCCCGGGCAGTTCAAGCTCCACGTCGAGGCCAATCGCTGGTGCACGCGCCTTCAAGTCCCGACCGAGCGGGCGAAGCTGCTGAAGGGGCACGGAAGACTTCGCGAGCGGCTGATTGAAGCGGAACGGTGGCACATCCTTCGTTCGGTGGACGTGGAATACGCCCGGGAGGCTCGAGATGCGCTTTGGATGAATCATGCGCTCCTGGGCACCCCGAGCCCCCGGGCTCGCGAACGCATGCTCCGCGCGCCATTGGCTCTTCCCGACCTCCCTCAGGGCCATGCGCTCGCACTGCGCGAGACAGGCCCGCCCGACCCGGTGCCCTACGCAGGCGACTCCGAGTTCCTTCAGGTTTGGAACGGGGTGAGCTCGGCTTCGGACCGCGTCCTCAAGGAGGGCTTTGGCGAGCAGCGCACGCTTCAGGCGCTCTGCGCGGATTTCTATCAGCCCGCCTCAGCCCTGGCGCTTCATGAGCACCTGTTTCCTCGGGAGTTCTTCAATCCGGCCTCCTCGTTCAATCGTGTGCACCAGGCGGTGTCGCGGCTGAATCGGTGGCTCAAGGCCGCGCGCCTCCCTTTCAGCGCCGAAAAGGTAGCGGGCGGCTACCGGCTGGCCGGCCCCGGCACGCCATACGTCAGGGTGAAGCCCGAAGCCGAAGTGAAGGAGGAGTTGGTTCCACTTCGGCTTCGGAAGCGGCTCGAGAAGGTTTGGGGCGAAACCGAGGGCGGGGAAATCGGTCCCGCCGGCGTGATGAAGGCGCTGGGGGTTTCGCGGAGGCTTGCTACGGAGATTCTTCGGGAGGGCGTGGAGTCGGGGATGCTCAAGGCCGAAGGGGCGGGCCGGGGGAGGAAGTACCGCCGGCCCTGATGGATCGCGGTGAGTCTCGGGGCTTGCTGCTGCGGTGCGCTCGCCCTTACGATCTTCGCATGAGAATTTCGAGCGATCTGTTGGCATCCGCGTTCCCCGCGTTCCTGGGGCTGATCCTGTCATCCACGGCCTTCGCAGCCGATCCCGCCCCGGAGACTTCCACCACCCTTCCCATCGGCATCCGCGGCGGGATCGGCACCGATATCACGGGGTCGTTGGCATACGGAGCGGGCCTCAACTACCTGGCGGAGCTGGGCGGCAGCGGGCTTGAGGCGGGCATCGTGATTTTCGGCGGATCCTTCACGGAAACCACCACGGAAGGCGCGCACGACTATACGGAGAACACGGATTTATTCGTGTTCGGCGCCCTGGCGAACTACCTGTTCAACTACAAGCGGTCCGAGTCGAGCCTCTATGTGCTCATCGGGTTCGGGCTTGCCGTGGTTTCAGTGGACTGGGAGGAATCCAGCCCCACGGACACGAGCCTTGGCACGCCTCTCTCGGGAGGCGGCAGCAAGATGGGCGACGACGGAAGCGGCGCGGGAAGCGTATTGAATCTAGGACTGGGCCATTCTTTTGGCTCCACCTTCGACCTGAGGCTTGAGGCCCCGATCATCATTCCCTTCGACGGACCGGGTGAATCCGCCGCCGTGATTCCCACCTTCCTCCTGACCGCGGGCATCCGATTCTGATCGGCTGTGGAGTGACTGGGTCGGTTGCCTGGCTCCTCGCCGTGCTTCTATCGTCCGCTTCGGCGGGCGAGGACGCACGCGTCGTCTTCGGCGAGGACGACCGCAGGGATCTTGGCGAGCTTTCCGAGTCGGCAGCGCTTCGGGCCATGCGTTCCACGGCGGTCATGGTTCACCAGGCGAATCTCATTCGGGACGAAGGCGAGTGGCTTCTGCGGGGCGAGAGCTACGCCAAGCGCCATGGCCTCTGCGCCAATGTGCGCTTCGCGGAGCAGCCGGCGCCCGGCCTCTGTTCCGGGTTCCTCGCGGGCCCCGAGCGCATGGTCACGGCGGGTCATTGCATGCGTCAGGCGCACGACTGCACGAACAACTTCTGGCTTTTCGATTTCGCGGTTGCAAGCTCGGGCGCCCCGCGGCTCCGCTTCCACGACTCGCAGGTCTACCGCTGCGTGGAGATCCTGGAGCAGCGCTACGATCCTGCGGCGGGGCTCGACTTCGCGGTCATACGCCTGGATCGCGCCGTGACGGATCGGGAAGCTCTGCCGCTCCAGGCAGGCGCGGTGGCGCTCCCCGGTGAGCGCGTCGCCATGAGCGGTCACCCGGGCGGTCTTCCCGCGAAGTGGACGGGAGGCGGGAGAGTCACTGGGGCCTTCGGACCGACGCTGTTTTCAGCAAGCCTGGATGCATTCGGTGGAAATTCGGGCTCGCCGGTGTTTCTTGAAGGCTCGGATCGGGTGGAGGGAATCCTGATCGCGGGCGGAGGCCACGAGGACTTTCAACAGGAGCCCGGGGAGGCCTGCCTTCGCCCGAAGCGTTACCCCGACGCGGGGGCGAGCGGCGTGCTCATCCAAAGGATCGGCGTGATGAGTCACGCGTTGGGAACTCAGTGACCGGGCCGGCGTCTGAGGCGGCGAAGCGCCCAGCGGGACAGAAGCGGCAGCACCCCCACCGCGGCGAAGGCGCAGACCATCCCAGGCGAGAGAATTCCGCTTAGGGAGTTGATCTGCCCGAGCTCCGTGCCCGCGTTGACGAACACGGCAGTGGAAGGAAGCATGCCCACGAAGCTGACCCAGACATAGGTCTGCGCGCGGATCGGCGTCAGTCCCATGAGGATGTTCACGAGGAAGTAGGGAACCAGCGGCACCATGCGCAGGGAGAGAAGGTAGAAACCGCCTTCGCGACGGAATCCCTCGTTCAGGGGCGCGAGCCGCGCGCCGAATCTCCTCTGCACGGACTCCCCAAGCACGTAGCGCGAAAGCAGGAAGGCCACCGTCGCGCCAGCGGTAGCCGAAACCGACACCAGCAGGGTGCCCCAAGCCAACCCGAAGATCGCTCCTCCCGCCAAGGTCAGCGCCAGTGCCCACGGCAGGGCCACCGACGTGACGCCGACGTAAAGCGCCACGTAGCCTGCCCGCGCCGAAACAGGATGCGCATCCGCGTAACCCTGAAGCGCCTCGCGGCTCGCCCTGAGCTGATCGAGGCTCAGGTAATCGCCCAAGCCCAAGGCCCAGCAGGCCAAGGCAGCCAAGGCAACGGACGCCAGGGCGAGGATCCTGACCGAGGGGCGCATCATCGCGGGATCGCCGATCGGAAGGATTCAACGCGGATCTCCGTGTTGACCGGTGGCCCGCTCACATCGAGTTGCAGAGCTTGGGCTCGTCCGCTTTTTCGTTGTAGCTGCTCAAAGACATGAGAGTGCCCGGCTGATCGGCATCGCTGCCCAGCGCCTCCAGGTCGGATCTTTTCAGAAAATGCGCCGGACACGGCTTGGAGACGCCCATTCCCACGTGGAAATGGATCATGTATCTGCCGTCGATCAGCGTCAGATGTCCGATGGTCTCGCCTCTCTTGACCTGATCGCCCACCGCGAGGCCGCTGCGAGGCGTGAGGTGATGGATACTGACCAGCAAACCACCGCCGACGGCGATCTCGACGTCTTCGCCGCCAGGGCCGTCGCTCTCCTTTCGTACAGTGATCGTTCCATCGGCGGAAGCGACCACCGTGCGCTCCTGGGTCGAAAACAAGTCGAATCCCGCGTGACCCTCCGGATGGCCTCCGCCGTGGACGCCGTAGGGCCAGAGGTAATCGCCGTCGAGCTCCCCCACCCGGACCGGAAGATCCAGCACCGGGTAGACGGTCGCGATGCCGCATCCCTCTCCCAAAACCGCTCCCACGCCGATCGCGATCGCGACCAGCGCAAACCCGAGCCGTCGTCCCGCCCGCGCCGTGGCGTTCATAGCTGCACCCCCACCTGGATACCGGGAGTCAGTCCAGACGCCCACTCGCCGGAGATCAGCCCCGTGTAGTAGCGGTGAAAAGGCATCTCCGCGCCCACGCGCACCAGATACCTGGCCCAGGGCTGAAGGCGCAGGTAGGCCGACGGCACGAAGCCCAGTTCCTGGCTCGATGCCCACAGCCCGAGGCCGCCATCGAGCGCGACCCACGAAAGCAGCTCGCAAGAAGCCGTGAGGCCCGCCTGCGGCCAGACGCCCCATCTCCAATCGGAGGTCTTGATCACGGTAGGGCCGCCAAACAGCCTGAGGCCGAACGCCCCCTGGTCGTGGAGCGGCAGCATCACGTTGAGATCCAGCCGGGTGTTTACCCCCGGCCAGAGATACCAGGATCCTTCGGCGCGGTAGTCGATTCCAAAGTTGACGTTATAAGCCCTGAAATCCACTGCCGCGTGGGTCATGATCCAGGCCATGCCCAGATGCACGCGCGTGGCGTCTTGTGGGAGCGGGCTGCCCAGGAATGGAGATGCCGACGTCTGCAGGCCCAAGCCCGCCGCCGCGAGCACGGCGACCCCGAGGGCCACAAGCCTCGAGAACCGCAGGAAAAGACTCAACATGCAGCCATCGTAATGTCGGGCGATATGCGGGTCAATGCGCGATCCCTCGGGCGCAGGCTCTGGCTGGGGATGTTTCTGGATCGATGGCGGAGATGGAGAGATTCGAACTCTCGGTACGTTTTACCGTACACACGCTTTCCAATCCCGGGCGGCGTTTCTACGGTGTGTGATGGAGTCTGATTAACCCAGATAAATTCGAAGGTTGGCGGCTTCGTTTTGCGTCTGGTTTAGAGCGTTTTCGACTTTGAGTCCGTTTGTTCACCCAATGTTAACCACAACATATATTGATTTATCCAGTATACTGGGATATACAATACCTATGAAGACGGATGCTGTTTTCAGAGCCTTGAACGAAGAGCTGTCCCGTAGCGGACTGGAGCGGGAGATCGTGATCTGTGGGGGCGCGGCTCTGATCGCACTTGGCATCGTCTCTCGGGCGACTCGTGACGTCGATGTGCTGGATCCCATCTTGGACTCGGGGATATTGTCGGCTGCCTCCGCAGTTGGAAAGGCGATGGGCCTCACTGATGGTTGGTTGAACAACGGACCACGAGCTCTGACCGAGACGCTTCCGCAGGGCTGGGTGGATCGCTGTACCGAGGTATTTCGTGGGTCTCACTTGCGGGTTCGATCCCTGAGTCGGATCGATCTGATTTTTTCGAAGCTCGACGCAGCAGCAAGCCGAGTGGATGACATTCGCGATCTGGATCGGCTCAAGCCCACGATGGAAGAACTTGAGGCAGCAAAGGAGTGGACACTGGCGCAGGACGCCGCCGAGATCTGGCCTCAGATCGTGGATGAGTGTCTCGCGGAACTCAAGAGGCGACTAGATCATGCCAAGGAGTAGACCGGAGCTCAGCGCCGAAGACGCTCTCCGCGACGCTTGGGAGAGCTTGGGCGTCGCGTTCGCGGAGAACCAGTCTGGCGTGAGAGACGCGGATCCGGAGCGGATCTTGATTCTGTCCCTTCCCGAGTTTCGCGAGGATCGAAAACTCTTGAAACTCGTCATGGCCTGGTTGATCGAATACGGCGATCTTTTGCACGTCGAGCGACTTCGGTCCCTCGCCCGGGAACTTCCGGTCGAGAGTCTCACTTGGTTGGGCGGGCTTGCCAATCATCAGGCCTACGGTTCCGGATCCAAGGGTGATCGACGTTGGCTTGCGTTATTGAATTTCATCAAGGAGCGCATAGGTCCGATCAAAAAGCAGGTCCCGGCGTCTCGCCTGGATGAACTGCAAGCAAAAAGGGTTGGTGCGGATAAGGGGTTCGGTTCGTTCGGAATCTTGGTTCCAAGGCTTGAACCCGCGGACCCTAAGAAAATCCGATCCAGGCAAGCAGTCCTTCAGGAGAATCTCTGGCTAAGGATGAGAGCGCTCATGGGATCCAACTGGAGAGCGGACGTCGCGAGTGTGATGGTGTTGGGTGTCGCCAAGACCTCC
>JADZFF010000119.1 GCA_020850015.1 Bdellovibrionales bacterium | reverse complement strand
GAAGCTGCTCGTGATCCTCACCGGGGTGAATCTCGTGATCACGCTCGGCGTGCTTGGCGTGGTGGCCTCGTCGTTCTCCGGCTCCAAGACTCCCCAGGTTTCCGACATCAAAGTGGAAGACGGGGCCGAGGGCGAAGCGCATGCCGAGGGCGCCGCCAAGAACCCAGACGACGAGGCGGCGAAGGCCCAGGCCGCGAGCCGCTTCGGGAAGATGCTCGCACTGGACCAGTTCACCGTGAATCTGGCCACGCCGGGATCAGCCGCGCCCAAGTTCGCGCGCGTGAACATCTCGGTTCACGTGCCCACCACCGACTCCGAGCAGGAGATCGGCCTGAAGATGGCACGCGTGAGGAACACGATCATCGATCTGTTCAACAGCAAGCGCCCCCAGGATCTGGCCACCACCGAGGGTCGCAATTTTCTCAAGGATGAGATCAAGAAGGCCATCAACGCCTTCATGGTGACGGGGAAGGTGGACGGAGTTTTTTTCACGAACTTCGCCTTGAGCGGCTGAAGGCCGCGGGGCGTAGGTTGAGCTAGGACGGCGAGACCGGAATGAATCAGGTACTGACACAAGCTGAAGTCGACGCACTGCTGAGCGCCGTTTCCGAGGGGAACGTCGACGTTCAGCAGGAGTCCACCGGCATCGAGGATGCCGACCAGAAGGCGCGCTCGAGCCACATCATCGGCGAGGGCGGCGGCTTCCTGGAGGACACCGAGGTCACGCCCTACGACCTGACCAATCAGGACCGCGTGATCCGCGGTCGGATGCCCACGCTCGATATCATCTACGAGCGTTTCATTCGTTTGTTCCGCATCAGCCTGTCGAACTCATTGCGCAAGATCGCCTCGATCAGCATCATTTCCACGGATCTCCTGAAGTTCGGCGAGTTCGTGAACACGCTGCCGATCCCGAGTTGCATGTGCATCATGCGATTCGAGTCGCTCAGGGGCCCGGCACTCCTCGTATTCGAGTCGAAGCTCGCCTACGCCCTCGTGGACAGCTACTTCGGCGGCACGGATCGGCCGTACACCAAGATCGAGGGCAAGGAATTCACGCGCATCGAGCTTTCGATCATGCGCAAGGTGATGGACCTCGCGATCGAGGATCTCGAGGAGGCCTGGGGCCCCGTCCACAAGACCGACATCAGCTTTGGCCGTACCGAAGTGAACCCTCAGTTCGTGGGCGTGGTTCCGCCCTCGGATGTCATCATCTCCACGACCTTCGAGGTGGAACTCGAGAACGCCAGCGGCACGATCGCTCTGGTGATCCCGTACTCCACGATCGAGCCGATCAAGAACAAGCTCAACGCCTCCTTCCAGACCGAGAACGAACGGGTGGACAAGGAGTGGACGAACATGCTCGAGGAGCACCTGCAGAACGCGCAGGTGAATCTGGTGGTGAACTTGGGCGAGGCCCAGATCACCGTGGGGGACCTCGTGAACCTGAACGTGGGCGACATCATCCCGCTCAGCCAGGACGCGGACGGCGAGCTCGACTTCCAGGTCGAGGGCGTGAGGAAGTTTAAGTGTTTCTTCGGGGTCTCAAGGGGCCAGCGCGCGGTGCAGGTGACCCGCGCGTCGGAAGACCAATAGGGGTTTAGGAACCGGGAGCGAGGTATTCAATGGTTGAAGAAGCAACGTCGCCGTTGGGCGAGGAAATGGGCGATATCGGGGCCGCGCTGGCCTCGGCGGCCGAACAGCAAGCTCAGGGGCCCGCCAAGGCCGGGGCCGCGCCCGGCGCGGGCGGCCTGGGAGGGCAAGGCGGCGGCGCCGCGAAGCCTAAGGGGCAGGACGAGGCCGCGCCCGTGCATTCGCTGGATTTCATCCTCGATATCCCGCTGAAGGTCACCGTGGAGCTCGGGCGCTCGAGGATGGCGATCCGTGACATTCTCCAGCTGGCCCAGGGATCGGTCGTCGAGCTCTCGAAGTTCGCGGGCGAGCCTCTGGAGGTGCTCGTGAACGAGAAGCTCGTGGCGCGGGGCGAGGTCGTGGTGGTGAACGAGAAGTTCGGGGTCCGACTGACGGACATCATCTCGCCCGTGGAGCGCATCGAACAGCTGAAGTGATAGTCGGTGCCGCTGACAGGATGTCGGCGGGATCCGGAGGCCAGGAGGGCCAAGATGAACGCGACGTACCGGTATTCGCTTCCCTTTGCTGTGGCCCTGTTCGCCCTGTTGCCCATGGGCGCGAGCGCCGGCAGCGTCACCCTGCGAAACGTGCAGGTTTCCGGGAATCAGATCGATCTCCTGTTCGATCAGGCGGTGCCCCAGAGGGACGTCAAGACCGAGTTCACCCGGAACATCGTGCAGATCAGCGTGAAAAACGCCTCCGTGTACCCGGCCAAGGTGCTTTCCGTGCGCGACGCCGACGTAAGCCGCGTATTCGCCTATCAGTACACTCCGGAGTCCGTGCGCGTGCGCCTCACCGTGGAGGGCGAGGCGGCCGGGTACGAGCAGGGCACGCAGGTGCGCATGAACGGAAAGCTTCTGACCATCCAGATCCCCAGGCGGAAGGGATCCGCGACGGCAATCTCCGCGCAGTCCGCCCGTCAGCCGGCTCAGCCCCTGTCCGCGCCCACGCCCGAGCTGAGCGATCGGGACCGCGCCAAGCTGCTGGGGAAAGTGATGGCCTCCGGCGAGAACGAGTTGCCCCTGGGGCGCCCCGAGCGCGCGGTGCCCGCCCAGCCTTTGGCCGGAGGCAAGCCGATGCCGAGCCCATTCAAGGCCTTCGGCTGGCTGGCCGTGCTTCTGGGGGCCATCGGGCTCCTGGCAGTCGTGTTCCGCAAATTCAGCGGAAAAGTGAGGCTCCCGAAGAGTCTCGCGCGGATGGCCGCGCGCAAGGATTTCGAGGTGATTTCGTCCCAAAGCCTCGGGCCACGCAGGAATCTGATGCTCGTGCGCGTGAAGAACCGCCTGCTCGTCCTGGGATGCGCGAACGACGCGATCAATCTCATCACCGAGTTTCATGACGACGGCACGCTGCCGCCGCCGTCTCGCGGCGACGGCGCCATGGCTGCCGGGCCAGCCGCCTTCGCCGATCTGCTTCAGAGCGAGGTTTTTCAACAGGGGGCCCGCGCCCCAGCCGTGAGCCTGAACCGGGCCACGACGCTCAAGGACCCCGTGCGGGTCGTGGATGAAGACCTCACGCCCGCCGTACCCACCCGGCCGGCCCGCGTGAAGGTCGCCGAGCCTTCGGTGAGGGATTCGATCCGCCGGCGCGTAGAGGGGATGAAGACGCTGTGACCCTGGGGCGTTCCCGCCTGATCGCCTGCGCCGCGCTTGCCGGGCTTCTTCTGCCCGGCATCGCCGCATCCGCGGACGGTGGATACGCTCCCGGATCGTCTGGGCTCACGTTGCCATCGCTGAGCCTGAGTTTCGCAGGCAGCGACAAGCCGGCGGATCTCGTGGGCGTGCTGCGCATCGTGATGATGCTCACGGTGCTCACGCTGGCACCGGCCATCCTCATCATGATGACATCCTTCACGAGGATCGTCGTGGTGATGAGTTTCGTGAGGCAAGCACTGGGCACCCAGCAGATGCCGCCGAACCAGCTCATCGTCGGGCTTTCGCTTTTTCTGAGCTTCTTTGTGATGGCTCCGACCTGGAGCCAGATTCAGAACAATGCCCTTCAACCCTACCTTGAAGAGAAGATCGACCAGAGCACCTTCTTCGCAAACGCCGAGGGGCCGATCCGGGAGTTCATGTTCTCGCAGACGCGCGAAAAGGACCTTCAGCTCTTTCTTTCCCTGGCCAAGACGGCCAAGCCCAAGAACAGGGCCGAGGTGCCGACCTATGTGCTGATCCCGGCCTTCGTGATCAGCGAGCTCAAGACGGCGTTCCAGATCGGCTTCATGCTGTACCTGCCGTTTCTTGTGCTCGACATGGTGATTGCGAGCGTCCTGATGGCCATGGGCATGATGATGCTGCCGCCGATGATGATTTCGCTTCCCTTCAAGATCCTCCTGTTTTTGCTGGTGGACGGGTGGGAGCTGATCGTGGGCAGCCTGATCAAGAGCTTCGGGTGATGGTGAGGAGAGGACGATGACGGAAGAAATGGTATTGTCCATCGGAGCGGAGGCCATCAAGACGACGATCTATCTGGCCTCGCCCATGCTGATCGCCGCGATGGTGATCGGTATCGTGATCTCGGTACTCCAGGCCATCACCCAGATCAACGAAGCCACCCTGACCTTCATCCCGAAGATGGTGGCTGTGGTCCTGATTCTCGTGATTCTCGCCCCCTGGATGCTCAAGACCATGGGCGGCTACGCCACCGAGGTCCTGGGCAACGCCGGGGAGTGGGTCCGCTGATGGATGCGTTTTCGCTCGATCAGAATCAGATCCTGACTTTCTTCGCGGTTCTGGTTCGGTTCGCGACTCTTGTCGCCGTGCTCCCCTGGATCGGCGATCGCGTCGTGCCCACGCCCGTGAAGGTCATGCTCGCGTTGACCCTTTCCGGGATGCTGTACCCCATGCTCGAAAGCACGGGGCGGGTGGATCCCGCCCGGGCCGAGGTCTGGGGAGCGACCGCCGCTGGCATCATCGGCGTCACGGCGCTCGAGGCGCTCTTCGGCCTGGCGCTCGGTTTCGTGGCGCGCATGGTGTTCATCGCGGTCGAGACGGGCGGGAACCTCGCGGGCACTTACATGGGGTTTTCCATGGCCAGCATGTACGATCCTCACCAGGAATCGCAGACGCAGGTGGTGGCGCAGGTGCATACCACGCTTGCTATGCTCATCTTTCTCGCGCTCGACGGCCATCATCTCATGCTCCAGGCCGCGCTCGACAGCTACTCCATCGTCGGCGTCGGTGGCGCCGGGTTCGGACAGGCCTTCGCTGACCGTCTGATCACGCTCTCCTCAGAGACCCTCAAGATCGGCCTGCAGATGGCGGCGCCCATGGCCGTGGCCCTCTTCGCGATCAACGTGGTGTACGGCGTGATGTCCAAGGCGATGCCCCAGCTGAACGTGCTGATCCTAAGCTTCTCGGTGAGCGCGCTCGTAGGGCTCGCCGTCATGCTGATGAGCCTTCCGGAGTTCCACTCCACCACGGGCTGGCTCATGGCCCGCATGGGCGAGGAGATGAACGCCATGATGTCCGTGCTGGGAAAGGGCTGAGGACGATCGCATGGCCCAGGGCGGAGGCGACCAGAACGAGCGGGACGATCTCTCCGATGAGGCATCACCGTACCGATTGGAGGACATGCGAAGGAAGGGGCAGGTCTCCCAGAGCCGTGAGCTCGCGGGGCTGCTCGGCCTCATGGCCTGCGGAGGGGCGATCTTCCTCCTGGCGCCCGGCATGGGCGCCCAATACATCGAGTACCTTCGCGAGGTTTTCCGCACGGACCTGACCGCCAAGCTGAACCTCGCCGAGGGCGGGAATCTCTCGGAAACCCTCATGCGGCTGCTCTACGTGATCGCGGCTCTCGGGCTACCCATATCGATCGTCGGGTTTCTGGCGGGTGCCCTGGGAAGCTTCGCGCAGATCGGGAGCATCTGGTCCACTGAACCGCTCACGCCGGACCTCGACAAGATCAATCCGATCAAGGGCCTCCAGCGGTTCTTCTCGATGCGGCACTTCTATGACGGCATCCGCCTGATCCTCAAGGCGGCGGTGGTGAGCGCGGTGGCTTACGGCCTGGTGAAGGCCGAGGTTCTTTCGGCGCCGGGTTTCCTGCTCACGGGGCCGGGCGCCGTGCTCGAGGGGTTCTCATCGAGCGCGAAGGCCATATTCTGGGCCCTTTGCGCCGTTCTCATGGTCTTCGCAGGGTTCGATTTTTGGCTCCAAAGATGGGACTATATGAAGCAGGCCCGCCTTACGAAAAAGGAGGCCAAGGAGGAACACAAGGAGCGGGAAGGGGACCCGCTCATCAAGGCTCGCATCCGGTCCGTGCAGCGGGAGATGGCCCGTCGCAGGATGATGCAAGCGGTGAAGACGGCCGACGTCATCGTCACCAACCCGACCCACATCGCCGTGGCCTTGAAGTACGACAAGGACGGCATGGCGGCGCCGAAGGTGGTGGCGAAGGGAGCCGATTTCGTGGCCCAGCGGATCAAGAAGCTGGGCGCGGAGATGGGGATCCCGATCGTGGAGAACGTGCCGCTCGCGCGCACGCTCTTCAAGGCAGTGAAGATCGGTCAGTTCATCCCCAGAAGTCTGTATCAAGCGGTGGCCGAGGTACTCGCCTACGTTTACCGCCTGAAGAACAAGAAGTTCTAATCGCAGGGAGGCAGGATGCCCGGAATACTGGGACGGTTCGGAAAAAGCTCGGACCTGATGATCGCCGCGGGGCTGGTGGGGATTCTCGCCGTCATGGTGATCCCCATGCCCCCGTTCCTGATCGACATCCTCCTCAGCATGGCGATCGCGCTCTCGATCGTGCTCCTGCTCACCTCGGTCTACGCGCAGCGCGCGCTCGATTTCACGATCTTCCCGACTGTGCTGCTCGTGGCCACCCTGTTCCGCCTTTCGCTGAACGTGGCCACCACGCGGATCATCCTCCTGCACGGGGCGGAGAGCGGCACCGAGGCCGCTGGCGAGGTCATCCGTGCCTTCGGCGAGTTCGTCGTAGGCGGCAACTACGCGGTCGGCATCATCGTGTTCGTCATCTTGGTGATCATCAACTTCATCGTCATCACGAAAGGCGCGGGCCGCGTGGCCGAAGTGGCCGCCCGGTTCACCTTGGATGCCATGCCCGGCAAACAGATGTCGATCGACGCCGACCTCAACGCGGGCGTGATCAACGAGGGCGAGGCCCGCCGCCGGCGCGAGGAGATCGCCCGAGAGGCCGATTTCTACGGAGCCATGGACGGTGCCTCGAAGTTCGTTCGAGGAGACGCCATCGCCGGATTGCTGATTGTGGTGGTGAACCTCATCGGCGGGATCCTTGTGGGCGTGCTGCAGCAGGGGATGGACGCGGGCCGCGCGGCCGAGGTGTTCACGCTCCTCACGGTGGGCGACGGCTTGGTGAGCCAGATCCCGGCGCTCATCATCTCCACGGCGGCCGGCATCATCGTCACTCGGAACGCCTCGGGCGGGAACCTGGGCACGGAGGTACAGAAGCAGCTTTTCAGCAGCCCGAAGGCCATTGGCGCCTCCTCGGTCGTGATGGCGGTGATGGCCCTGGTGCCGGGGCTCCCCACGGTGCCCTTCATGACTCTCGCCGGGGCCCTGGGCTTCGTGGCCTACCGGCTCTACGGCGCCGAGCGCATGCGTGACGCCGCCAAGCAGGCCGCCACGGCCAAGGAGGCCTCGAAGCCAGCCTCCGACAAGATCGAAAACCTGCTCGGGGTGGACACTTTGGAGCTCGAGGTGGGTTACGGGTTGATCAGCATCGTGGACGCCGCCCAGAACGGCGATCTCCTGGAGCGGATTTCGAACATCCGCAAGCAGTTCGCCACCGATCTCGGCATCATCGTGCCCCCGCTCCGGATCCGCGACAACCTCGAGCTCAAGCCCGGCGACTACCAGATGTTGCTAAAGGGGGTTCCGATCGGATCTGGATCGCTCATGGTGGGCCACCTCCTGGCCATGGACCCAGGAAATGTCTCGGACCGCATCTCAGGCGTCCCGACGAAGGAGCCCGCCTTCGGGCTCGACGCGCTCTGGATCACCGAGCGGCAGAAGGACGACGCCACCTACGCCGGCTATACGGTGGTGGACCTCTCCACCGTCATCGCCACGCACCTTACCGAGCTCGTGCGCCACAACGCACACGAGCTACTCGGGCGCCAGGAGCTGCAGGTGCTGCTCGACAACCTGAAGCAGACCGCCCCGAAGATCATCGAGGAGCTCGTGCCCGGGCTCCTGAGCTTCGGGACCGTGCTCAAGGTGCTGAAAAACCTGCTGCGTGAAGAGGTCTCGATCCGCGATCTACGCACGATCCTGGAAACCCTGGCGGAGCACGCGCTCACCCAGAAGGATCCGGATCTGCTCACCGAACACGCACGGACCGCGCTCGCGCGCACGATCACGCGCAAGCTCGCGGGCCCCGCTGGCCAGCTCAGCCTGCTGACTCTCGACAAGCAGATCGAGGAGACGATCGCGCAGGGGATCATCCAGACGGACCAGGGCCACCAGCTGAGCGTCGATCCCGAGTTCGTGCGCTCATTCATCGCCGAGCTCAACCAGAAGGCCGCTGCGCTCGCGAACCGCGAGAGCCACAGCATCGTGCTTTGCTCGCCGGCGATCCGCAGGCACCTGAAAAACCTGGTGGACCGGTTCATCCCGAGCGTCATCGTGCTTTCGCACAACGAGATCACTCCGAACGTGAACGTGAAGGCTTTCGACACCGTGAGGTTAAGATATGCAAATCCGTAAATTCGAGGCGCCCACGATCCAGGAGGCCATCGAGACCATCAAGCGCGAGCTGGGTCCCGAGGCGATCATCCTGCAGACGAAGAAGAACAAGCGGGGGTTCGGCTTGATGTCCAAGGGCTCCGTGGAGGTGACCGCCGCGATCGCCGACAAGGCGGCGCAGAAGAAGCAGCTGCTGGATCAGCGGCTGTCGCCCCAGGAGCGCGAGCGGTTCAACGCCCTGCCGGCGGAAAAGCAGGTGAGCGAGTACGACAAAAACCTGGAGAAGTGGCTCGAGGCCCGCGCGGCCAAAACCCGCGAGAAGGTGAGTCTCGCGGCGGGCCGCGCTCCGACCCAGGCCCCGGCTCCGGCGGTGAAGCCCGCCGATCGCCCGCCGTCTCAAGCGTCGATGTCGACGTCGACGTCGGCGCCCGCGCAGGGCGCGTCCTACGATCGCCGCGGCGGCTGGGCGAGCCGTGTGCGTGACGAGGAGCTTGCGGCGCCGCCGGACAGGCCGATTTCCGCGCCTCCTCGTTCGAACATCTCGTCGCGCGAGCAGGAGCAGATACGGGCGCAGTTCGCGAAGGGCCGTGGGGCGGAACCGTCCGGCGCCGAGACCGCCCCCGCGGCGCGGCCTGCGGATACCGCGATTCACCAGGAGGTTCAGGAGCTCCGCAAGCTCGTCGAGCAGCTCAAGAACCAGCCGCGCGAGTCCTCGGACTCATCGGAGCCCGCCGCCACGCTCAGCACGACCGCGCTTCGGGAGGCCTATGAGGCCCTTACTCTCCAGGGTGTCGACCGAAAGATCGCCTACGCGCTCATGCGCAGCGTGGCCTTCGAGTTGCCGGAAGGCGCAGCGGCCGACCCGGACGCGGTGCTCGATCAGACCGCGGCGCAGGTGATGGAGCAGGCGGAGGTGATGAATCTTCTGGAGGGGATCGAGCCCGGGAAGGCGGCGGCTCCAGGCGAGGCGCGGCGAAACCCCGCGGTCGTTGCGCTCGTGGGCCCGACGGGAGTGGGAAAAACCACCACGCTCGCGAAGATCGCGAGCGAGGCGGTGCTGAAGCGCGGCCTCAAGGTCGGTCTCCTGAACGTTGACACCTACAAGGTGGCAGCGGTGGACCAGCTCGCGGCATATGCCCAGATCCTCAAGGTGCCGTTCAGATCAGTGGCCGACGCCTCCGAGCTCGCTCTCGCTCTCCAGGACTTTCAGGGCCTGGACCTCGTGCTCATGGACACGACGGGCCGTTCGCAGCGGGACGACGAGAGCCTGCGCTCCATGGAGCATCTGATCCGGTCGGTTCCGGGCGTCCGCACGCAGCTCGTGCTGTCCGTCACCACGCGCGAGCCCGAGCTCCAGGACATGGGTAGGCGCTTTTCCCAGCTCTTCCGGCCCGAGGGTCTGATCTTCTCGAAGCTCGACGAGGCGATGAGCTTCGGCGCGATCATGAACGCCTCCGACAAGCTGAAGCTTCCCCTGGTCTACTTCACCACGGGCCAGCGCGTGCCTCAGGACATCGAGGGCGCCACTAAGGAGCGCGTCGCCGCGCTCGTGATGGAGCTCTAGAGCGCATGGACCAGGCCGAGACTCTCAGGCGCATCATGGAGGACCGTCAGGCGGCCTCCGATCCCGAGCCCACGCAGGCGGGCCCGCCCACGTCCACCGTTTTCTCCGTGTGCTCCGCGCGTCCTGGAGCGGGCAAGTCCCTCGTGGCTACGCACCTGGCTTCCCTCTGGGCCCGCGCCGGATCGCGCGTATTGCTGGCTAACTCGGGATGGAATGGGTCGGATCTGGCGCCACTGGATGCATATGAGCAGGGGTCCGACGCGCGATTCCTGAAGCCATGGGAATCGCGGCTGCTCGCGGCGCGGTTGAGCCCCGATTTCCTGCGCGCCAGCCGCGACACGGGCCTGCTGGAAAGCGGCGTGGCCGCGCGCCTGGCGAAGCTCGGCGAATCGGCGGAACGCCTGATCCTGGAGTGCGGCGCCGAGGAGACCTTTGGCGAAGGAGGGCCGATCCATCGTCCCTCCTGGCAGCACGTCATCGTGCTGACGCCGGACTGCCTGGCCGCGGCCCAGGCCTTGCTTTCCCACCTGCGCCGCGAGGCCGGGGTCAGCCGGGCAAGGATCGTGCTCAATCAGGTGAAGGGCGCCCGCGAAGGACGGCGTCTTTTCAACGGCTTGGCCCGCTCAGCGATCCGGCGGGGAGAAGTTCAACTGGAATACTTGGGCAGCATTCCGCGCGACGAAAAAATCCCGGCCACGCTATCGGCCGGAAAATCTCTGATAGACTGTTATCCAGGCGCCTCGGCTACAGCGTGTCTGCGCCTGATGCACAAGCGGTTGGACGTGTCGGCCAGGAGGCCGGCCGGTTCCATCGGGAACCGAGCGGATCGAGTTTACGGATGAACGGGAGCTTGAGTGCCGAAGGCGGCCAGGGGCTCTTGATACCCAGGAGGGGTTCGGGGGAATGACGATGAGTTCTCAGCGCGGCATCCAGAAGTACCGTCAGACCGAGGCCCGAACCTCGCGCTCCCGCCCAGCGGTCGCCGCTACGGCAGTCACTGCGCCTGCGCGCAAGAGCGCGAAAAAGCCGGCGACGGCCCATAAGGGGAAGGTCATCGAGGAAGAGGTGGTCGTCGAGATCCAGGAGACCACCACCGTCGTTTCCGCGAACGGCGAGCAAGTGAATCAGGCGATCGAGGACGTCGTCGTCGCTGAGGCCGCGGCGAAGGAAGAGGTGGAGCTGCAGAAGGAGCTCGAGAAAGAGCTCGAGCAGGACAAGCGCCACACCTCGCGCCTCGTGAGCGACGACTTCAATCCTGGGAATCGGTCGCGCGACCAGCTCATCCTCGAGTACTCGCCGCTCATCAAGTACATCGCGCAGAAGATCGCCGCGCGTCTGCCCGCGAACATCGAGCTCGACGACCTGATCAGCTCAGGCGTGATCGGGCTCATGGACGCGATCGACAAGTACGACTGCAGCCGCGACAACAAGTTCAAGACCTACGCTGAATTCCGGATCCGCGGCGCCATTCTCGACGAGCTGCGCGCCCAGGACTGGGTGCCGCGCTCGGTGCGTGAGAAGGCCAAGCAGCTCGAGCGCGTGTACGTGCGCATCGAGCAGGAGAAGGGCCGCCAGGCCACGGACGAAGAGGTCTGCGAAGCCCTCGGCGTGAATATGGAAGAGTATCAGGACATGCTGACGCAGGTGCGGAGCGTGTCGCTGCTGAGCTTCGATGACGTTTCGAACTTCTCAAAGGCCGACAAACGCTCGCTGCACGGTTTGGACGACAACGGCCCTCGCGCGCCCTCGCCCTTCAACCAGGTCAACGTGGCCTTCCTGAAGCGGCTGATCGCCGATGCCATCAACGATCTGCCCGAGAAACAGCGCCTCGT